>JACUUS010000242.1 GCA_014859215.1 Dehalococcoidia bacterium | reverse complement strand
ATAGCAAGACTCAACGTGCCACGTATCCCTGTCCCGAGCAGACCGAGGTTCCTTCGTTTCTTCGTTGCAGAGCTTAACATCGTTCTGTTTGCCCTCGGCGTGAGCAGGTATTTACGCAGGAACAAGGCGGATATCGATGTCATCCACCTCCACCTTACCTCGATGGGACTGCTGGTAAGCACTCTCAACAGGAGCCTGCGCGATAAAATGGTCTACACCTGCCACCTGAGCCAGTGGGCCTACCCCGTCGAAGGGTGGACCCCGTTCCAGAAGGCACACCTGAAGCTGGACTCCTGCCTTATGAAGAGAGTGCGGAAGATCATAGCCCTCAATGCAGTAGCGCGCGAAAGATTTATTTCGTTCGGCAAAGTCGACGCACAGAAGATAGTTGTCCAGCCAAACGGCGTGGACACTTCCTATTTCAGTCCCGGGGCACAAGACCCCGCTATCGCAAGAAGGTATCAACTGGATGGCAGGGTCAGTGTCCTCTTCGCGGGAAGGATCGCGCGAATCAAGGGAGTCGATCACCTGCTCAAGGCCGCCAACATCGTCGTGAACAGATTTGGCAGGAGAGCTACCCTTTTCATACTGGCCGGGCCCGAGGTATTCACCGCCGTTGACGAAGCAATGAGCAGGAAAGTCATTGATCAGTTCCTGAGCACTCACGGCCTGCAAATGAACGTGATTCTCCCCGGCTCGCTAACACTGGAGGAGCTTCGCGCTCTGTACGCTGCATGCGACATATTCGTCCTGCCCTCGCTGGCCGAAGCCGACCCTCTCGCCATCCTTGAAGCCATTTCGTCGGGCAAGCCCGTAATCGGCACAAGGGTAGGCGGCATCCCGGACAAGATAAGGGAAGGCTGGAACGGCTTCCTGGTTGATCCCGGCAACGAGCAGCAGCTCGCCGACAGGATCAACTACCTGCTTGAGAACGCCGGGGAAAGGCAAAGAATGGGCCTGAACTCAAGGACACTCGCCGAAGAAGAGTTTGACTGGAGCAGGGTTGTCGAAAAGCTGGTGATGATTTATGGAAATTGACCAGAATGGCTGCTGGATAAAAAGGTGCTCCAAAGAGCGAATTTTTGACCGGGAATTTCCCGCCTTCCTGAAGACTATTGTCGACGATGGTCTTCTAAACGGCAGCTCGCTTGCCGAAATTGACTATCTTCAAGTTCACAGTGAACGGCTGAGGAAGACGTTCACATCCATACCGGGAACCTCGGATCAGGTCAGTGTCCTTGATATAGGCACGACACCTTTTACCTGGTTCATCAAGCGAATGTACCCGCAATACAGAATCTCGACGATAGACATTACGGACAGGATGGAAACCGGGAGTGAACGATTCAGTATCGAGTTCAAGCGGTGCAACCTGGAAGAACTGGCACTGCCATTTGACGATGACTTATTCAACGTGATTATCTTCTGTGAAGTACTGGAGCATATCTTCGCCCCGCCGAGCGCAGTCCTGAAAGAAATCCGAAGGATATTGAGGCCCGGCGGTAAACTCATACTGAGCGTGCCCAATATCGCGGCCCTCTACAAGCGCGTCAGGCTTCTCATGGGAAGATCGATTCTTGACGCGGCGGACCTCATTGGCAGTGAGTTCAGGATGGCCCATCTACACGAGTACACCAGCAAGGAAATATCTGCTTTGCTGGAAGCGAATAATCTGACAATCGTGTACAGGAAGTACCTCTACACAACTTCCCGGAGACGGCAAGCCCCGATGGACCTCGTAATGCGCGCGTATGACGTATGCACAAGGCTTGTCCCGCCGTTCAGGTCTTTCATACATATTGAGTGCGAGAAACCGAGCTGACAAGTAAGGCCTATATAGAAACCAGGAAGCAAGCCACTGCGCCGGTCACGAGGCTGAAGCACGCAGGTTGTACAGGTCCCTTACAATGCCCTTGATACGACGCCACAAGACTGCGAAATCGCCGCGCAGTAATAGCCGGGCTCCTGTCATCGGCCAGTATACCAGGAAATACATTACGATCGGAATCGGGTAAGGCGGCATAACAGCGTGTTTACGGAAAAGCTTGCAGCGGAGCTTGATCTCGAACAGTCCTTGCGCAGAAAGGACTTTTGCCCGGGTCTCAGGATGCTCGGACAGCTTGCCGCGGGCCCTGCCCACCTTGTGCCAGATTCTTGCCCCGGGGACAAGGACAACGCGGTATCCCGCCTTGTGAGCGCGAATACAGAAGTCATAGTCTTCAAAACCGAAGAAGAAGGACGAGTTGAGCAGCGATATCTTCTCAAGCAGCCCCCTGGTGATCAGCATGGCCGCTCCCGACAGCAGACCCGTATCCACTATCGCGTCACGGTCACAAACCGCCTTTAACTGCGTGTTCATGCGAATGCCGCCCAGCCACCAGTTTACTGACCCTCCCGCCTCCCATACCACTTCCGGCTCGTTATAATAGTAGATTACGGGTGCCAGCAGCCCTATCTTTTCATCCTTTTCTGCCGCATCCACCATGATCGACAGGAAATCCGGGGCGACCGTGGTGTCATTGTTCAGAAGCAGAACATAGTCGGCCCCCCGGCTCAAGGCATCCCTGATCCCGATATTGCATCCTTCGGCGAAGCCATAGTTCCTGTCGTTCTTGACTATTCGCA
>JACUUS010000241.1 GCA_014859215.1 Dehalococcoidia bacterium | reverse complement strand
CGAGGCGGGCTTCGACGCGGTCGAAGTCATAGCCAGCGTCGGCTATGTGCTCGCCCAGTTCCTCTCGCCGTATACCAACAAGCGCACGGACCGGTACGGCGGGAGCCTGGAAAACCGCGTGCGGATCCTGCTGGAGATACTGGAGAACATGAAGAAGAAGGCCGGTGAGGACTACACCTGCCTGTGCCGGCTGAGCGGCGCGGATCTCATCCCCGGCGGATACACCATAAGCGACACTATCCGGATGGCGCAGATGCTGGAGAAGGCGGGCATCCACCAGATCGACCTCATGTCCGGCTGGCATACCGCCTCGGTGCCTATCATTCAGACGGACGTTCCCCAGGGTTCCTGGGTCTACTTCGCCGACGCCGTCAAGAAGAACGTCGGCATCCCGGTGGCGGCCGGCACCCAGATCCAGGACGTCGTCCTCGCGGAGAAGGTGCTGCTTGACGGCCATGCCGACATGGTCTACATGGCGCGCGCACTCGTCGCGGACCCCGATCTGCCGAACAAGGCGAAGGCAGGGCGCATCCGGGATATAAGGCCCTGCATGAACTGCTGTCACTGCATGGAGGACTCCGACAGCCCGCCCATCCTCTGCAGCGTCAACGCCCGGCAGAGCAGGGAGTGGGAGTACCCGGCGGAGACCCCTGCCGCGAAGAGCAAGCGGGTGCTCGTTGTCGGGGGTGGCCCGGCGGGCATGGAGGCGGCCAGGATCGCGTCGCTGAGAGGCCACAAGGTGACGCTGTGTGAAAGCGGGCCAAGACTCGGCGGCACGCTTCTGGTGGCGGCCGTAACCAATCGAAGGATAGGCAACGTCGTGAAGTTCCTCGACCGGCAGACGAGGAAGCTCCCCGTCGATCTCCGGCTGAACACGGAGGTCACCCCGGCGCTGCTCGATCAACTGAAACCGGACGCCGTGGTTATCGCCGCCGGAGGAGCAGCCCCTTCTCTGGATGTGCCGGGTGGGAATGCAGACAGTGTTCTCGAGCACCGGGACATCAAGCAGGTGTTCTCGGGACGGGGTCTAAGCAAGGGCGGCCCTGTGAAACGGACCCTATCCCGTTTCGGCGGCCTGCTGGTCCGGTATGCGTATAGCCCCGCCGTGATCAGGTGGCTGTTGCGGTTCGGTTTCCCTTTCGGGAAGCGCGTCGCAATAGTGGGTGGGGGCTTCGCCGGCTGTGAGCTGGGCGTGACCCTGGTCGGCAGGGGCAAGAAGGTGGCCATTATCGAGGCGTCGAAGAGAATCGGGTCGGATGTCGGCATGATCCACCGCTGGGTCTGGATGAAACAGCTAAAGGAAGCTGAAGCCAGGCTGCTGACCGAAGCCCGGGTGCTGGAGGTAACCCCGAAGGGGGTAAGAATAGGCCGGGCGGGCGGGACGGACTTCGTCGAAGCCGATACCGTGGTCGCCGCCGGAGGGCTCAAGCCCAACAGCGCGCTGGCGGATATGTTTGCGGGAAAAGCGCCGGAGGTCTATGTTACCGGGGACTGCTCCGAACCGGGCAAGCTCCTCGAAGCAACCGCGTCCGGCTTTCTCATCGGGCAGAAGATATAGCAGTGACTGGTGACTGGTGACGGGTCTGTGGAAAGGCGTTGTTGTGCGGAATGGAGGTTGGAGGGAGGCTACGGGGCCTGTAGGGGCGAGTCGCCCTACTCGCCCGCTTCGCGCCCAGCTGAGAATGGAAGCACCAAAAACTCATTCGCCTCGAAGTGTCTCAACAAGTCCCTGCGCTTGACTGACAACCTATGCCTCTATAAGCACCTGTTCCCAGATGTCTCCCCCCGGAGGGATCTCCCGCACCTGCTGCTTGTACGCTGCTGTCATCCCTCGCACAGCATCCTTCAGCATCTCTCTACATTCCTCTACGGTTTCGGCCTCGGTGATGACCTCAGGCCATTCAACAAGCTGCCCCATATAACCGGAGCTTATTCTGGTGTATTTTGCGTGTACCTTCTCACCACTGGTAGAATTACCTCCATGTAAGCTGCCATGCCGACTTATAGCAAGTTTCGTCCGCGAGATAAACGCTGGCCTTCCGTACGATCCCTGCTCTTCGCGCCATCCCATCCGGATCGCCACCCTGCGCCTACGGTGGCCTCCTCCGCACCGCTATCCCGAAGGCGACCCGCCGGTCCGCCGCTACAGTTGCCGCCCCACACCCCTTTGGCGCGCCTGCGCCTGTTCGCGAATCGGGCGCAGGCAAGCCTGCCTTAATCTGAGTCTCAGTCTCAATCTGAATCTGAGTCTGAATCTCTCTTCTCCCAGTACCAGCGCAGATTGCCGCGTCGCCTGCGGCAATTCGCAATCATGCGGGACTTTCCCCCTACCACGCCAGCCAGCCGCCGTCCACGGCGATGGTATCGCCGGTGATGAAGCTCGAGGCATCGGACGCCAGGAAGACCGCCAGCCCCGCCACCTCGTGAGGCTTTCCGCTCCTGCGCATCGGTATCTTGCTCAGGTTGAACTGGAGGACCTTTTCATCCGACTCGATGTCGCGCTTCGCCATCTCCGTCTCGATGTAGGAGGGAGCGATGGCATTGACCCTCACATTGAACCTCGCCCATTCGACGGCGAGACCGCGCGTGAGCTGGACGATCGCCCCCTTGCTGGCGATGTACGGGGTAAGGTTCATGAACCCCT
>JACUUS010000240.1 GCA_014859215.1 Dehalococcoidia bacterium | reverse complement strand
TTAAAGACGTGGTCGGAATGACGTGGAGATTGCTTCAAGTCCCTCGCATTCGCTCAGTCAAGCCCTCGCGATGACGTGCTGAGGAAAAACGGGGAATTGAACATGGCGGGCATCCCACCGGGATGCCCCTACGACGGGGGCGCCAGTCACCAGTTACCAGTCACCAATCAACCAGTCACCGGTCACCCGTCACCGGCGGCTATATCTTCATTGACTCGCCGATATCGATCCATCCCTGGCGCAGGGCAAGCACCACGGCGTGGGTGCGGTCGTTGGCATCGAGCTTATCGAGAATGGACGTAATGTGGTTCTTGATCGTCTGCTCGCTGATCCCGAGCACGTGGGCGATCTGCTTGTTCGAGTAGCCCTCGGCTACGTATTTCAGGGTCTCCGTCTCCCTGGGGGTAAGCGGTGTTGCCAGGGTCTCCATGGCCTTCCCCATCAGCGACAGGTCCTGGAACTGGCGCAGCACCTGCTCGGCGGCCCTCGGCCTCTTGAGCAGCGTCTCGTTGATCGGTCTTTCGCCCTTGCGGACCCTCTTGATGGCTCCCGCCAGCTCCTCGGCGGAGATCTCCTTGCTGATATAGGCCACCGCGCCTGACCGGATAGCCTGGAAGAGCTGGTCGTCGTCGGGGCTCGAAGTAAGAGCGACCAGTGCGGACTGCGGGCAGCGGGTCGTGATCTGCCGGCCTATGTCCAGTCCTCGCAGGAGCGGGAGATCGACGTCCAGGAGAACGATATTCGGCGCGAATGCCTCCACCAGGTTGAGCGCCTCGCTTCCCGGCGGGCAGTCCCCCACAACGCTAATCGCCTCGTCCGCCGCCAGGGCTTGCCGCACTCCCTGCCTGTAGAGCGTCTGCCTGTCAACTATAAAGACTGTTATCTTCTCCACTTCGTTACCCCCTCGTAGCTGCTATGGTGAAAATAGCATACGAAAAGCACAGTGTCCATAGTACTTTTCTCCTATATCCACCATTTTCCTCACCCGATCTCACCGCACTTTACCGGACCTGACCGTACCTCCCGCCGGAACCGGCCGCATATATATAACATAAAAGGGAGGTTTTGTAAAGACCTTGACGGGAGTTACACGCAGGGGACGAGGTTTTATGTTGAGGAGTGAGGATTGAGATGAAGGATTGAGATTAAGATTGAGATTAAGATTGAGATTAAGATTGAGATTAAGATTGAGATTAAGACTGAGATTAAGACTGAGACTAAGACTAAGACTGAGACTAAGAGAAGGTAGGGCGTGACTACTTGAAGAAAGGTGGGTTTCGCAGAGGTACTGTCGCTTTCAACCTTCATCCCAACCTTCTCCCGCTCTTCGGTAGAAGGATATTTCTCGTCGCCCGCCGCTGCTGGAGAGGGTCAGAGCGGGGTCCAAACCGGGTTCGGTTACATATTTGCTAAACACACGGGTAACATGTATTTTCGGGCAAGGAGGTGTGCCTCGACGTGGTGTCGGGCCGAACAGGGCCTGAATCTGAGCCTGAATCTAAATCTGAGCCTGAATCTGAGCCTGAATCTGAGCCTGAATCTGAGTCTGAGTCTGAATCTGAGTCTGAATCTGAGCCTGAATCTGAGCCTGAGCCTTAGTCTGAATCTGAATCCTGATCTCAATCTCAATCCTCAATCTCAATGTTACGGAAATCTTCCGCTGAACCCCGCGTACCAGACCCCCCTGTCCTCGAAGACGCCGTACACCCGGCCGTGGTTCCCCACGATCCACGTGTAGCTGCCCTTGCCGGTGGAGATGTTCATCGGGCTGCACGAGTTGGGGAAGGGGTTGAGGTAGGGACCATGCTCATACCGGAGGGGCGAGCTTGTATCCTTGTCGCCACCGGGCGCGCCGGAGCCGGGGGTGTTGCTCAGCAGCCCGATCCAGATCGCAGCCGCCGTAATATCGTCGCTGGAAGCCGGGCCCGCCGGGACGGTCTCGGTTGCTGATTTCCAGACCTCCCGGACGACCCGCCCGTTGTCGAGGGTCGTCTCCGGTCCCGGGTGGAGATCGGACGCGAGCCCGTTGCAGGTGGGGAAATTGTGTATCCTTGTACTGTTGGCCTGGTTCCAGGGATAGCCGTGCGCGTCGGCGTAGAAGGCCGAAACGGCCATCTGGATGGTGCGTTCATCCGTGTAGAATGCTTCGGCCTCGCCCCTGCCGTAGAGTCCCACGACGTTGATGGTCACGATTCCCGCAAGCAGCCCCAGTATGGAGACCACCAGCAGCAACTCCACCAGGGTAAAGCCGCGTTCTTCTCTATAGAACCTTCTGATCTTCCACCCGCTCTATCCCGGTTTCAGCCGCTTCGCCGCCGGGAGTCCCTCTTCTGCGAAAGCAGCCTGCCGTCCATCATACCCTGAAGCCGGTTCTTCACGCAACCCCACCATAGTACTACGGGGGAAATTCGAAATACGAATATCTAAATCCTGAATCCTCTCCCGCTATTCCCCGGCAGGCTCAGGCGCGCCCGGTGCTTTGCCAGGGGTACGAGCACGTTTGTTGCGAGGCAGTGCGCCAGAGGCGCGTAGCAGCACGTCATTGCGAGGGCTTGACTGAGCGAATGCGAAGGACCCGAAGCAATCTCCCCGTCATTCCGACCACGTCATTGCGAGGGCTTGACTGAGCGAATGCGAAGGACCCGAAGCAATCTC
>JACUUS010000239.1 GCA_014859215.1 Dehalococcoidia bacterium | reverse complement strand
TTACTGGCGATGGCGCTGGCATCCTTCACCTACCTTCGCCGTGCGAAGCGGGCGAGTCGGCGACTCGCCCCTACAGGCAATCCCACGCAAGCCGTATGTAATTTTGAAGGTGGCTGGCTCTTACCGCTGACTAACTGATCCTGCCGTCCCTGGTGGGGATGTAGTACACCGCCGGGCCCAGTCCCAATTCCGGCTTGAGCACCGCCGCGCCGCGTTCCCTGATCAACCTTGAAACGGGACTCGACGGGTCCGCGAGGTCCCCGAAAGATACAGCCTCAGTCTCGCAGCAGACCACACAAAATGGCGCGAGGCCATCCTCGATCCGGTGGGCGCAAAGGTCGCACTTACGTACTACGCCCTTGCCCCCATCCATAAACAGCGCCCCGTGAGGACACGCGCGAAGACAGGCCTCGCACCCGTTGCAGTCCGCCTCTAAGATAACGACCAGCCCGTTATCCCGCTTCACAATGGCGCCGGGCGGGCAGGCATCCCGGCATGGAGGCTTATCACAGTGCATGCACAGTACCGGCAGGAAGTGCATGCGAAGCCGGGGGCGCCAGCCCCCGGGGGTATCCCTGTGCGCTCCCCCTACGGTCTCCACCCTGATCCCGGAACCATTCTCAATGCCGTTCTCAAGCTTGCAGGCGATCGTGCATGTATGGCACCCTATGCAGCGTTCCAGGTCGATAACCAGCCCGTAGCGCTTCGCCATCACTCACCTGCCTTCCTGACTTCGACCAGGTTATCGTACATCGCCGAGTTGGGCTCAAATACCGCCATCTGGGCCGGGTTGATCGTCGCGTGAGTCAAGGACTGGAAGCTGCCTTCCTCGAAATGGCGCCGCCACCAGCCTTCGTTGATATTCACCACACCCGTACTTATCCCGTCATGCACCCTCGCCCTGACCTTCACGCGCCCCCGGTCATTGAATGCCGTGACCATGTCGCCGTCCCTGATGCCCCTCAGCCCGGCATCAATGGGACTCATCTCCAGCAGCGGCTCGGGATCGATCTCCGCCAGAGGCCTGCGCGCGCTTTCGGCGGGCTCCAGGTAAACAGGCAGCTCCTGGCCGAACTCCTTCATGCGCTCGGGGTAGAACTCAAGCCTGCCGGAGGGCGTTGCGAAGCCTTTCATCGAGTACGGGGCCGCCTCGACCGGCCCTTTCTCCAGCTTCCCGAGGGTCACCCCCTCCATCGAGGGGTGCCCGGACTCGAGCACGCGGCGGACGAACTCCTCCGCGCTCACGGGGAAGTCTTCGCCCAGGCCCATCCTGATACCCAGATCGTTCACTATATCGCGGTCCGGCCTGGACTCGTACAGCGGCTCTATGACCTTCGGCTGAAGCTGGATATAGGGGCTGAGGATGTCCAGCGGCGTAACCACGTCCAGGTACTCGTAGAAGCTGCTTGCCGGCAGGACCACGTCCGCATAGCGGGCGCTATCGGTCATGAACATGTCGGAGACGATTATGAACTCCAGCTTCGGGACAAGCTCGTTGATAACCCTGTCGCTGTCCGGGTTCTGGTTCATGAAATTGTGTCCGGCGATCCACAGTGCCTTGATCTGGTAAGGCTCGCCCGCGGTTATCGCCTTGTAGGCCTGAAGCAGCGGCAGCGGCCGGGGAAACCTGTCCCTGAACAGAATCGTGTCGTTGTCGAACAGGTAGCGGCGGTAGCCTTCAGAGTAGCCGTCCAGGTTTATGTTGCCGGTGACGGCGGCCAGCGCGGTAACCGCGCGCCATGAGAGGTCGCCGTGAAAGGTCCTCTGCAGACCCATGGAACGGTAAGAGGCTACGGGCTTCCGGTTAATGTAATCGAGAGCAAGCTTCTGGATGGTCCCGGCGGGGATACCGGTAAGGTCCGAGGCTTTGTCGAGCGGGTACTCTTCCGCCAGGTCCGCGAGAAGCTGAAACGCCGGCTTGCAGTGGACGCCGTTCGCGGGATACCGGCCAGACAGGGCGGGGGTTACTCCCCTCTCATCAGAGCAGGCCGGTGAGGCTGTGAGGCTGTTCCAGACAAGGTACCTGTCTGACCCTCCGGGAACGATGTCCTTTTCCCGCAGGAAAAGGCCGTTATCCTCCCGCACCAGAAACGGTCCCACGGTGTGTTGTGTGATGAAGTCCCTGTCCTCAAGCCCCTTCGCGAAGATGACGTTCATCATACCCAGGGCAAGGGCCGCATCCGTGCCCGGCCGGATCGGTATATACTCGTCCGCCTTCGATGCCGTGCTCGTGAACCGCGGGTCGAGAGCGACAAATCTGGCGCCGCCTTCTATCGCATCCCTGATCCTGCGCCAGTAGTAGGCGCGGGTCTCGGCCTGGTTGCTGCCCCAGGTGACGACCATTCCCGGCTTCGCCATATCCATGGTATAGAGGTGCCCGTACTGGGTCCCGTAGCTCAGCTGGTCGGCGCAGGGGCCGGCGGCGTCCCCGAAACCGATGGGATTGATCATGGTGGCCTCGAGGGCGCAGGCCAGCCTGATGTAAGGCATGACCTCGATCACCCAGGCAACCGACTGAGAGCCATGTCTCTCGCGGATATCCCCGAGCCGGTCCGCTATGGTGTCCAGCGCTTCATCCCAGGATACCCGCTGCCATTTGCCTTCGCCCCTCTCGCCCGCTCTCTTCAGCGGGTACTTGAGCCGGTCCGGGTAGTAA
>JACUUS010000238.1 GCA_014859215.1 Dehalococcoidia bacterium | reverse complement strand
CCGGGAACACCTCGCCAGCACCCGCATCTGGCATCCATCACGCGCCCAAGAACCACACTAAAGGAGGCAGAGCTCTAATGATCGATATCTATGATCCCGCCCAGCATCCGGAAGAGTGGACGCCCGAGATGTACCAGAAGCTCGACCAGGCCAGGGATATCCTGGAAGAGTGGTGGTTGCCCAACCGCCGGCAGCTGGACCGGCTGGGCGGCGTCATGGCCATGACCGAGATGTCCGACGTGTACTACGGCCTGCACAAGGCCATAATTGACGCTGGCTTCTACGGCAGGGTGATCCCCAAAGAATACGGCGGCCCCGGCTGGAGTTTACACCAGTGCGGCCTCCTCTCAGCCGAGATAACGAAGATCGGAAACACCCCCAGGGTTGATGACTCCTTCGCGTACGGCGAGCCCTGGTGTCACATCCTTCAGAACTGGACCCCGGACGAGAAGACGAAGAAAGAGTATTTCAAGAGGACAATCGACGGCGGGTTCTGCACTATCTGGGCCACGGACCCCGAATCAGGCGTCGACATGGGCGGAATGCGCGGAAGCGCGACGCGCAACGGCGAGTTTTACTACCTCAACGGGCCGAAGTGGTGGATGGCGATGTGCAGTCCCGGCCCCGTCGGATTGCAGTGGCATCTTGCCCTGCTGAAAACCGATACCACGAAGCGCACCAGCGGACTTACCCTTTTCATCGTCAATGACGACGAGCCCGGCATTATTCGCGGCCGCGAGGGAGACCTGATGGGAGCCAGGTGGGGCTGCGCCCGCTACGAGCTTCTGCTCCAGGACGTGAAGGTACACAAGCGACTGCTTGCCGCCCCTGAAGGCAAGGGCCTCTACGCCATTGTTGACGGCATGAACAAGCACATGGGCAACCAGGCCTTCCAGGCAGTAGGCGTCTGCGAAGCCGCCATCAAGACGGCGGTCGAGTATACCTCCAGCACCATCAGGTGGGACCACCCCATCATCGAGTACCAGGGTGTTCACTTCCCCATCGCGGACATGTGGGTCAACGCCGAGGCGGCCCGCGCGATCACCAGCAAGGCCAACAAGCTCTACGACGAAGGCGATGAAGACGCCAAGCGCGGCAAGTGGTCCATCCTCGCCTTCAAGTTCGCCGCCCCCGCGGCAGTCGATGGCTGCCGCAAGGCGATCGAGCTGATGGGCGCCCGCGCCATCGAGAGAGAAGAGGGCTGGCCCCTCGAGCTGATGTACCGCGATTCCATGATCTTCCAGCTCTATCGCACACCCAACATCGACAGGAAATTCCTGGCCTCCTACCTGGTCCGCAGGAGGCTTTAGCCATTCCTGTACAATAGTGAGCACAGAAGCTCGCTTGGAAGCAAGCGAGCTTCTAGTTTTGCCGACCGGATTTGAGCGTGACCGGAAATGGTGCTAACATTTATCAGATAGTCATGTACGCCTGTATACCCTATCTCCGCAACCGGGAGCGCAAGCATGGATGACAGGGTCAGGAAGCTGAATATAGAGATCACCACGCGCTGCAACCTGAACTGCCCCATGTGTATGCGGCATGCGCTCAAGGAGCAGACAGGCGACATGAGTCTCGACACCTACCGCGCCCTGGTCCCGGTTTTCCCGCAGGTCGAGAGCATCAACCTTATCGGGACCGGCGAACCCCTGCTCCACGAAAATATTATCGAGATAGTGCGGCTGGGGAAGGCGAACCTGGCGCCGGACGGAATCTTCAGCCTGACAACCAATGCCACCCTTCTCAGCAAGGACACGGCCCGCAGGCTGATAAGGGCCGGCGTCGATGACATCGTGGTCTCCGTCGATTCCTGCAAGCCCGACAACTTCCGGCAGATCCGAAACGGAGCCGGCCTGGAAGACGTCGTGCGCAATATCGAGCGCTTCAACAGGACAAAGGAGCAGCTCGGCAGCTACCTCCCCCGCGTCGGTTTCGAGTTTGTCGCCATGAAGCGGAATATCGCCGAGTTGCCCGACATTGTGGACCTCGCCGCCCAGTGCAGGGCCGGCTTTGTCATCGTCACGCACCTGCTTCCGCATACGGAGGAAATGAAGGACCAGATACTGTACGGGTTCAATTCCGACGAGGCTATCGAGCTGTTCAACGCCGCCGGCAAGGAAGCGCGAAAGCGCGGCCTGGAGCTGACTTTCGAGACGCCGGACGTCGCGAACTACGCCTACGCCCTTTTCGGCGTCCCGCCGCTCAAAGACAAGCTCCGCTCGGCCAATCCGTCACGCACCAAGGTGCGCGGCTTCGACGAGAAGATGGGCCGTATCTTTGACCTGCTTGACGACCTTGTGGCAACCGCGAGGCAGCAAAACGTCCTCGTGAATTTGAAAAGCCTGGTCCAGGGAGACAGCCCCTGTCTCGATCACGTTCCGGACATCTTCGCGAAGGCCGCCGCCCGCGCGAGAAAGCTGAAGATCGACCTCGATTTGCCCCCGCTCATTCCGCGCACCCGCAGGGAGTGCGGCTTTATAAAGGACCGCATAGCCTTCGTAAGCTGGGACGGCTGGGTAAGACCCTGCAATAACCTGTACCATTCCTACACCTGTTACGTAAACAACCGCGAGAAGAGCATCACCGCTGTCAATTTCGGGAACGTCCATACGCGACTCCAGCGCACTCTGTTTTTTTCGCCACGGGCTCAGCTTTTGT
>JACUUS010000294.1 GCA_014859215.1 Dehalococcoidia bacterium | reverse complement strand
CTACGGCAGGATCGTCCGCTTTATATTTCCTGTCAAGTATAGTTACGTCATGCCCCTTTCTTGCGAGGTGTCTGGAGATATTCAAGACCACCTGCAGCGGAGCATTCCCTTCAGTCGGCGGCATTCTGGCCATGCCTGCGGTAACGTGAATTACTCTTAGGCGCACTGTTCCCTTTCCCGCTCCCAATTCACGAACCAGCTTTGGTGCCTGAATACTACGGAGCGGACGCATCGCTTTGAGTCGCGCATGCCAGCGTCCCATTTCGTGCTTCGATAGTCTGCTATGCTGCTCCCCGGTAGAGCCTGATCAAGTCCCTATCTTCCAGTATTCGATCATCCTTTCTGCCCAGAAAGTAGAAGGCTGATGCAGCGTCAAGACTGGCAGGTCTGTCAATCAGGAGATAGTCGAGATATTTCAGCCAGAAAGCGGTAAGGCGGGCAAACGCTCCGACCAGCAGTCGTGCTGTGTGGGACTTAACCAGGCTGAGGAGGAAGTACCTGTAAGCCCAGGCCAGGGCCATCCCGGTGCCACCTACAGCGCCGCTGGATATTTCCTCAAACTGCCTGAACAGGCGACG
Organism: Dehalococcoidia bacterium; assembly: GCA_014859215.1. Classification (GTDB taxonomy): domain Bacteria; phylum Chloroflexota; class Dehalococcoidia; order SZUA-161; family SZUA-161; genus Kmv37. The sequence goes on along the minus strand of JACUUS010000294.1, from coordinate 2,056 downwards.
GTGACCAAGATGCGTGAAACGTGTAAAATCGTACCTTTGACCATGGACCTGCTGAATAAACGCACTCTCTGCATAGACAAGACCTTGAGGCTTCAGGACGCGATGTATCTCTCTGACACATTGATATGGGTCTAAGACATGTTCCAGTACGGCCTGGATAATCACACCATCGATCGAATTATTCTCGAAAGGAAGCCTGTGGGCATCGCAGATCAATGTCGTACGCGGACCGAAGGAGACGTCGCTCTCGATGCAGTTGATGCCCGGGTTGGACAGGAGCGCCTCTGTTCCACGGCCCGCATGACTGGCACCGATTATCACTACTACCGGCCTCTCACTCTCTTTAGGTAGAAGCCTTGCGAAGTAGTTCAGGTTCTTCGCGGCTTTGAAATTCTTGTCGATATCCGGAAGGAGCTTAATGGCGAACTTGAGGAGCCTGTGTCTGGGTCTAAAAAAGGTCGGCTTACGGCCTAAGAAGTCATTAATCGAGAATATGCTCGAAGACTCATTGATCAACACGGGTATTCCGTCTATCACAGGGTAGGTACATTTGCAGGACTCATTCAAGCAGGTAAGCTGGCCGCCTGGCGTTGCCAGGCCGGCGCGGCAGGCCGGGCATCGCAGAAGCTGGTGCAGGTTTTCGTTCATGAATTAGCTCCACGCTCTGGGGAGTCGTTATCGCGGTTTCCGCTCAAATCCAGCGACGTACTTTTTCAGCGCCTGGACCAACCGCATATCTCGTGTGTATATGGCGGTGTTCGAATTCAGCCTTTGCAGGGCTTCTTCGAGACCGTCGGTGTCGTATACCGCGGTCAATCTCCCTCCCTTTTCAAGCTCCTGGACCAGCTGCAGCTGGTGGTCGTCAATGACTTCCCCGTATTTGCGGAGCCTGGGTACCGCGATAAGCGGTCTGCCCCGTTCGAGAACATCCAGGATGGTGCCGACTCCTCCATGTGATATGACGAGACGCGATTCCTCTATGAGCCCCTGGATCTCTCCGGAGCTGGCGAAGTCGAAGTGCCGCGCGTTCCTGGGAATGTAGTCCGCCGCGCCCACCTGTATTATCACCTCTTCGTCAATTCTGCCGGTGAGCTCGTCGGCCTGCTTCACCAGGCGGGGAAAGCCCCATTCGCTCGCGCCGGTTGTGACGAAGATCATATGACCGCCCCTTCATACCGGGCTTTCTTCCCGTACCTGGCGAGAAGAGCCGGCCACTGCACCAGGAAGACGTTTGACACGGGGTAGACAAGCCTGCCTGTCCCCGAAGGCCCCAGTATCCTGGTCCAGGTCTCGATGAAGATTGACTTGATTCCCATTAATCGAGCAAGGTAGAAGGCCGGGATGGCGATCTCGGAGCCGGTGGAGACGATAAGAGTCGGCCTCTCTTTGAGAAGGATGATCAGGGTGGCAAGCGCGGCTTTCGCCATTTTCAGCGGGTTGGTGCCTATGTAGTCCAGCAGGTACCTTCGCGCCAGATTCCGGGTCCTCTCGGACCTGTAGGTAACGAAGAAGGTCTCGTGGCCTTCAAAGGCCTCCATCAGGTGGAGCATCTGGGTGAGATGGCCGCCGTGCGAGCAGATAAGGCAGATCTTCATTTTCAGTCTACACTCTTCAACGCTTCTCCGGCAGGTGCCAGAATTGTAATGCGCTTGTACGTGGGTGTCAAATTGAAGAGGAGATTAAGATTGAGAATTGAGATTGAGATTGAGACTGAGACCAAGACTAAAACTGAGATTGAGACCAAGGACCCTTCCCCTCCACCAGCCGGGGTAGTTCCACTCCATGCATGAGATCGGTACTGCCTGAAGCTCAGGCCGTCTCTGATTGCGAGGCTTGTGCCGAGCGGAGCGGAGGGACCGACGAGCAATCTTGCCGGTACGAGCGATATCAGTCGATACGAAGGTAGGTGTGTTGATGACCAGGAGATTGCCGCGCCGCGCTCGCAAACCCTCATGCTGGCCAACCAGCACCACCAAGTATGAAAACACGGTTTACGCCAGCGTCTGAACGGAGCCAGCGAGCTTTCGTGAGAATGACATGCTCTACGCACCCTGCC
>JACUUS010000237.1 GCA_014859215.1 Dehalococcoidia bacterium | reverse complement strand
GCTCCTTCTCTGCCACCTGCCCGGTTCTGGTGAACCCCTCAATGATCTGCAGCACCACTTCATTTGTGGGGATTGCACCGCAGGCACTCCGGTTCGTGTAGAGCATTGTTCCCTCGATGGCGACCTCGAAGATGCCGCCGTGCCCTTCCACAAGATCTATGGTGAAGCCGAACCTCTCCCTGATCGCGGCCCCCAGACTGGAGGCTGCTTCAAGGAACCCTCACTCGACGCAGTAGGTAATCTCGACCGGTCGCTTTGTACCGCCTGAATTTCCCATAGTCGCCCTCCTTGTTATTAGTCCTGCGTGTCAGGAGCGCCCTCTCCGGTCCCGTGGCCGAAGACCTCGAAGTACGGCTTGCAGTGCCCCGCCCCTTCCAGCGCCGCCTTGACCCTCTGCGCGAAGTGTTTTCTGACGAAGCGCAAAGCCCTTTCCCTGTCCTCATCAAGCAGGATGCGCTGGAGCTCCAGCAACTCCTCATCGCTGAGAACAGGACCACAGCCCTTTTCATAATGAGAGGCCTCCTGCCGGGCTCAGTCGCACGCGTCTTCTATCTCCACCGTGACTCGGAACCTGAATCTCGGGGGATGGCACACCCCGACATCGCCCTGGTGGGGATAAGGACAGCGCGAGAGATCGCCGACGAAATTCTCCCTCCCCCATTTCCCGCATGACGCCTGGTTTACCTTGAGCCTTGCCGGGACCATCTTGCCGATGTCCAGGGTCTGCCCTTTCACATCGTCCGGACGCTGCACCCAGTTGTCCACTGAGATGTATTCGAGATTACAGTCCGACATGCAGTCGCAGTCATGGACGCCGGTCCCTTCAAAGATGCGTCTTTCAATCATGGCTTCTCCTCCTTCTTTCCCGGCTCAGGTCAAATAAGCAGGGTGGGTTTAAACTCACCAGTCTCCTCGATCAGCTTGAGCACCCTCAGCCTTACCTCGTCCCTTATCTCCCTGACCTTCTCCAGCGGCTGCCCGGCGGGGTCCTCCAGCGCCCAGTCTTCGGTTTCCACCCATGTCGCGGGGCATGCCGCCTCGGGGCCGCAGCCCATGGTTATCACCATGTCCGCCCGGTCCATTAAGTCGGGCGTGAGCAGTTTGGGCTTATTCCCGCTGATATCTATTCCGGCCTCGCGCATGGCCTCGACCACTGTCGGGTTAACTGCGTTGGCCGGACTGGTCCCTGCGGATATCGCCCTCGCCTTTCCCCCGGCGTAGTGATTGAAGAACGCCTCGGCCATCTGGCTTCGGCCCGAGTTATGCACGCACACAAACAGCACGGTCTTCATGCCGCTCCGATGCCCTTATCCTGCGCCATGACGTCTAATCCTCAATCTCAGTTCTCAATCTCAATCTCCCGCCTCCTTCGCCATCGCGTTCATGATGTACCGCGTAATCTCGGCCTTGCCCGGAATCTTCCCCGAGGAGACAAGCTCGTCGTCGATGACCAGACCGGGCGTGCTCAGGATCGGGTACTCCATGATCGCCTTCATGTCCTTGACTTCCTCGATGGTGGCGTCAACGCCCAGCTCCCTTACGACCTCGGTCACCGATTTCTGGACCTGGTGGCATCTCGCGCAGCCGGTTCCCAGTATCTTTATTCTCATCTCTTACCTCCTGTCTGACTATGCTATGAGACCGAAAACGAATCCGGTGAAAGTGGCCATGACGACAACCAGCCCGATATACAGAAGCGTCTTCCTGGTCCCCATGATGCTGCGGATGACCAGCATGTTGGGGAGGGACAGAGCCGGACCGGCCAGCAGGAGCGCCAGCGCCGGGCCGCTGTCCATGCCCAGGTCCGTGAACGCCCTCACTATGGGGACCTCCGTGAGCGTGGCGAAGTACATCACCGAGCCCACCAGCGAGGCCATGAAATTCCCCAGCAGGGAATTGGTACCCACCCAGGCGGTGACCACTGACGACGGGACCGCTACGGTGAGCATGCCTGCTGCGAACACCCCCACCAGCAGCCAGGGCGCTATCAGGCGCACGAAGTGAAGGGTCTCTCTCATCCACAGCTCCATCTCCCCTTTCTCGAACCATCGCCAGAGAATGACCGCGAGCAGGGCCAGCAGCAGGCCCATCGGTATCCAGAGCCCCGCGGCAGCCGTGAGCAGGATGCCCAGGAGTGAGCCGAAGAACAGGAGCTGCTGCCACCCGCTTCTGCCGGGCGGGTCCGAATCGAGCAGGGCGAAGGCCTTCGCGTCCCTGGCGCGCTCCTCCTTGCGGAACGCCAGTGCCATCACCAGGCCGATCCCGCCGGCGAAGGCCACAGCGCCTATAGCGCGGGCGAGGCCGAGGTCGAATCCCAGCAGCCTTGCCGTGAGGACGATCGCCAGCACGTTGATGGCAGGTCCCGAGTATAGGAAAGCGATGGCCGGGCCCAGTCCCGCGCCCCGCTTGTAGATGCCGCCGAACATGGGAAGCACCGTGCAGGAGCATACGGAAAGGACCGCGCCCGATATCGAGGCCACCCCGTACGATACCGCCTTCTTTGCCTGCGGGCCGAAATACCTGAGAATCGCGCCCTGCGACACGAACACCGCGATGGCCCCGGCGATGAAGAAGGCCGGCACCAGGCAGGTCAGTACGTGGGCGGAGAGGTATTCACGGAGGGCCGTCAGCCCTCCCCGCATCAGCTCGATAAATAGTTCCATTTTTGGCAGGATTGAGAATTAAGATTGAGATT
>JACUUS010000236.1 GCA_014859215.1 Dehalococcoidia bacterium | reverse complement strand
CCCTGGGCAAGAAGAAGGAGCTTTCCGCTCTCCTTGTTACGGAGCAAGCTCGGGGCAAGACGCTGGACCACTATATAGCCGCAGCGGTCCATGAACAGCAGCAGAGCCGTCTTATTGAAAAGCTGGGCCTGCTGGCGCGCTTCTTCTCCCTGCTTCATGCCAGGACTCTGTCCCGTACTTCGACTTCTTTCGATTATCCGGCGGGCTATCTGGCTCACATGCTCGCCCTTTTCAGGGAGCGTACTGTGTTCGGAGCTGAAGCCGGCGCGATACAGGAGGAAGCCGACAAATGGTGGGCGAAGCCTGAGCTGATGTCTGATTGCGAGGTCCTGGTACACCGGGACGCGACCCCGACCAACTTCCTGTTCTCTGGCCGGCAGGTTACAGGCATAGACCTGGATAAAATGCGAATGGCGGACAGGTGCTGGGACCTGGGATTCATTGCGGCGGAGCTCAAGCACCATTTCCTCTGGCGCACCGGCGATCCCTGGGGGGCGGAGCCCTATATCGGTCATTTCCTGAGGGAGTATGCGGCCGGCCTGCCGTACGGCGGCCGTTTCGCTGATATTACACGCAGGACTCCGCTCTTCATGGGCCTGGGGCTCGCCCGGATAGCCAGAAATGAATGGCTTGGCGAAGCATACAGGCGCAGACTTCTTGTAGAGGCGGGACTATGCCTCAAGTAGGGGCGGTGATATTCGACTGCTACGGCACGCTCATTGATGTCAGGACGGATGAAAGCAAGCCTGAAATCTACCGGTTCCTCTCCGCCTACCTTCAATACTATGGGATCAGTATCGATGAGGAAAGCCTTAAATCGGGCCTGCAGCGGGAACGTGAACGCTTTCTGAAAAACAGGGACGAGCTTTGTCCGGATGTGGACCTGGAAGTTGTCTTCGGAAATATTCTCAGGAAGGAGGGACGCTTTGACCGGTTCCTGACGGAATCTTGCTGCAGGCTGTTTAGATTGCTCAGCCGTGAGCGCCTCCAGCTTTTCCCCGACGTCGTCCATGTCCTCAGGGAAATGAAAGCGCACGGGTACCCGCTCGCTATGGTATCCGATGCTCAGAAGGTATTCACGCCGGAAGAGTGCAGGATGCTTGGTCTGCATAGATTCTTTGAGCACGTCGTACTATCCACACAGTACGGTTTCAGAAAGCCTGATCCGAGGCTCCACCTGATAGCATGCAGTCTATTGCGGGTGGAGCCTGGGTACGCGGTTTACATAGGCGATGATGCGCAGAGAGACGTCAGGGGCGCAAAGGAAGCCGGGCTGGCGACTATCCTGGTGGACAGGGGCGCAAGGGTGCTTTTTCGGGAAACTGACGTAAAGCCTGACCTTTGCGTGAAAGGCCTGTGGGAAGCCTGGGACTGGATAAGAGGCAGGTCCTAGCCCGGTAGATCCGTACACTCGCTTCTCCTTCTCGCGGGGGCGAAAGAAGGTCGGAGCTGAAAGCGACCAAACGCTGGTTTGTCCTTCTCCCGAGACCGAAAGAAGGTTGCAGTTGAAAGCGAGCGTATCTCGGCTTCTCCTTCTGCCGAGACGGGAGAAGGTTGGGATGAGGGTTGAAAGCGACCATATTCTCCCTGCCCTTTGTGCCTCCGGTTTTTCTGGCCAAGCAGCAGCGCTACAGGGAATGACCGGAACACGGACGAAAGCGGCAGACGGACGCATTCATCTCTCTCGATCGAATCCCCCGTAAACACGTTGTGCCAGCAGCGGGGAGCATCCGGAGGGAGTTCGAGGCCGGTCCCGGCCCAGGGGCGCTCGCCGACAGGGAGAGAGCCGCGTTCGATCAGACGGGTCAGGAGCCTGGGTACTACCGCCAGAGCCCACCATCCCTCGAAACGGCGGGCAAAAGCTGCGATATGTCCCCGGCATTCTCCTGAAGCATCCAGGGGAAGGTAGTCTCCATTCAGGAACAGATCCGGATACTCCATCCGCGTCTTCAACGCCTTCGTGACCGCGTAGAGCTTGATCCGGCCGTCCTCCGGCGCCAGCATAAGCTCTCTTAAGGTAGCAGCATCGATTTCCCCGTCCATCTCATCCATCATGCTACGGCGAAGATCGAAGTCCACTGGCCTCCGGTTATCCGGGTCTACGAGGCTCAAGTCCCAGAGCTCGGTCCCACGGTAGAGGTCCACCACGCCGGGCGAGGCGACCTTGAGTACCACCTGGGAAAGAGAGTTGAAAACGCCGTAGTAAGCTATCTCTTTCTGGAGACTCAGGAAGTCCCGCATGAATCTGTCAGCGGCTGGCAAATCGAGAATGGCGCCTGTGAAATTGAGAAGGGCTTCCTCGTACTCCTGGTTGATCGACAGCCAGCCTGTATATGCTTTGGCCTCCCTTGCTGCCTTGATCACGTAAGCCTTGAAACGATCCTTGAATTCGGGTAGTTCGGAAGAGAAAAACGGCCATGCTCCCAGCATGGACTGGTAAATCAGCATTTCCATATCCGAATCGGGAACGGATTCGTTTCCCCAGAGTTTTTTTCTTCTCCCATTCCACCCCATCCACCGGCTCAGGCGCGCCTGCCAACTATCGGGGATTTCAGACAAGACGTTGATCCTGGCCCGCACATCTTCGCCCCGTTTCGTGTCATGTGTGGACGTCGCCTTCAGGGAATAAGGCCGGTGTTCACGCTGGCAGGTATTGTAGCGGTGGAAGGTTTCTAGCGGATCATGCATGGGTACGGGCTCTCCCCCCACCTCGTTGACCGAAATGAG
>JACUUS010000235.1 GCA_014859215.1 Dehalococcoidia bacterium | reverse complement strand
GGGAACAACCGACCGGCGCCTGTGTGTGAATGACCGGGAGATTGCCGCGCCCCGACAGTCGTGGCTCGCCATGACGTGCACGTATTCGCCTCAATCCTGGTCTGAGTCTGAGTCTTATCTCAGACTCAATTCTCAATCTGAATCTGAATCTCAATCTCAGTTCTTAATCTCAATCTGAATCTCAATTCTCAATTCTTAATCCTCAATCTCTGAAACACTCGTGAGCTTGACAAATCAAAACGCCGTGTCATAATTGACATAAGCACCTGTTCAAAGTTTGCTTTTCCCCGACCTGTTCTATAACACAGGCATTCTCCAGGCCATGGATGATCAGACTCTCTTCAGGTCATGATAGTAAAAAGGAGGTCATCCATGAGCTATGCGGACAAGACTCTAACTTGCTCGGATTGCAGCGCGAGTTTCACATTCAGCGCTTCCGAACAGGAGTTTTTCGCTTCCAAGAACTTCACTCATGATCCCGCGCGTTGTCCTGACTGCCGGTCAGCCAGAAAACAACAGCGCGGCGGTAATGGGTATGGCAACGGAAGCGGAGGCTACAGACAGCAGCGGGAAATGCATCCGGCTGTGTGCGCTTCTTGCGGCACAAACACCCAGGTACCCTTCGAGCCCCGAGAGGGGCGGCCGGTGTACTGCTCCGACTGTTACTCAAAAACCAGGCGGTAGAGAGCAGGGGAAGCAGTCAGCTTCCGCTCTATCGAATCCGGTTATAGGCCGGGGAGAACGGGCAGTTGGGAATGGTGCCCCCTCCTCCTTAGTTACTCATTCTTATCACACCAAGTCCTTATCTTCTACGGTTCACAAGCCGATTTGACCAGCGCCTCGCGCAGCGGATTATGGCGGCCGCCACATAGCAGCTGCAAATGTTGCAGAGTCTTGATATGGGGCCTTGAAGCTGCCCTGGCAAAGGCAGGCAACAGGTCAAGGTCCTGGCAGGATTCTTCCTATTCTGTATGGGAGGTTTTCCGGATGGACAATGAACAGGGTCAATTCGATGGCGATCTCAAGGACTGCATTCATCACTGGCTGATCAATGCCACGAATTTCGGTGTATGCAAGAAGTGCGGAGAGAGCAAGCAGTTTTGCACTTCGTGGGGCACCATCCAGAGGTCCTGGTACACTGGAGCCCGCAAGACGCACCTTGATGCTCCAGTCGCTAGGAGCTGAACGACCTCACCACGCCGCTTGCGAGTTAGAACTTCGCCTTCTAACTGTCTGCCTGAAATAACGGGCATCAAGCGCCTCCAAGGATTCCAATGTCCCCGCTGCTGGCTTCTACCTCAACAGGTGCTCCTGAAACACAGAGCTTATCGAGCATGCCCGATCCAACGGGGCGCCCCGATGTTTTGGACCACATGAAGCGGCTGCCCGAACGGCAGTACGACCGGGCCAGTGAGGTCGAGGAAGAGTTCGGGAGACTGAAGCAGGTTGCTGCGGCTCGCCGGGGCCGGGCCAGTCTGCCCTTCCAGCGCTCACAGGCAACCTCTCAACATCAGTAAGTTCGATCAGACTATAGGTAGACATAAAGCCATATTTAGGTATGACGACGGATACACAGACCTGAAGACTGAAGAAGACAATAGCAGGAGACGAGCCAAATAAGGAGAGGAGGTTGCTTATGAGTGAGAAAGTCAGCGCCGCCCAATTGGCGGTATATATGAAGGGAATTGACTTCCCGGCCGGCAAACAGCAGCTCCTTCAGCAGGCAAAGACCAACGGGGCCCCGGAGAAAGTAATCAGTATTATGAACCAGCTGCCGGACCGGCAGTACAACCGGGCCAACGAGGTCGAAGAAGAGTTCGGCAAGCTCAGGTAACACTCGAGCGAGCCCGCCCCGGCTCCGGAGAAGGGATACAGATCACCTTCTCTCTCCGGCCAATCTTCTTCATGTTTTCCTCGCCTGGAAAAGGCACGAGGCTGCTCCCCTCTCCACGGAGGAAAGAGCAGCCTTCTTATGCGCAGGCATACCGGCGGATCCGGGGTAAGGCCGTCTTTGCCCGGGGTCGAAAAAGGATTACACTCTCATCTATGATGCCGGACCTGCGGATTTACGGGAGAAGTCCCCTCAGCGCAGCCGTCATCCACGGCGGGCCGGGCGCCGCCGGAGAGATGGCGCCGGTCGCGCGCAGACTCTCTTCAACCAGGGGTGTCCTGGAGCCGCTTCAAACAGCCTCCACGCTCGACGGGCAGGTAACAGAGCTCAAGGACGTACTGGAAGCAAAGGGAGACCTTCCCGTCACCCTTATCGGCTTCTCCTGGGGCGCGATGCTGAGCTTTATCCTCGCCGCAAGGCACCCTTCAGTGGTCAGGAAGCTGGTCCTCGTAGGAAGCCCGCCCTTCGAAGAGGAGTATGCGGCGGGCATCATGAGCACCCGCCTGAACCGGCTTTCCCACGATCAAAGGGAGGACGCGCTTTCCCTGCTGCAAAGACTGGAGGACCCGGGCCACCCCGACAAGAACACGCTCATGGCGCGGCTGGGTGAGCTGCTGGCCGCGGCTGACTCTTACGACGCATTGCCCTGCGACAGCGAGATAGTCGAATACCGGCACGATATATACAAACGGGTCTGGGAGCAGGCAGCGAAGCTCAGGCGCAGCGGAAAGCTGCTGCGGCTGGGAGAAAAGATAAAGTGCCCTGCTGTCGCGATTCACGGCGACCACGACCCGCATCCCGGCGAAGGGGTCAGGAGACCCCTTTCACGCGTCCTTAAGGATTTCCGCT
>JACUUS010000234.1 GCA_014859215.1 Dehalococcoidia bacterium | reverse complement strand
GCCCCTTTTCATTACCCGTTTTCCCTATGCGGAAGGACGTTTCGCGGAAGGCTCATGGGGGCTCTGTTTGACAAGTATCATCAGCTCCTGGTTATCGACATCGCGGACAATCTGCCCGAAATACGGGCGGACGGCGAGCGTCTACACCAGGTGATACTGAATCTGCTGGTTAACGCGTCAAAATTCACTCCGGAAGGCGGAACAATAACACTCTCGGCCAGAGTAGAGGGGAATACCTTCCTGGTAAAGGTGAAGGACACAGGCACAGGCATATCCAGGAAAGGGCAGCGAAGGATCTTCGAGCCTTATCAGAGGCGCATAGCCGACCGGGAGCGCCTTAGCGGACTGGGACTCGGGCTGGCACTCTGCAAGAAACTCGTTGAACTCCATGGCGGCAAGATATGGGTCGAGAGCCAGTCAGGCAAAGGTTCGACCTTCTCCTTTTCTTTACCTTTCGAACTCCCGGACCAGACGCAGTCGAATATTCATAAGAGGCAAGCGAATGAAACGGAAACTGCTGATAATTGAAGACGACGAACAGATCGTTGAGGCTGTTTCTTTAGCTTTCCAGATCCGCTGGCGTGAGGCAGAAATAATATCGACGCGTTACGGGAAAAAGGGGGTGGAACTGGTTGCAAGCGAGCAACCCGATGTGGTGGTCCTTGACCTCGGGCTTCCCGACACCAGTGGATTCGATGTGCTCCGTGAAATACGCCGGTTCTCTGATGTCCCGATAATCATAGTAACTGTAAGAGCTGAAGAAGCTGATATCATCAAGGGGCTTGAATGGGGAGCCGATGACTATATTATCAAGCCTTTTCGACAGATGGAGCTCGTCGCGCGCATAAAGGCGCAAACACGAAGACCGGGGCAGACTGAACAGGAAGAGCTGGCCAGCGGCCCCCTGCACCTGAACAGCACTACCGGCCAGCTGATTCGCGATAACAAGAAGATTGATCTCACCGTTACTGAAAGCAAGATACTTGGCCACTTGATGAGAAACGCCGGACATGTCGTTACTCATTCCAGTATAGCCGAAGCGGTGTGGGGTGATGATTACCCTGCTGCCGCGGAGACTCTGAGAGTACATATCCGCAGGTTGCGGGAGAAGATCGAAAGAGACCCGAGCAATCCCGAGTTTGTCGTGACAAGACCCGGTGTTGGTTATCTGCTATCCAGTCAATAGAGGGCTTGAGTATGCGGCCTGTGACTGCGGTGTCTCGAAGCGTCCGTTCTACAACCTTGACCTCTGCCGTGGGGACCCCATCGCCACTGAGCAGCGCGATGCGCGCTCAAGGCGACGAGAGTAGTTGCCGCCGGTCAAATGGGGGAAGCCTTCACGCAGTTCCTTCCTGAAGCTCCTTGAACAACAGGAATGCTTCCAGCGCCAGCTGACTCGCTATCTCCTCTTTCTCGTTCACGCAATCACCGATCGGCATCCTGAACCTGCCCAGCAGTTCGGCATTGTGCGCGATCCTTGCGTTCTGGACCACGTTGACCACCTCTTCCCTTGTTGTTGTCGTTGTCGTCACCTGCTTCCTCCTTTCCGTTGCAACGTTCCTGGTTATCTGACTATCCCGCAAAACCCCTGGCGGTTTTCTCGAATCCCGAGCTTCACCTGCCATCCATGATGACAATACCAGATCTGTATAAAGAAAGGCTTACGGAATCGTACCGGACATTAAGAAAACATTACGAAATGCTGAAGAATACATTACAAATGGTGAAATCTGTGAGGCTAGTTACCCTGCGCCGGCAGGCGAGGCGGTGGAGTTTTGAAGGGTATGTCCGGCGTGTCCAGTCTATTTGGAACGGATGAAGGCAAAAGAGGTCCTTTTCAGCGTTGCCGAATCTTTTTCAGCAGGGAAGAAGTCAAACGAACTCAGCCTGAGCGACAGGTCGAAGCTACCAGTGGACAAACACGGGATGTCTGATTCGCATAGACTATGGCGGTGGGGAAGCAGTCACTTGCTGTTCTCCCGATGCCGAGGGATGCGTCTCGAACACGATACGGTTCTCGACCGATCCTAGCGGGACTCTGAAGTCATTCCTGCAATATGCCTGTCCTACTCATGTTCGGCAAAAGCAATTAGGTCGCTTAATGTCAAGTTCCGATCTGTTTCACAATCACAAATTCTAAAATCACTGATTATTCTGCTCTTAAGAAAAGACTTCGCCTCACCGTTCGTCAAATTCTTGATATCTCCGTGACACTCATCTCCGGTATCACTCTTGTACGCTTTGAAACTGCACTTGCCGGGTAATTCCTCCAAGCAGAAGATCCAGAAGATGGCTGGTACTGAAGATATTCTCCTGTAGAAGATTTCAATATGCTTGCAGATTGAGTTCCCAGTCCTGGCAACACATGCTGTTGAAATAACTGAGATGCCTCCGCTACTAGAATTTCTAAATGCCAAGCTCTTGAATTCTCGTCTTCTCCGATCAAAGTGCTTGCCGTGGACAACTCTGACAAGTTCCATACATCCTCACTAAATTGCCCCAATTTCTTGATGGCATCATTCAGATGTAGGCCATCTTCAGACGCAACTTCCCTTTCCCCAACCTCATGGCTAAAGGTTACCAGCCCATCTTGCTCAATAATGAATTCAAGATAATCTCTCTTATAGTACACGCCAATCATTATTTCTCCGTCTATGCCAGGGAAGGCATCGACATCGAACATCGCTAAACGTGCCCGGTCAGCAAGCCGTTTCGCTCTTTCCACAATATTTCTACTCGGTGCTT
>JACUUS010000031.1 GCA_014859215.1 Dehalococcoidia bacterium | reverse complement strand
CCCGGTTCATTTGTGTCATAGAGTAGGAGGTCACTCTACTTGGAGGGGCTCGCAAAGACATATTCCCTTAGGACCCTCACCCTTGGTCCCCCTACCGCCGCGGTGGTCCAGGGTAATCCGGGCACACCGGTAACAGACTAAACCGGGGACATGGGTGAGATTCAGGCCGGCGGCTGGATTCAGCGTCCTGCGCTAAAGGCTTCAAGAATGCTCTTTACCCAGCCGGCGGCCCTTTCGAGTTCCCCCTCTACCAGCGGGCCTTCCCGTCCCGATACCAGAAAGCCCTCCGCGGGTACTGCCGGGATGCCGCCCTTCTTCTCCAGCGCGTCGGCGATGCGCCCGGCTGCGTAGCCGCCCACTTTCATGAGTACGCGGAGCCCCCTTCCAACCTCTTTTTCCGGTATCCTGGTGTCGAAAGCCGCCACCCTGACGCCCTCGAGCCCGTTTCCGGGAATGCTCCTGATGAGGGCCTGTACAGCTTCTGTGGCCCTGAAACCATGCGTGGGAGATCCCACGACAGCCAGGTCCGCCTCCTGCAGGTCTTTCGCACCTGCGTCGCCGGCGCGAAGCGCGCGAACATCGTCCGGCAGCCCCAGCGCGCCGACAATCGCCACGGCTATTTTCTCCGTGTTGCCATGAAGCGAGTCATAAATCACAGTTATCTTCATATTCAGTGTACCCCCTCTCACTGGGCTTAGAGTCGGGCCGCTTGTTACGGAAGCATCCATGCTGTTGAGAATTATCATATCACGTCAGTCTGGTTGGATGTCTACGGCGGCCGGTCGGTCCGGATTGCCGCTTTCGCGCCTGCAATCGACGCATCGTTTCATCTGGAACTGGAGAAGGCGGGAATACCGGTTGAACAGCCGGGGCTCGGGCATCAGTGTATGGTCTGTAAATGATGGGCTGCTTGTGATAAGATTGGCGCAGGCGATGAAGCTCGCCCGGGGATTGGCCCGAACCGCCCGCAAGGGATGATAGCCTCTACTAGCGATGCTGGTGGAGGCTTTTTCAATGCCTGGTGGTGAGCTTATGGACGGTTCCCCTTTGTATCCGGATTTGCGGGGCGGATACAAGCCCTCCTTCAGGCTGGGTCCGCGCTTCCGTCAGGAAGTGGCTCGCTATATCGAGAGCCGCCATCTCGAGGACGGCGGCTATTTCTTCGCCCGTGTTCCACCATCCAGCGGCCTGGACACCTGCTTCGCCGTGAAGAGCCTCTCCATTCTGGGAGCGAAGCCTGGCCGCCCCGAGACCACAGCTGACTTCTTTCTCAACGGCGTTAAGGAAGACAGACTTGGCGGAATAACCGGTATCTTTCTGGCTGCGGAGGTCCTGAATGAGCTCGGCCGGATGACCGATGAGTTCAGGGACTATGCCCGGCCGCGAATAATGTCTCTCCAGAATGAGGCCGGAGGCTTCGGTGCTTATCGAGACATCGACCTGGAGGTTCCTTCAGAATTGCAGGACACCTGCCGAGCGATCAGAGCTCTCCAAATTGTCGGGGCTGACTTCGACACGGAGAGGGTGGCGCGCTTCACTTCGAGTTTCCTGAGGCCTGACGGGGGTTATGGAGCAAGAGGGTATTCAACTCTGGCATCGACTTTCTGCGCCACGGAGATTCACAAGCTGCTTGGAGAGGACACGGGGAAGCTCACTACTGCCAGGGGTTACCTCCGGAAAAGAGAGGAAAACTGGCAGGTCCAGTTCATTGAAGACCTGTACTGGCTGGTCCTGGGCCTGGCCAACCTCGGTGAAAAAACGAACGTGCCGGATAAGGTCGCGAGGTTTGTCATGATGTGTCAGAGGTCGAACGGCGGCTTTTCCCGGGCGACAATTATGGGTATCGCCACTCTGGAGTATACCTACTATGCGCTTTCAATCCTGAGACAGTTAGCAGTCCTCTAAGCGCATTACCGAGAAGACGTTAGCCGAGTTGAGAAAAGTAGCGTCAGGGTGGTAATTCTCGTTCACGAAGGGCCACCAACTGAACCATCAATCTACCGGGTACACTGGAAAACGTTTGACTTCCGTCGGGAGCTGCAATGTATATTAGTTGCAGAAGCGGGTGAGAATAGTTGAAGGGACATCGGCCTTAACAGTACGGCAAGCAAGGCCCGCAGATGATCGCAGGCTGGTTGACCGACCTCTTGCAGACAGGTGATTAGATCATCTGGTTGAGCCCTCAAGACTCCGGCAGCCGGGCAGTCGTCGAGTTGCTGTTGAATAAGTGCCTGTTGCGAAGGAGTGAATAACTACAGGAGGCGTGACATGAAAAAAATGGAGAGAGACTATTACCAGAGCCTGTACGAAGTCGCAGCGATTCTAAACTCGCAGCGCGATCCCAGGGCCTTGCTCAGGGCCATTGTTGAATACGTGGCGAAGACCACAGGACACAAAGCCTGCTCCCTGATGCTCCTCACACCGGACAGGGAGGCATTGCTGCATACGGCCGCCTATGGACTGAGTAGCTGGTACCTGCGGAAAGGGCCGGTACGGGTCGGAAAGGTGATCTCGGAGGTACTGGAGGGGAAGCCGGTGGCCATCCTGGAAGCAAGCACGGATGAACGCGTCCTGTACCGAGAGCAGGCTAAACAGGAAGGGATTGCGTCCATTTTGTCGGTTCCCGTGAGGCTCAGAGGGGAAATCATAGGGGTAATGAGGGTTTACACCGCGGAACCGTACCGTTTCACTGAGGACGACATACACTTCGTGGAGACAATCGCCAACCTGGGCGCCGTCGCCCTGGAGAATCTCAGGGCGTACGATATCATACAGAAAGACTACGACACGTTTCGGCGGGAAATGCTCCAGTGGCGGGCTGAGCTGGGTGACGAGTGGGTCATGGGCGACCTCGTTGTTCCGCCCGAGGAACAGGAAATCAGAATGCCTCCCGGCGGATGACAAAGGAGCCGGCGCTGTCCGATTGAGAGTCACTCCTGGCCGTCGCCCACTGCACGGTCATGATAGCGAAACAGTCCTCCCCGAAGTAGTCTTCCGCAAGGGCGGGTTTATTCCCAGCGGAAAAACCTGAGCGCGAGCAATGCGGCCGCGACCATGAATCCCATGGTGACCGCGAAGCTTCTCATCGCCCAGCCGAAGCCCAGCCACGGGTCCTGGATGAGGTCGATCACGTAGCGTACAGGCGTGAAATCGCCGATCCACCGCATAGCCTCGGTCATCACCTCTCTGGGGGGTCCGGCGCCGCCCAGTATCAGCATGACAAAGAACAGGACCAGGCCCAGCCCCTGCGCGGCCCGTGTGGTCGGCAATACAGATCCCAGCAGCATCCCGATGGCTATGAAACTGAGTACGCTTGCGAAAAACGCGGCGATCACCAGGGCCGGAGAAACAGGAAGGGCGGCATCATAGGCCAGCACGGCCGCCAGGGTAATCAGGCACCCCCCTACTATTGCGATGACCAGGCTCACTGCCAGCTGGGAGCCGAATATGCTCCAGAGGGGCAGCGGAGACGCGCGCAGCCGGCGGAGTACCCCCTGCTCGCGGTAAGCAGTCAGGTGTACCGGAAGCCCCACCACCGCGATGGATGCTATGACCAGGCCGATATAGGCCGGGGTATAGTAGTTCAACGGCCCGACTCCCTTGAACACCTCCCCCTCAGGGTCCGGAGTATTCCCGAATACCCCACCCATGACAACAAGGAATATCAGGGGCAGGGCGAAAGTGAAGACCATTGTCACGGGGTCTCTCACAAAAAGCTTGAGCTCCACCAGGGCCAGTTTCGTCAACATGCGCATGGAAAGCTTCTACTCGGTGATTGGATGATCGGTAATTCGCAGGAAAACATCTTCGAGCGACGGCTGCTCCATCCTCAGGTCCAATGGAGTGATGCCGTGCTCCACAAGCGAATGCGCCACCAGGGCCAGCACCGGGCCGCTTCCGCTTACCTCCACTCGCGGCCCGTGCCTGGCAACCGTTTTCACATTCGGAATCCGCTCAAGAAAGGATATATCGTCCGCGCCGGCGGTAAACACAACCCTCACCTCGCTGGCATAGGTAGTTATCAGGCCCTGCGGCGTGCCCGCAGCAGCTATCCTGCCCCGGTCCATGATCGCCAGGCGGTCGCAGAGGTTCTCCGCTTCATCCATGAAATGCGTGACCAGTACGACGGTGGTCCCCCGTTCGCGTATGGCCCGGATCAGGTCCCAGGCCGTCCGACGTGCCGCCGGGTCCAGCCCCGCGGTCATTTCATCGAGGAAGACCACCTCCGGATTGTTGACGAGGGCGAGGGCCACGAAAAGCCTCTGGCGCTGGCCGCCGGAGAGGCTGGAGAAGGAAGACTTGCGCTTGTCAGCCAGGCCCCACTGCTGCATGAGCCCGCGCCAGTCGGCGGCTCCCGGCGCAAGGGAAGCGAAGAGGTCGAGGGCTTCCCATACCCTGATTCGGTCGGGCAGAGCCGATTCCTGAAGCTGGGAGCCTATGCGCCGGCGGAGGGCTTTTCCTTCGCTCTGAGGGTCCAGCCCCAGCACCTGGATCAGGCCTGAATCAGGACGGCGAAGTCCCTCCAGGCACTCTACCGCAGTGGTCTTGCCCGCCCCGTTAGGGCCCAGAAGACCGAAAATCTCCCCTTCGCTTACCTGGAAGGAGACGCCGTCTACCGCGACCAGCGTCCCGTACGTCTTACGAAGGTCCTTGACCTCTATTACAGTCTTCATCCGCCCGGCAAATATCTTCCCTCAGTGGCTTCGACGGTTATCACCCGGTCATTCCAGTGCAGCCGTGTTCATGGCGACGCAGACCAGCCGGTCTCCGGCGCCGGCATCGACAGCCTCCACCCGTGAAAGCACCGTGTCCGGCGTGGCTCTGAGGACCCTGGCCCTTGTACGGAAAGGCCCGACCTTGCCCTGGGAAAGATAGTGCACCGTCAGGTCCCGAGTCGTAAGCGGCTTTCCCGTGACGGCCCGCGCCGCCTGCTCTCCCGCCTGGTCACCCAGAAGGGCGACAATCCCTCCATGCAGCACCCCGAAGCTGTTGCGAATGTACTCGTGCATCTCCAGTTCCAGGGCGCCGGAGGCGGGATCTACTATCCGCACTCGTACCATTTCCAGATAAGAAGCTGAGAGCCGTGTCCCCGGCATACGGGAGGTAACACCTCCCGCTGACTCCTCGGCGATCATGCCCGCATCCTGCCTGCGTGGAAGCCTGACCAGGGTCATTACCGCTGAACCCGTCTGTCGCCCATCCCCGGCGGCGTTCTCTTCCAGAATATCCACCTCGACCACAACGACATTCCGCCCTTCCCGGACGATGCCGCCGTTCGCGACAAGAGTGCCCGAGGCTGTTTTCTCCGACATATAGACGGACAGGCTCGCCGTCGCCAGCCAGTCAGGGTAAATATTCCTGATCGCGAGCGCTCCGCCGGCGGTATCCACCAGCGTGGCCAGCACGCCCACCTGTACGCCGCCCCGGTCCGTACATACCTCGGGGACAATCGGCACCCGGCCCACGCACCGGTCTCCCTGGAACTCGACCGACATACGCAGGTCCCGCAGAATGTGCCGGAGCGGCGGGTACCCGATGGTCACGTCGGAAGCCCAGTTCTCGTTATCCTCCATGTATTCGCAGCCGGGAACTCAGGGCTCATTCCCAAATGATTTCTGCTCGCGCACTTGCTCCCCCGCGCCTTTCAGTTCCTCCCAGCCGAGGCCCAGTTTGGAGGCCCACTCCTTGTAGTAGCTCATAATCTCTTCCCAGGGGAAGTCCTCGTACGGGCCGTGGTAGCGAAGGTGCTCGATGTGAGGCTCGCCGTCCTGGTTGTACCGGGAGTCGACGGCGTCGTTCACACCGTCGAACTCAACAGGCACGAAACGCTTCCTGCGGCAGGTGTTAATATCATACGCCGGGCTTGCGTGCACCCATTTGCCCTCGACATAAAGCTCCGCGAACCCGTGAAACGGGAATACGTTTACCCCGCCTATCATCTTCTTGAAGGTCTCCGAAAGCTGAAAATCGTTGACATCCACGTACCCGAGACGGGCCGGAATCCCCGCCGCACGCGCCAGAGCTGTCAGCAGGACCGACTTCTGCTGGCAAATTCCATTGCCCGCTTCGAGGACCGAGCTCGCTTTGTAGCGGCTGATATCGTAGAGCTCCGCGTACGCATTATGCCTGATCCCATCGCGCACGAAGTAATAGAGAGCTACGGCCTTCTCCCTGTCGTTCGGAAGCCCTTTGGTGACCTCTTCGGCTTTCTTGCGCACGGACGGGGTATCAAAGTCAATGATCTCGGTAGACTTCAGGTATCTGTCCATATCGAGCATATGCCTCCTTCGCAAAGCTCCGGGGCGGATTCAGAGGTCCGGTCGGCCTCTGTTATGATATCACGCAAGTCCGCCCGCAATCCACCGCCCGAGTGCCCCTTCGGGCGGAGATCCCTTATCAGGATGCAATGCTGATGCGTATCTCGTCCTCACCCGATAACCCGCCCTTTGAACACTGTACTTCCCCCCAGCCGGGCCAGCAGGCGGAAAGACAGGCTGTTGACGGGCATGGGCAAGGGGCCGAATCGCCACCGGATAAGCTCAAAGTAAGTACCGGCCTCTGAAAGCGTATCAAGGTACGCATAGTCGATTACCATCCCGGTATCCCTGATGGTTCCCCTTTGCAGCACGTCCACCCCCATTGCGCGGCATGCGGTGAGCCTCCTCTCAAGATCGCCCACCAGGAAGCCGAAATGGTGAACTCCGCCGGGCGAGTCCTTCACGCGGGCCAGGTGGAAGCTCTCCCCCTCAGTGACCTGGATCAGCTCCATCTGCATCGGGCCGGAGTACGCAAGGGCGATCCGGAGCACAGGGTGGACTTCCTTCCCGCGTTCCAGGCAGGGTTCGGGTCTCTCATCCATGAGCATCCAGGGACGCACCCCGGCGGTATCCTTATACCAGGCGATGGCCTTGTCCATATCGGCTACGACGAAGCCCAGCTGGGCTACTTTTGGCAGCCTCAGCCGTTTAGCGATTGCCCCTGCATCCATATTCGCGCTCCTTCCGCGAAGATTGATCTCTGTTCTGGAAAGAATAATCCCTCCGCCAGCGATGTCAATAGGAAGCGGCAGGGTTATTACCGACTTAAGGAGTATTGACGGAACCTCCATCATGGGATATCGTCCTAGACGAGGTCCTCATTATTTTCCGCGCGCCGCCCAACGGCCAGCCGCAGGAAAGTTGCTTGTATCTCTATTCATACTATCCGGCCCGCAGACGGGGCCGCGCTTCAGGAGAGTCCACGCGAGTGAGGAAAGGGGGAGGAGATGGGCCTTTATCTGCGCTTAGCACTGGTGATTATTCTCTTGCTGGCAATCCCGGTCGGATGCGGCAGCCAGGGGACTGAGCAGCAGTCCGCCGTAGACCGGGCTATAGCAAAGGCAGGCCAGGTACAGTCATACCGTTCCGACGGCAATTCCACCATCATTGATGAAAGCGGAGAGGTAATGTCCGCCTCATTCACAACCGAAGTGGCCGCACCCGACCGGTTCTACTCCAAAACGATCGGCGACCAGATGTGGCTGGAAGCTGTCAAGGACGGCGACCGCTGCTATTTCAGGGAAGGGGAAGGCGAGTCCTGGCGGTCCTGCGAGGAAGAGATTGGACAGGACAACCAGACTCTGGAAGATGTGGAAATGCCCATGGCAGGAGCAATCGCCCTCCTTGCTTATATGAAGGACATCAAGGAACTGGACCAGGAGGATGTGGATGGCGTCACTTGCAGACGATACCGGGGCGAGATTGACACCAGCTCCTACATTCGGGCTCTCGCCGAGGCGACCGGGGAGACGCCTCCTGCAGAAGATGAACTGGCCGCCTGGAAGATAGATGTAAACGTCTGGATAGATGAGGACGACTACGTCCGCAAAATGGATATTGATACCTTGATCCCCTCCATGGTCGCGGGACAGGGCGAAATCTCAATGAGGAGTAGCACCAGGTTCTATGACTTCGGCGCCGCCATAGAGATAGTCCTGCCTCAAGTACAGTAATGCAGGGCTGAGATCAGGATTGGGATCGAGATTCAGACTGGTATCATAGCTGACGCACAAAGAGGGACCAGGAGCCGCATCAGGCTGATTCGGATAGGCCGGAGCCAGGCAGGCGCCGGCGAGCCTATGGACCTGGCGGGTCGCCAGCCAGCTTCTCGGGCATCTGGATGGAGACGACTTCCCCGCGGGCACATACGTGCCCGTCCGCGATGAGCCTTGCCGAAATGACTATCTTGCGCCCCTTCATCTCCTTGACGAACGCCCTCACCTCCAGCGGCACTCCCAGCGGGGTCGGCTTCAGGTAGTCTACGTGCAGGGAGCCCGTAAGGAATCGCAGCGGCGGGTCGGCGTCCGCTGGCTGGCCCAGCTTACGATAAGCCGCAGCGGCAGCGGTGCCCGTGCAATGACAATCGATGATGGACGCGATCAGCCCGCCGTATACGTACCCGGGTATCGCCATATGATAGGGTTTCGGGGTGAACCAGCAGTGAGATTCATCGCCGTCCCAGTAGCTGCGAATATGCAGGCCATGTTCGTTGAGACGCCCGCACCCGTAGCAGCAGCTCAGGTGATCGGGATAAAGGTCCTGGAATGCTTCTGCCTCTGTCATGTCTTGTTCCTTCTGACCTTCACTTTTCTATCCCACCCCCTCCTCCCCCGACATGCTGTCAAGCATGTCGAGAACGCGTAACATTTCGTCGGAGCCGTCCATGAAAGTGTCAACCGGAACTTCCACAAGCTCCTCGTTGCACCCGGGACATCTCAGGATCTCTGCTTCCGACTCACCCGCGGGACGGTGTTCGCGGTAGTAGTAGGTCTTCTTGCAGTGGAAGCAGCGGAGGCCGCCGCACCTGTATTCAAGGCTGTCAGCCAATCGCCTGCCTCTTCTTAGTCATGTAATTAAGTATAGCACGCGATCCGTATGAAGGTAACCCGCTGCAGCCGGCCAATATCCGTTAGTGCATTCGCGCCAGGAATTAGCGCCATCCATGATTCTTTTTACGCCTGAGTACGTATTCCTGGGACAGTCGCAGGGGGAATATCATACTACTGGTTGATTGTAGCCCCGAGGAGGTGATAAGGATGAGCCAGGTAACAGGTTCCAAAGTCCCGTTTACGAGAGAAAATGTGATGAAGTGCCTTTGCGGTATCTGCCCGGTGCAGACGGAAAGCCAGTGCGTGGAAGAGAGCGTGCGGAAGCTGGGGGGCAGTATCGCGGAGTCTCCGAACCTCAGTCCCGAAAATGTCCCGGGCCTTTACTGCTCCAGCGGAACGGCGAACTGCCCGGACATCGACCCCGGCAAGCCCTGCGTCTGCGCCGGGTGTGGCGTATATAACGGTTACGCCCTCGGATGCGGACCGCCCGTGCACCACTTCTGTCTGAACGGGGGCTCGAGCGCATAATAAGATCCAGCCTACCCGGAAATCAGTAAGTGGAGGATGCATGTGGCAATTGGATTCGCATCTCTCGGAGATAATTAGGAGGACGCCGAGCGTCAAGTCCTTCAGGTTCCCGGTCTGGAATGAGGCTCTTGCCTATGAGGCAGGCCAGTATTTCTTCCTTACAATCAAGGTGGACGGCAACGATGCCGTCCACCACTTTTCGTTTTCGAGTTCACCCACCGAGAAGGGCTACATAGAGTTCACGAAGCACATAACCGGCAGCGATTTCTCCCGCGCGCTGGACACGATGCAGCCAGGGGCATGGGTCCGCTTGAAGGGTCCAATGGGCGCTTTCACGCTTCCCTCGGAACCTAGACGCCTGGCCTTTGTGAGCGGCGGCATAGGCATCACGCCCCTTCGCAGCATGCTGCGGTATATTTGCGATTCGCACCTGATATACGATGTGGTCTTACTGTACTCCAGCCCGAGCTACGAGGAGATCGTCTTCCGCGACGAGCTGGACATGATTTCCAGGACATATCCCAACATCAGGCTGGAGTACCTGCTCACAGGCCGGTCGCCGCCGGGCTGGATGGGCAAGTCCGGACTTATGTCAAGCGAGATTATACGGGAACTGATTACCGACTACATCGCCCGCCTGTTCTATATCTCCGGCCCTCCCGGAATGGTCGCTTCTCTCACAGACCAGCTGCGCACTCTTGAAATACCTGATGACCATATAAAAAGGGATTCGTTTACAGGGTACGATTGAGACAGGCCGGAGCCCGGTTTCCTGCACGCCCTTCACAGGCGCGCTGAAAGAGGTTACCATTACTTACAGCTCTGGTAGAGGCAGCGGCGTGAAACCCTCTCGCGTCTGGAAAGACGTCTACATCATAGGCTCCTCCGAGATATCGCACCCGTACGACTGCTCGGTCTACCTGGTGGACGCCGGAGAGCTGCTTCTGGTAGACTCAGGGGCCGGTCTCAGCTTCGACAGGCTCGTCGCAGGCATGAAGCTTCTAGGTTTTGACCCGGACAGGGTTACCACCGTGCTGGCGACCCACGCGCATATTGATCATATAGGATCCCTTGCCGCATTCAGGGACAAGGGGGCCAAGATAATCGCTCATTGCCTGGATGCCCCGGCGATCGAGGAGGGTCGCGGCGTCGCCGCGGAAGCCTACGGGATAGATTATGCGCCCTGTCCGGTTGACCGCCGGATTAATCTGCCGGAAGAAGTAGTCGCGGTGGGAAACCTGGAAATCACAGTCGTCCATGTCCCCGGCCACACTCCCGGCAGTGTCGCCGCCTACCTGGATATCGATGGCGAACGGGTGCTCTTCGGCCAGGATATTCACGGGCCATATTACCCGGAGTGGGGCGCGGACCCCGTCACAGCGAGGGACTCGCTCCAGAAGCTGATCGATCTGAAGGCGGATATCCTCTGCGAAGGCCATTTTGGCGTCTACCAGCCCGCGCCCGCTGTCGAGCGCTTCATCCGGAGCTACCTCGATACGCTCTAGACCCACCTCAATCCGTTGCGATACTCGTAATTCAAATCCATGCCCTTTATTTCATAGCTAAATCGATTCGTGTTCTGACGGGATTTGCAGCGAGGTCTTGTAATTCGACTCCCGCTTAATGTATAATTGGCGGCACGTCTCCGGTGAGCAGGAAGGGACTGCCTTGGCTGAGTGGCTCTCGGTAACGTTTCGATCATCACTGGGTAGTATCCAGTGAGAATATGCCTGCTGACCTATCGCGGTAACATGTACTGCGGCGGCCAGGGTATATACATTTACTATCTATCCCGCGAGTTCCGACGGATGGGCCATGATGTGCACGTGATCTCTGGTCCACCCTACCCCGAAGTAGTTGACGGAGTGAGGCTTCATAAACTCAAGAGCCACAGTACGATCGTGTCCCGGTACGGCGCTACGGAGAACTTCGGCCGCCCCCTCAGTCCACTCGATGTCTTTGAGCATGTCGCAACATACGCAGGGATCTACACCGAGCCCTTCGCCTTCAGCATGCGTGCTTACCAGCAGGTAAAAAGTCTTGTGCGTAAGGAAGGCCTCGATGTGGTCCATGACAACCAGTGCCTCGGCTACGGGCTGACCATGATGAAGCGGTTGAACCTGCCGATTGTAGCTACCATTCACCATCCTATCGGCATCGACCGTGCAGCGGACTTCATGCTGGCGCGAAGCAGGCGTGAGCGGCTGCGCCGCTTCTGGTTTTACTCGTTTTACGTCCCGATGCAGTCGTTTGTCGGGCGGAGGACAGACCAGGTTATCACCGTGTCCGAGTGCTCGGCTCGCGAAATCGAACGGCTCATAGGCGTCCCCCGCGATCGCATATCAGTGGTATACAACGGCGTGGATACCGATTTCTTCCAGAACAGGAACGGCACCTACAAAGAGCCCAACAGCATGATCTTCGTCGGAAACACGGACGACCGGAAGAAAGGGATTGTGCACCTGCTCCAGGCGCTGAGCCTGATCAAGGATGAGCTTCGAGTGAAGCTCCACGTCATTGACGGGGGGGCTCCTGAGACTACCTATGCCCAGTCCCTTGTGCAAGAGTACGGCCTCGACGGCCAGGTCTCTTTCGCCTGCAGGCTGAGCGCCGCCGAGCTTGTCCATCGCTATTCCATGGCCGAGATAGCCGTCGTGCCGTCCCTATTCGAAGGCTTCGGCTTCCCCGCCGCCGAAGCGATGGCCTGCGAGCTTCCGGTGATTACAACAAAGGCCGGCGCCCTGCCCGAACTCGTTTCTGACGGCGACAACGGGCTGCTGGTCGAGCCCGGCAATGTCCCCGCCCTTGCAGCGGCTATAAAGCGCCTGGTCAACGACAGAGAGCTCAGGCGCAGGCTGGGCTCGGAGGGCAGGCGCACCGCCATGCGCAAATTCAACTGGGAACAGGCCGCCAAACAGACGCTGGAAGTCTACCAGCGCATGCTTTGATCCTCTCGTTCCTGCGGATTTTCCACGGCTCTCTTTTCTCCCGCAAACCCTCCTCTTGGAGCGCCCGGCGGCCCGCGGCGCCGGGATCTCATCTTCAGGCATTCCTTTGACTTGCGACTTTTGTCACAGAAATCGTTTCCTGATTCTTGTAGGATTGTCTTGACGGCCCCAAACGCCAAGGATGGTTTACTCTCCTTTACATCCAGCGTGTGGGGTCATCCCATATACCTGACTGGAGAGAGCCGTTCAGACATCCAGACAGCCAGATATTCAGCCACTTGACTGTCTTGACAGCCTGACTCTCAGGCATTATAGTATCAGGCGAGGTCTTGCCCATGATTCTGGCGGTCTCTAATCAGAAAGGTGGGTCTGCCAAGACCACGACCGCGATCAATGTAGGGGCAGGCATCGCCAGCCTCGGCAAGCGCGTCCTGCTCGTCGACATGGACCCGCAGGGTCATCTTGCGGAGGGTTTCGGGATCGCGGCCGGCTCCCTGGAGAAGGAACTGTCCCTGGTCCTCGACGGCAAGTGCGCTTTAACGGATATTGTCTTAAGACTCCGCCCAAACCTTGACCTCGCGCCCAGCAATATAAGGCTATCCTACCTTGAAGCTGCCCTTTTCACGCGTCACAGGCGCGAGGACAAGCTCAAGAACGCTCTGGCGTCAGCCGGCAACGGCTATGACGCGGTCATCATAGACTGTCCTCCCAGCCTCGGGCTTCTCACGGTGAACTCGCTCTCCGCCGCCGGGCACGTGCTTGTACCGATGGTTTGCGATTTCTACGCCATGCTGGGAGTGGGACTGCTTCTGGATATTATCGACGATATGCGGATCGAGCTCAACCCGTCTCTGAACATTCTGGGCATCCTTCCCACCCGCCTGACCCGCACCATTCATGCCCGTGAGGTCCTGGCCCGCACCAGGGCGGAGCTCAAGGACCGTGTCAGGGTCTTTGAACCGCCGGTACATGAAAGCGTGCGCTTCAAGGAGGCTATCGCGGCCGGCATGACCATCTTCGAATACGCGCCGACAATCCAGGGAGCTGAGGCTTATCTAACCCTGGCCAAGGAGATTGTTGATGGACTCTAAAGAGAGAACGCTTGGAATGCGCGGCAGCATCTTCCGCAAAACTGACAGGGTCATTCCTGAACTGGGCCAGCCGGTCGAAGCGGTTCAGCAAATAGAACCGGCGGCGGCCGAACCCAAACCGGCCAAACCCCAGCGCATCAAGGCAACATTCTACCTGAATCCCGAGGATATACTCGCCATCGACGAAGTCCAGAGCAATGAGTTCAGGCGGACCGGCAAGAAACCCGAGCGCTCTCAGATCGTGAGTCAGGCCATCCAGCAGTTCAGATGTCAGAATGGCTAGCCGGCCCCGGCACGAGAGCACGCCTCGCACCGGCTGCCTGTCCACACTTCCCTCCTCCACCCGAAATTGCTTAAGCGACACCCGTGTGATATATTTTGTCCCATGAACAGCGAGTTGATTCCGGGCGGCACAATCACCAACCCTCGCGGTTTCCTTGCGGGCGTGCATTTCGCCGGAATCAAGAAGACGGGGCATGGGGTCTATGACCTGGGCATCCTATACTCTGAAGCTCCCTGCTCCGCAGCCGGAGTTTTCACCACGAACAGGATCAAGGCTGCGCCCGTCCTTCTTAGCAGGCAACACCTGCAAGACAGCCGGGCCAGGGCAATAGCAGTCAATAGCGGCTGCGCGAATGCCTGCACGGGCGAGCAGGGCTCCGCCGACGCGGCGGAAATCGCCGCTATGACCGCACGCAAACTGGGCCTTAACCCGGAAGAGGTCCTGGTCGCCAGCACAGGCGTTATCGGACGCCTTCTCCCCATGGAGAGGGTGCGGAAAGGGCTCGGGAGAATCGTCCTTTCCCGCGAGGCCGGCCATGACCTCGCGAGGGCGATAACAACTACTGATACCTTTACCAAGGAAGTCGCCGTAAAGGTGAACCGTCAGGAGACCTTGATCACTGTGGCGGGCATAGCGAAAGGCGCCGGCATGATCCATCCCGACCTGGCCACGCTGCTTTGCTTCGTGACGACCGATGCGCTCGTGGACCCCGCCTTTCTGGGAGAAGCGCTGCGCAGAGCCATTCGGGTCTCATTTAACATGATAACCGTGGACGGCGATACGAGCCCCAACGACTCGGTGATCGTTCTGGCCAATGGGCTTGCCGGCAACAGACTGATACAGGGCCGCGACGCCCTCTCCAGAGCTTTCGAGCGGGCCCTCCAGGATGTCTGCATCCATCTTGCGCGGTCTATAGCGAGGGATGGCGAAGGGGCGACCCGGCTTATCCAGGTAACGGTGGACGGGGCGCAGTCCCCCGGCCAGGCGCGGTTGGGAGCGCGGACCGTAGCCGGGTCGGCGCTGGTCAAGGCCGCGGTGCACGGGTGCGATCCCAACTGGGGAAGGATCATCGCCGCTCTCGGGAGAAGCGGTATCGAGTTCGCAGAATCCGGCGTCGATCTGTATCTGGACAATTTGTGCCTGATGAAATCCGGCTGCCCCCAGGAGTTCGACCCGGCTTTGGCCAGGGCCAGGCTTGGTGAGCCAGAGGTAGCTTTCAGGATAAGCCTGAACCTGGGCCGCGCATCGGGGGCAGCCTGGGGCTGTGATCTTTCAGAGGAGTACGTCACGATAAACAGCGAGTATACTAGTTGACCGGAGCGTGATGCCAGGAAGAAGTGTGAATCCCCGATCCTCTGTAGTAATTGCTCTCGGGATCAGCTTCACTTATCTGGGTCTGATCAGCGCGGGGATAGGGCTCTACTATGCCTATCTTCCCGCGATACTCCTGGGCCTGGCGGCCATCGCGCTCGGTGCGGGCCTGTACTTTGCGGCCTCAACCAGAGACGCCAACAGGCAGGCGCGCGCCCTGGCGAACCTGGTATTCCACGAGAAAGTCGCCATAATGTCAAGTTACCTCGGCAGGCAGCAAAACCAGATCGAGCACGACCGGGCGGCGGCCGTAGATTTCAGCCGGTGGGCCGATCCCTCGCTGAGAGAGGAGTTCGAAGAGTTGTGGCAGGAATTCTTTGAGAGACAGGGGAAGATCCTGGTAATCAAGATAGGCGGTTCGACCCTGGGACAGCATGACACCACGCTCCAGGATTTGGTGAGCCTCCAGAAACAGGGCTATCTGCCGGTCGTGGTCCACGGCGGCGGAAACAGGGTCACGGAATGGCTCAAGCAGATGAACATCTCATCCAGCTTCGTGCGCGGCCTGCGCGTTACCGACGAGAGAACACTCGAGGTGGTGATAGCAGTGCTCGCCGGCCTGGTGAACAAGGAACTGGTGGCCGCCATAAACGCCCTGGGCGGAAAGGCGATCGGGCTCAGCGGCGTGGACGGAGGTCTTATCGAGGGCCGGATTGCGGACCCCGCTATGGGCTACGCGGGCGAGGTAGTCCGGATTAACCCCGAACCACTCGGAGCAGTCATCGGGGCCGGGTATATTCCCGTGATTTCGCCCGGAGGCTACAGGCTGCCGGGGGATGACGGCGACCCGGTCATGCTCCTGAATATAAATGCGGACACAGGCGCCAGCGAAATAGCCGCAGCGCTCAAAGCCGACAGGCTCATCTTTCTCACGAACGTGGCCGGCATCCAGAACGG
Organism: Dehalococcoidia bacterium; assembly: GCA_014859215.1. Lineage (GTDB taxonomy): Bacteria > Chloroflexota > Dehalococcoidia > SZUA-161 > SZUA-161 > Kmv37. Next base: position 695 of record JACUUS010000031.1, on the reverse strand, counting down.
CGACGGGAAAATCGTGCCCAGGCTGTCGGCGGATGAGGTCCGCGTTATGATTGAGTCGGGCGTAATCAAGGAAGGGATGATTCCCAAGGCGGAGGGGTGCGTACGCGCACTCAATGCCGTCGGTTTCACTCAGATCATCGACGGGCGCGTTCCCGGCGCCTTGCTTGCCGCAGCCCAGAACGGTTACGGCGGCACGAGGATCGAGTGACTCCCTTAAGCAGGAAGGGGCCAGGATGACTGATTGGCAGGGCCTGGAGAAAAAGTACCTCATGGCGACGTTCAAGCGCCTTCCCCTGACACTGGTGCGCGGGGAGGGCGCACGCGTTTGGGACGAGGGCGGCAAGAAGTACCTGGATTTCACCGCCGGCTGGGCTGTGAACAGCCTGGGTCACTGCCATCCTGTTATCGTTAACGCGATTAGCGAACAGGCGAAGACGCTGATCCAGACTTCGAACCAGTTCTACACTATACCGCAAATAAAGCTCGGCGAGCTTCTGGTCGAGAATAGCTGCCTGGACAAGGTGTTCTTCTGCAACAGCGGGGTCGAAGCCGCCGAAGGGGCGGTCAAGCTGGCCCGAAGGTACGGCAAGCTGAATTTGAACGGCGCTTACCGAATTATCACGGCGCTCAACTCTTTTCACGGCCGCACCCTGGCCATGGTCGCCGCCACCGGGCAGGCCAAGTACCAGGAACCC
>JACUUS010000030.1 GCA_014859215.1 Dehalococcoidia bacterium | reverse complement strand
CGACGGCGCCCTCTCACCACTGGAGCTGGTGCGGAGGGCGCACATTAACGGATACCGTGTTATTGCACTGACTGACCATGTCGGTACCGGTTACCTGGGACGGCTCATTTCTGAAATCGCAACGGACTGTGCCCTGGCCCAGAGCCACTGGGACATAATCGCGGTTCCAGGGGTCGAACTCACGCATGTACCCGCAGCAGCCATATCTCATACGGCACGAATGGCCAGGGAACTCGGCGCCAAAGTGGTCGTTGTTCACGGCCAGACGCCCGCTGAGCCCGTCGAACCAGGCACGAATCTAGCCGCAGTCACCTCCCCGTATGTGGATATTCTGGCACACCCGGGACTTATTACGCTCGAAGAAGCCAGACTTGCAGCAGCAAACGGCATCTACCTGGAGATTTCCAGCAGGACCCTCCACGGCTCTGCCAACACACATGTCGCAGAAACTGCTCGCCTCGCCGGAGCCGGACTGCTGGTCAATTCTGACTCCCATGATGAGAGGGATCTACTTACTCTCGATCGTGCCCTTGCTGTAGCCAGAGCGTCCTCGCTCACTGATGACGAGATCGAGAACACCCTGAAAAAGAACCCCGTCTCTCTTATCTCAAAAATATTCGGGAAGTCCGTCTAGCCCTTCCCGATTCTGAATACCGTCGTTCCACACTTGCCGCAGTTGCCCCGCGTGGCCCGTTTTCCGTTCTTTAGAGTTACTTCTTTAGCGTTGACTACGTCGGATTTCTTCCTGCATTTGAAACAATAAGCCTGCACTCGATTCCCCTTCCTAGCTGGTTAGACTATACACACTTGCCGGTTTAAATGTCAAGCCGCCGCCTTTGCCAGAACCTTCTTTGGACGCCAGGACGCCTGTTCCGCATCATACGAGATCAAAGCCAGGAGCCGTCCGTCCTCCGCATACGCCCTGCACAGAGCATGAGTCGAGCAGCCTCTCTCTTTCAAGTCAATGGGCCGCCCGTGCACAACGGCCTTGCCTTCTCCCTCCTCTAGCACTACGGACGGTAAGTGCCTCACTGCAATGTCCAGGGGGTACAGGTACTCTTTGAGGCGGTCTTCACTTGCTGCCTTTTCGAGTTCCGGCATCGACACCGCGCTGTCGATGTGGAAAGGGCCGCTCTTGATTCGCATCAGGTATTTCAAATGAGCGCCACAGCTCAGCCTCTCACCCAGATCATGGGCAAGCGAGCGTATGTATGCTCCTCTGCCGCAATCGATGTGCAGGACCAGCACCGGCGAGGTCCACTCAAGAATCTCCAGGCCTGAGAACTCCACCCGCCGCGCTTTTCGAGGCACAACCAGGCCCTTTCGGGCCGCCCTGTAAAGAGGGACCCCCCGATGCTTGACAGCGCTGTACATCGGCGGGGTCTGTTCAATGACACCCCGGAATGCTGAGAGGGCGTTCTCGATGCTTTCTCTTGTTATGTGGGAGATATCCGATGTTTCGGTTACTTGACCGAGTGCATCGTACGTGTCCGTGCTTTTGCCCAGCTCGATCTCGGCCCGGTACGTCTTTCCGCCCTCAACAACAAACTCTACGAGCCTGGTTGCCTGCCCTACGCAGATGGGGAGGACACCCGTCGCCGCCGGATCCAACGTCCCTCCGTGCCCTGTTCTGCGCTCACCGCTGAACTTGCGGACAAATGTTACGATTTGGAACGAGGTCTTTCCTGCGGGTTTATTTATGTTCAGAAATCCGTCAATGAGCCACCCCTACCCCATTCAATCTGAACTCTCTTGTTCGGGAACCACCTCTTTGATTATCTGGAGAAGGCGGCTGCCTCGTTCGATGGATTCGTCTATCTCGAAACTGAGATCAGGTATGTATCGTAATGTAACCCGTTCAGCAAGGCTCCGGCGCAGGAAGCCGGCGGCTGCTTTGAGAGCTTCCTCCGCCCCCTTCTTGTCGTCTTCGGTGCCCAGCACGCTAACGTACACCTTCGCGTGCCTGAGGTCGCCGGAAGTGATTACCTCGGTCACGCTAATGAGGCCGCTCAGCCGGGGATCTCTCATTGCGTGGAGAAGCAGTTCGCCGATCTCTTCGCGCAGTAATTCATTAACGCGCGCCAGCCTGCGTGAACTCATGGGGCACCCCCTCAGGCTACCTTTTCTTTGCGGTAGGCCTCGATGATGTCGCCAATCTCAAAGTCAGCGAAGCCGTCAATCCCGATACCGCACTCGAAACCCGTACCGATTTCCTTGACGTTCTCCTTGAAGTGCCTGAGGCTTGCTATGGTGGAGTCGTGCATAACTTGATTGCGGCGTATAACTCTGGCTTTGTCCCCACGAGTTAACTTGCCGTCAGTCACATATGAACCCGCGATCTTACCCTGCTTGACTGCGAAAATAGCTCTGACCTCGGCATGCCCTTCTACAACATCTGCGAATGTTGGCTCCAGCAGGCCGGCCAGCGCTTTCTCCACGTCATCCACCAGATTGTAAATGACCTGGTAATTCCGAATGTCAACACCCTCGGACTCCGCAAGCAATTTCGCTCCGGGCTCGATGCGAGTATTGAAACCAATAATGATGCCATGCGAAGCAATCGCCAGCATCACGTCATTCTCGGTAATGTTCCCGCTCCCGGCGTGCACCAGTCTCACCTTCGCCGCCTCAGATCCGAGACGTTCCAGCGATGTCCTTATTGGTTCCAGGCTTCCCTGTACATCCGTCTTCAGAACTATATTCAGCTCCCTCACCTGGCCGGTCTGGATCTGAGCGTACACGGTCGTCAGACGCGTCGCCCTGGCGGCCCCGGCCTTTTCCCGTTCCAGCTCGTTTTCTCTTGCCAGGATTCGAGCCTCTTTTTCATCAGACATAACCTTGAATACATCCCCCGCCCGAGGGACACTGTTCACCCCCAGGACGGCGACCGGCATTGAGGGCTCAGCCTTTTTAACTCTTCTGCCCTTATCGTCGAACATCGCCTTGACCCTGCCCCAGGTGTCACCCATAACGATTACCTCGCCGATCTTGAGAGTACCAGTCTGGACGAGCACCGTTGCGAGGGGCCCCTTGCTGCTGTCAAGGCGAGCTTCAATCACAACCCCTGCCGCCGGCCGGGTCGGATCAGCCTTCAGTTCCTGGACTTCGGCCACGACCAGAAGGTTTTCGAGTAGTTCCTGTATATTCTCACCAAGCTTTGCTGAAACGGGTATTGCTATGATATCTCCACCCCATGCCTCAACCAGCAGACCATGTTCGGCAAGCTGCTGCTTGACTCTTTCGGGATTGGCCTCGGGTTTGTCGATTTTGTTAATCGCAACCACAATAGGCACTTCCGCAGCCCGGGCATGGCTGATGGCCTCTATAGTCTGAGGCATGATGCCGTCATCAGCAGCCACGACCAGAACGGCAATGTCCGTCGCTCTCGCGCCGCGAGCCCTCATCGCTGTGAAAGCCTGATGGCCCGGCGTATCGAGGAAGGTTATTTTCTGCCCGCGCAAATCGACCTGGTATGCTCCAATATGCTGCGTGATATTCCCTGCTTCGGTATCGACAACATTCGTTTTCCGAATCGCGTCCAGCAACTTCGTCTTTCCATGGTCCACATGGCCCATTATAGTGATAACCGGTGGTCGCGGCACCTGTGCGGCCACATCCTCTTCATAGCGCTGCTTCTGATGCTTTTCCTCACTCTTGATCTTCTCAGGTTTCGCTTCCAATCCCAGGTCACCGGCAACTGCCGAGGCCATGTCATAGTCGATTAACTGATTGATGCTGACCATGTAGCCCCGCCGCATGAGATACTTGATTACCTCTATGCTGCTGGCTCCCAGCACGTCGGCGAACTGCTTGACGGTCAACTCGCGAGGAATAATTACTTGCGGCCTCGCGTCCGCTCGTTCCACTGACCGGCCGCCGGCGACATCTGCTTCAGTTTTGCCTGTCTTTCGATCCATTCAGTGCTCCTTACTCCCGGAAGCAGTGTTCACTGTCTTCTATGGAGAGAGGCAGCTTCGCACCAAATTCTTCCAGTTCAGCATATTGTTCCGGTGCTATTTCTATCTTCAAGGCGTGTCCAATCTTCTTCTTTCGAAGTCCGATCTGCCAGCAGTCACGTACCCTGCACAGATATGCGCCTCTTCCAGCCTTCTTCCCGCGGAGGTCTATCTCCACGTCCCCGGCCTGGTTACGCACAATCCTGATCAGCTCCCACTTCCGCCGTTTCTGCCTGCACACAATGCAGGTGCGCTCCGGCACATGCTTGCCACGCTTCTGGGCAACCGCCATTCTCCTGATCCTCACTACTCAAAGAGTTCCTCTCCAAACTCGTCTTTTGTGGCCAGGACGTGGACCTTGTGCGCCTTCCTCGCCTTCACCTCTTCTGTCTTCTCGTCCCTGGACTTCTTCTTGCCTTTCTTCTTACCCTCAGCCTTGGCCATCCGTGGGCCAAAGATATCCTCGGCGAAGCGAAGTGTGGCCTTCTCTGCTACCTCTTCCACCACAGGCTCATAGGGAACGATCTCTTCTATCAGTTCCTCTTCAACTTCTTCCTCTAAGCCTGGCAGAGCTTCAATTGCTTCTTCCGTGACCACGGCTTCAGCGGCCATGGCAGGCTCCTCCTGAACCGGAGCCGTCTCAACGGGAACCGATTCAGTCCTGGGGGTAGCGAGGCTAAGCCCCGTCTTCTGCAGGCAAGACCTGACTTCTTCAAGCGCCTTCTGACCGAACCCCTTAATTCCCATCAAGTCTTGCTCGCTCTTCTCCGCCAACTGGTTCACGGTGCTTACACCGGCGTGGCGCAGCAAGGTGACAGCCCGGGTGCCGATCCCGATTGACTCCAGTGACAAGCTCTCAACTGGAGCAGGTTCCTTTTCCTCCACGGCCTTCCCTTCAGGGAGGCCCCGCGTCGCCGCCGCAGCCACAGCCTTCTCTTTCACCGCCGCAGCTTTCTCCGCTTCATACGCGCTGGCGCTCTTTATATCGATTCGCCAACCCGTTATCCTGGCCGCAAGGCGGGCATTTTGTCCCTCTTTGCCTATAGCCAGAGACAGCTGGTTGTCCGGCACCACCACAATAGCGGTGTTCTCCTCATTTGTGTCCACACTCACTACCTGCGCCGGGCTCAAGGCATTTGCAATGAACGCTTTCGGGGCCGGATGCCACTGGATTACGTCAATTCTCTCGCCGTTCAACTCGTTGACGACGTTCTGAATCCTTACACCGCGCAGTCCCACACAAGACCCAACAGCGTCAAGACCTTCCTGTTTAGCGACGACCGCAACCTTGCTTCGGTACCCGGCTTCGCGAGCAACTGCCTTGACCTCGACAATCCCGCTGAATATCTCCGGGACTTCCAGCTCAAAAAGCCTTCGCACAAGATTCGGGTGCGACCGCGACATTATCAAGCGCGGCCCCTTGTTAGTCCGGTTCACTTCCAGCAGGAACAGTTTCAATCTCTGTCCGGGCCTGTACCGCTCCGTTCTCACCTGCTCCGAACCAGGCAATACACCTTCGGCCTTGCCCAGGTCGATTATGACCTGCCTCGGCTCAATTCGCTGCACGATACCGCTGATGATATCCCCCTCGCGATCACTGAACTCGCCGAAAATGAACTCTCGTTCAGCTTCCCGCAAACGCTGCAGCACTACCTGCTTCGCCGTCTGCGCCGCTATTCGCCCGGCATGGAAAGATGTCGTTTCAAGAACAAGACTCTCCCCTATCTGGGCATCTTTCCGGTATTTCCTCGCCTCAGTCAGCGATATCTCCTGGTTGACGTCCTTGACTTCTTTTGCAATGACCTTGGCTGTATAAACCTTAACATCCCCAGTTACGGGATGAATCTTTACTGATATATTCTGCTGCGCGCCAATCTCATCTTTCTTGAAAGCCGTAACAAGCGCCGCCTCAACTGCAGAAAAGACCACTTCTCGAGGCAGGTTCCGCTCGGCAGCGAGTTGCGTAATAGCAAGCAGGAAATCGGTTTTCATCTCGACATGACCTCCTTCAGCACCGCTTCCTACAAAATAACTAACAAAAAAGTGGGTAAAACCCACTTTGCTCCTGAATCCTATGCGAGGAGTATAGCATCAAGGCATCCTGATTGCAACCCCTCGCCTCTTACCGGGCAGACCTACCCGGACAAACCAGGCAAAGTATCAACTTTCCACACGTATTATACAACAAATAAGGCAGAAAGACCAGACCATTTCCAGATTCAGGCCTATGACGTTATATATTCTCCTCCTAGAATATCGCGCCGGCCCCGACCACCAGGGCGGTGACTACGAAAACAATTACCACTGCTACTATCCATCCCACCACGACCGTAGCGATCGCGCGTCCGGTGGAGAAATCCAGAGCCTGTCTCACCGCAATCACCCCGGCCACCAGCGACCATACCCATGTAACCAGCAGTATTAACCAGCCGATGAATGGGATGAATGCCAGGATCCTGAATACGCCGGGGGACTGAGCGAATCCCAGTGTTCGCAGCAATTCTCCATAGGTCGCCTTAGTCTCCGGTCCTTTGAATATGGTTGTTCCGACCACATATGTAATAAGCGCCCATATGAGCCAGCCCGCGATGGAGGTAAAAAGGCCGACAAGCAAGCCCCAGAGAAACTGGAGACCTCCCCCCTCAATAATTCCTCCCAAACCGGTGCCGATACCAGCCGCGATGCTCACAATAATAACAACCAGGAAGGCCTGACCTGTCGCTCTGCTGTCAGCCTCTACCTCTTCGTACAGGTCCACATCCAGTTTGGCGGCACGTATCATCTTCCTCCAGATAGTGTCCTGTCTGGTTTTTGCGCTCATCCATCCTCCTTGTCTAAACCGCAGGGTGCTTTCACATTTCTTCCCGTGGTTGGCTGATAATAAACTGTATCTGCAGCAACTGTCAATATACGCGTGGGGGAAGCCTCGCTCCGCCTGCTACCCATCAGAGAGCGAGCTTCCCTCTTGCCTGAATCTTCATAGAACCTTGTCGGAGACACAAAAAGTGGAGGGCACCATCGGGTGCCCTCCATTGATGATTCTCTGTTCCCGAGGCCGGCTCCTGCGATGTATATCACATCGAACGAGGCCTCATTTGTGAGTGAACCTCAAACCCTGCGATGAGCCGAACTCGAGTGTCCGCCCGCCCTGTCTTTCGACAGGGCTTCAAGATTCAATCTGCAATACTCCGTACAGCTGGTGAAGCCTCATATGCACCTCCTCACTGGATTTGGCGCCACTTTGGCTCCTGAACCTAAAATACCACTTTGTAGCTGATTTGTCAAGGTCACGATCACCGCAGTCCTTCGAGGACGGCTGTTAATCTCTCTGCAACAAGCTCAAGAGCCACGTTCTCGCTGTCAACCGAGCTCCGCGGTCTCAATTCCGCGCAGCCTGACTTCAGTGTCCGGCGGCTTACCACTATACGCACAGGCATGCCCAGAAGGTCGGCATCATTGAATTTCACACCTGGAGACTCCGCACGGTCATCATACAGTACCTCGATACCCGCCTCCTGTAACTCCTCGTATACCCTGTCTGCTGAAGCGCCGACTTCCTCATCATCTACGCCCAGGGCGCATAGATGAGCCTGGTACGGCGCGATGGGCACCGGCCAGATGATCCCTTTTTCATCGTGGTTCTGTTCGATCGCGGCGGCAAGCAGACGGCCAATGCCTATCCCGTAACATCCCATGACCAGCGGTTTCTGGAGCCCATCCCTGTCCAGGAAAAGGGCACCCTGTCTCTGGCTGAAGATCGTGCCCAGCTTGAAAATATGACCCACCTCCACGCCGCGAGTCGAGGACAGCTCAGCCCCGCAAACGGCGCACCTCTGGCCGGACGATGCCAGGGCGATGTCCGTAACAAGGTCCGCCCCAAAATCTCTCTCGTAGTTTACATTTCGCAGGTGAGTATCCTCCCTGTTTGCCCCGGCAACGAAATTCCGGCCCAGCGTAACTGAATCGTCGGCAATGATCCTGAGCCCCTTCAACCCCACAGCCGACGCCGCCCCGGCGACCAATCCAGCTTCACGAACCTCATCTTCATTAGCAAGCCTCAGCTCAGACACTTTCAAAGCATTCTTCAGTTTCACCTCGTTGACTTCGAGATCTCCCCTGATGGTCACAAAGACCAGGTTTCCATCGGCCCGGTAGAAAACAGCTTTCAGTGTCCGGCTTTCTGGAATACCCAGCAAATTGGCGACATCCCTGATGGTCTTCGCACCCGGAGTGGCAACCTCCTCCGGCTCGCGCATCGGCTCGTTGTCAAGGACGGGCTTCACCGCCGTTGCCTTTTCCACGTTCGCCGCGTACCCGCAGTTCGGGCAGAATATTATCGCGTCCTCGCCGGTTTCCGCGAGCACCATGAATTCATGGGACTCTTTCCCGCCTATGGCCCCGCTGTCCGCCTCCACCATCATGGCGGTGAGTCCGCAGCGTTTGTACAGGTTCTTGTATGCCTGCATCATGGTCCTGTAGCTGCGGTCAAGGCCCTCTTCATCGGAGTCGAAACTGTACAGGTCCTTCATGCCGAATTCACGCACTCTCATCAGCCCGCCTCTGGGCCTGGGCTCGTCGCGGAACTTGGTCTGTATCTGATACAGCCTCAACGGAAGGTCACGATAGCTTCTAATATTCCTGCGCGCGAGCTCTGTTACCACCTCCTCATGGGTAGGACCCAGAACGAGCTTCCTATCCCGCCTGTCACTCAAAACAAACAAGGACTTCCCAAAAGCCTCGTCACGTCCGCTTTCCTCCCACATCTCCAGAGGCTGTAAGACCGGCATAAGCAATTCCTGACCTCCCGCCGAGTCCATTTCCTCACGCACGATTTTCTCGATCTTGCGCAAAACCCGCCAGGCCAGCGGCAGGTATGCGTAAACCCCGGCGGCAACCTGCTGTATCATGCCTGCCCGCAGAAGCAGTTGGTGACTTACCGTCTCAGCTTCTGCCGGCATTTCACGGAGTGTCCTCCCGAATATCTTCGATAAACGCACTAAGTCATACCTCCGGCGGCTCGACCAGATTCGGGCCGTTCAGCGACGAAGCCTTCGACCTCAGCCATCAACGCCTCCAGGAACTCCGTTTCCACTACTGTTCTAAGCTGTTTTCCGCTCCGGAAAATAACTCCCCGCCCTTTCCCGCACGCAATACCCACGTCAGCATCCCGTGCCTCGCCCGGACCATTGACCACGCAGCCCATCACAGCCACCTTGATCGGCCTGTGGATGCCTTGCAGCCTCTCCGCTACCTTACCTGCCAGCTCCACAATGTTGCTCTCTGAGCGACCGCAGGTCGGGCAACTCACAAGGATAGGCCCCTTTTCCCTTAGCTTGAGCGATTTGAGGATCTCAAATCCGCACCTGACCTCTTCACAAGGGTCAGCAGTTGTCAGTGAGACGCGAATCGTATCTCCAATACCCTCCTGAAGGAGTATCCCCAACCCAACCGCGCTTCTCACGCAACCCTCCCAGGGCAGGCCGGCCTCGGTTATGCCCAGGTGCAGCGGGTATGACGTTCTCTGGGCTATTTCCCTGTATGCCGCTACTGTGGAGGGAACGTCGAAAGCCTTTGCAGAGATCTTGATGAGCTCGAAGTCAAGTCTTTCCAGCAGTTCCACCTCTGCCATGGTCGCTTCAACCATGCGTTCCACTACTGACTTATCCGGTGCTGTCGCCTTCGGCAGACTGCCCGCGTTAACGCCGATACGTATCGGCACCTCCCTTTCCCTGGCTGCCCGGACGATTAGCGCAGTTTTGCCGGGATCAGAGATATTCCCCGGATTCAACCTCAGGCCCTCCACCCCGGCTTCCAGTGCGGCCAGAGCAAGACGGTAATCGAAGTGTATATCCGCGATAACAGGCATCGACACTGCCTTCTTTATGTCCGTCAGTGCGCGCGCGGCTGCCGCATCAGGTACGGCCAGCCTCACAATCTCGCATCCACACTCCTGCAATTCACGTATCTGGCGGACGGTCGCAGCAACATCACGCGTATCCGTCTTCGTCATAGACTGCACGGATATGGGGCTCCCTCCCCCCACGTCGACCCCACCGATACGTATTAATCTGGAAGCCCTCCGTTTTATCATGGAATCAGGCTCTCACCTCTTATCATTCGAAGAACATCAAAATACGTTATCAGCACAATTAGACTTATCAACGCCGCGAAACCAATGAGGTGGATCATCCCCTCCGTCCTTGGAGACACTCGCCTGCCACGGCGCGCGATTTCCAGCAGAATGAACACTATTCTGCCACCGTCCAGCGCGGGCAGCGGAAAGAGGTTGATTATGGCGAGGTTCAGGCTCAGGAATGCGGCGAACTGCAGCAGGTATGAAGGTCCCGCCTGGCTGGCCTCCCCCGTAAGCTCGAATATCCCTATGGGGCCGGTAACCTGAGGAGGGCTGCCCCTTATGAACCAGCTCCGGACCTCGTTCCTGAGCAGCGAGAAAGTCTCCGCAAGAGTAGACCCACTTTTCGGTATCGCTTCCCAGATAGGATAAGACTTGCTTATCGTATATGCATTCTCGAGGCTCAATGCGACCCCGATAGGCCCCTCGTCTTCAGGCGGATCCCATCTCGGGACCAGCGTGAGCATTTCGGTCACACCATCCGCTCGCAAGACTTCCACAGTTACGGACTTTCCGAGGTTCAGGTGCGTATTGTACACCAGTTCTCCAATATTCTGGATCGGCACACCACCCATGCCGACTATGATGTCCCCCGGAAGGATTCCAGCCTGAGCTGCCGGCGAGTTCGGCGCCACTTCATTGATGGTGACGTCGCCCACGGCTATATCTCTCGGAATCATAAATGCGATTGAGAGCAGTACCACAGGCAGGATGGCGTTCATTAAGGGCCCTGCCGCGAGCACCCATAGTCTGGTCAGGGGTTTCTTGCTTGCGAAGCTCCTGGGCTCGGCCGGGTCTTCCTCCCCCATTAGCTTCGTAAAACCTCCAAGAGGTATGACGTTTATCGAATATACAGTCTCGCCGCGCTTTATGCCAAAGAGCTTCGGGGGGAACCCCATCCCGAACTCCTCGACCTTTATCCCCGCCTTTTTCGCGGCAAGGAAATGTCCCAGTTCATGGACGAAAATAAGCAGCCCGAGTACCAGCGCAAATGCGATTATGCTCAGAAAAATCATCACTACCTCAGACTATAGACCTGGCCGTTTCCCCGGCCCAGGCATCCGCTTCCAGGATATCCTCGATTGATGGATCAGCGCAGTCCCGGTGAAGGCTGAGGACTTTGCCGATCATTTCACCTATCTCCATGAACCCTATCTTCCCCGCCAGGAAGAGCTCCACCGCGACCTCGTCCGCGGCACTGAGCACCGCCGGATAGCAGCCGCCTTTCCGACCAGCTTCAAGAGCCAGTTCCAGGCATGGAAATCGCCTGTAGTCAACCGCTTCAAAACTGAGTGTTCCTGTCTTCACCAGGTCCAGGTCCTCTACAAAGGCATTCACCCAGCGCTCGGGATAAGTCAGCGCGTACTGGATTGGCAGCCTCATATCAGGTACGCTCAGCTGTGCCTTGGCTGAACCATCGACGAACTTGACTATTGAATGCACTATGCTTTGCGGATGAATAACCACCTCGATATCGGACATCGGCATGCTGAACAACCAGTGCGCTTCTATAACCTCCATGCCCTTATTCATCAACGTCGCTGAATCAATCGTCACCTTGCGCCCCATGTCCCACGTGGGATGTGCCAGGGCGTCCTTCGCAGTTACCGATGCCAGCTGGTCCAAGGTCATCTTGCGGAAAGGCCCTCCCGATGCCGTCAAGACCAGTTTGAACACCGCCGCAGGGTACTCGCACAGCAGGCACTGCCATAGCGCACTGTGTTCGCTGTCGACAGGCAGGATCGCGGTGCCCTTCTGCTCCGCTTCCCGCATGATAATATTCCCGGCCATAACCAGGACTTCCTTGTTGGCCAGGGCAACCATCTTGCCTGACGAGATCGCCGCCAGAGTCGGGCCCAGACCTGCCTTGCCTGAGGTTCCCACCACTACCAGGTCAACATCAGGCAGGGAGGCAATCTCTTCCGGGCTCAGGTAGTTGACATCCTTGATCCTCGGCCCGGCGCCGGTCAAATCGTGGAAGACAAAGCGAGGATGAAATTCGGCGACCTGCTGTTCCAGCAGAGCAAAATTCTTTCCACAGACCAGGGCTGCCACTTCGAATCTGTCGGGATAAGACCTGCAGATATCCAGCGTTTGGCGCCCAATTGATCCCGTTGAACCGAGGACCACCAGCCTCTTCATCCGAGAGCCCATCCAAGAAAATAGTATACTACAACTCCCGTAATAACAATGCTGTCCAGCCTGTCCAGAATACCACCGTGTCCTGGTATCATGTTGCCGGACTCCTTTACCCCGGCCATCCGCTTGAGTTTGGACTCCGCGAGATCACCTACCTGAGCGGCTACGCCTATCAACAGGCCTAACCCCGCCAGCAGGAGATACCCGGCAGGCGCATTGAGCACTGTGCCAAGTATGATTACGGCCGCCACCGCACCCGCTGCCCCCCCAATAGCTCCCTCCCAGGTCTTGGCGGGCGATATCGACGGGGCAAGTTTGTGCCTGCCCAAAGCGCGCCCGGTAAAGAAGGCACATGTGTCGGTAGCGAAGTTCGCAATAAGCGCTATAAGCACCCAGTCCCTTCCCTCCCAGTTTGGGGAATTCATCAGCAGCACCCAGAAACTCAACAGGAACCCGATATAGAAAACACCCGCCAGGCTCCATGACCAGCTTGCTGTCACGCTCCGGGTACGACCATACGACAATAGAAATACCATCAGGGAAACGAGAACTGCGGAAGCCATCAGTCCGAGAGTTGCGATCAGGCGTGTGGTCTCAGAATCATAGCCGTAGTATGCGTTGAAAATGAAAAAGAGGGTCCAGAGTGTGCCGAACACCGTCAGCGGATGAAGCCTGCCCTGACCGGAGATTGCGTAGAACTCAGTCACGCCGAGAAGAGCGGCAATAGCTACGACAATGGAGAACCACGGTTCACCGGACCAGACTGCGCCGAAAAGAATGGCGCCAAGGAGAAGTGAGCTTAGAATTCTACTCAGGAGCATGCGTGATGACTATCCGAGGGGGAGACCCTCAGTCCGTTTTCGCTTCCCCTTCGTCCTTTATTCCGCCAAACCGTCTTTCGCGCTGACTGTACGCGATAAACGCCTTTTCAATGTCCTCTTCAGTGCAGTCGGGCCACAAGGTCGGTGTTGTGTAGAATTCGCTGTAGGCGGCCTGCCAGATCAAGAAGTTGCTCAAGCGCATTTCCCCCCCGGTCCGGATAATTAGATCAGGCTCAGGCACATCGGCAGTATACAGGTACTTGCCGAACAAGGCCTCGTCTATCTTCTCCGGCGATACCTCGTCTCTGACAATCCGCCGGACGGCGTCGAGGATCTCCGCCCGACCTCCGTAATCGAATGCGATACACAGGGTCATGCCGCTATTGTTCTTCGTTAATTCGACCGCATTAAGCACCTTTGTCTTCAGGGCGGGTGAAAGGCCATCCAGGCGTCCAAGGTGACTGAGCTTGACATTATTCTTATGCAGAGCCTCAGTTTCGCGATCGATCATGCCGGCAAGAATATGAAGAATCCCGTTCACTTCTCTGCCCGGCCGCCGCCAGTTCTCGGTCGAAAACGCGTAGAGAGTCAGATATTCGACCCCATAGCCGTCAACAGCCTCGACTATCCTGCGAACATTGTCGGTGCCCGCGCGATGGCCGGCAAGACGCGGAAGGCCCTGCCTCCTGGCCCACCTGCCGTTGCCATCCATGATAATGGCAACGTGTCGCGGCAGCGGGAAGATCTTCTTCCCTGATACTGGCATTGTTTTTGTTTCCACCACCACCCACCTCCACAGATCAAAATTCCAGTAGTTCGGCTTCCTTCTCCTTGGCTACCTGGTCTATTTCACCCGTGAACCGGTCCGTAAGCAGCTGCAAACGGTTAATTGCGCGCTTCTGCTCGTCTTCCGATATTTCTTTGCTCTCCTTGAGCTGGCGCAACTTCTCAAGGCCCTCCCTGCGCACATTGCGCACCGCCACCTTTCCCTCCTCCACTCGCTTCCGCACCATCTTGACAAGCTGACTGCGCCGCTCCTCCGTCAGTTGCGGTATAGACAGCCTTATCACATTTCCGTCACTCGAAGGTGTGAGACCGAGGTCGGACTTCATTATTGCCTTTTCAATGCCCGATATGACATCCCTTTCCCAGGGCTGGATAACGAGAGTTCTCGCTTCGGGGACCGTGATACCTGCTACCTGGTTCAGCGGCACAGATACCCCGTGGTAGTCCACACGAATGTTCTTGACAAGACCAGGGCTGGCTCTGCCGGTGCGAA
Source organism: Dehalococcoidia bacterium (assembly GCA_014859215.1). Lineage (GTDB taxonomy): Bacteria > Chloroflexota > Dehalococcoidia > SZUA-161 > SZUA-161 > Kmv37. The sequence continues at coordinate 2,362 of JACUUS010000030.1, read as the reverse complement.
TCGCAGCCAAGTCATCCTTAAGGACCTCCTCGGCCTTCCGCATTTTGCCCTCGCAGCCTGTCAGGATATCATCTATAGCCATCTTAACCCCCGTATCTGAAGCGTATTCTTTAAGCCTGCCAGAGACACTTCAAACGAGGTTTCCATTTCCGGGAACACCGCTTCAGTTCAATCGTGGACAAGGGTGCCTATGGGCTCGCCGGAAACCACACGTTCAATGCTCTTCGGAGCTTGAAGGTCGAAAACAATGATCGGGAGACTGTTGTCCATGCAGAGAGAGAGCGCGGTGGAGTCCATGACTTCCAGCCTCATCTTCAGCGCGTCGAGATAGCTCAACCTGCTGTACTTCTTCGCTTCGGGGTGAGTCAGCGGATCCGCCTCATACACACCGTCGACCCTGTTCTTGGCCATCAGCAAGATCTCGGCGTTGATTTCTATCGCTCGCAGAGCCGCCGCTGTATCCGTGGTCATATACGGATTCCCCGTGCCGGCGGCAAATATAACGACTCTTCCCTTTTCCAGGTGCCTTATCGCTCGCCTTCTCGTGTAAGGCTCGGCGACGGCCTGTACCGTGATTGCGCTCTGGCTCCGGGTAATCACACCCTGTCTCTCGAGGCCATCCTGAAGGGCCAGGGCATTAATGATAGTAGCCAGCATCCCGGCATAGTCGGCGGTGACCCTGTCCATCCCCTGTCCGGCGGCTTCCTCGCCTCTCCAGATATTGCCTCCACCGACTACCACCGCAACCTGTACACCGCTCTCAATCACCGTTTTGAGCTGCTTCGCGATAGTGCGGATCGTTTCGGGGTCGATCCCGTATTCGCTGTCGCCCATGAGCGCTTCACCACTCAGCTTAAGCAGAATACGGCCGTACTTGCGACTCACCATCTATTCGGAACCCAGCTCAAAACGAACGAACCTTCTTACCTTGATGTTCTCTCGTACCTTGATTACGAGGTCGGTGATGATGTCCTTCACCGTTCTGCTTGCATCTCTTATGAAGGGTTGCTGCAGCAGGCATTGCTCCTCGGAAATCCCTTCCCCGATGTCCTCAACTCCTACAACCAATGGCCTGGTCGCCACCACCTGCAGCGCCAGGTCATGCGCAAGTTCTTTGAACTCCGGAGTCCGCGCGACGAAGTCACTCTCGCAGTTAAGCTCCACAAGCGCACCGATCTTGCCACCCGCGTGCACGTAGCATTCTATCAAGCCCTGAGTGGCCTCGCGCATCTCCTTCTTCCTGGCGATAGCGTGCCCGCGCTCTCGCAAGATGCTTGCTGCGGCTTCGACATCGCCACCAGCTTGCTCAAGTGCGCGTTTACATTCCATAATACCTGCAGATGTCTGCTCTCGCAGACATTTGATTGACTCAGTAGTGATCTGCATTGATCCCCCTTAACCTTCACTCTCCACAGGAGTCCGCTCTGATTCGCCAGGCTCGAAGACGGCCTGATAGTCAGCCGGATACTGTTCCTGCTCAGCTGCTTCCTTTTCCGCCCTCGCTTCCAGAGCGCGCTTGCCTTCCAGCACGCATTCCGCAATCACATTGCAGAACAGGGCAACCGCCCTGATGGCATCGTCATTACCAGGAACAGGATAATCTATCTCGTCGGGATCCGCGTTCGTATCGACGATGGCTACAATCGGAACGCCTATCCGCTTAGCCTCTGCAACGGCATTTCTCTCTTTTGTCGGATCCACGATGAACAGGGCTCCGGGAATTTTCGTCATTTCCTTGACGCCGCCGAGCAGCTTGTTGAGATGAGCTATCTCTTTCTCCAGCTTGAGCACCTCTTTCTTCGGTAACCGGTCCAGTTCCCCCCGCGCCTTACGGTCCTCAAGCCGCACAAGATAATCTATACGTGACTGGATAGTCTGGAAATTGGTCAGCATTCCGCCCAACCAGCGCTGGTTGACATAGAACATCCCGGCCCGCTTGGCTTCCTGCTCCACAGCGTCCTGGGCCTGCTTCTTGCTGCCTACGAAGACTATGTCCTCACCGCCCTCAACGACCTCTTTGATGAAATCGCAAGCTTTCCCCAGCATGACAACAGTCTGCTCCAGGTCGATGATATGGATACCGTTGCGCTGGCTGAATATATACTCCTTCATCTTTGGGTTCCATCTCGACACCTGATGCCCAAAGTGGACCCCGGCCTCCAGCAGCAATTTCATTGAAATAGGTTCTGCCATCTAGATTCCCTTCACCTCTCCATTGTTACCAGTCTATAACGAAGTATATCATAGACCGCCTGGTATTGACGCACCGTGAAAGTTTATCATACGTACAGGTAAAAGGCAAGAAGCAGTCTCTTCCAATACAAGATGAGCCTGGAGGGAGAATGGTTTCTAACACAAGGTG
>JACUUS010000001.1 GCA_014859215.1 Dehalococcoidia bacterium | reverse complement strand
CCTGCGAGATCCAGGAGTAATACCCGATGCCGCTGTCGCCCAGGACCTTCACGTTCATCAGGCTGCTGTCATATCCCATCCCTGCAACGCCTATTCCGTTGTTGGTCACGGCGGCGGCAACTCCGGCCACGTGCGTGCCGTGATTGTGGCCGTTATAGTCCGCGGTGGGACTGTCCGTGAAGTTGACGCTGGCTACTATCTTGCCCGCCAGGTCCGGATGTTTGGAATCTATGCCGGTATCGAGTATGGCAATGACTATATCCCGGCTGCCTGTCGTTACTGTCCAGGCATCCGGCCCCTGCACCTTGCTCAGGGCCCACTGCGCCCCGAAATAGGGATCATTGGGAGCATCGGCTGTACAGGCGATGCTGTCAGGCTCTGCGGACAGCACCTCCATGTGCCAGCGGTAGACCGCGGCCCTATTCAGGCCCTGGCCCCCTGGCACCGTTACTACCTGTGCGCCGATAGCAGGAATCACAGCCTCCACCCTGCCCCCCGTTCGCTGGTGGACAAGGGCCATGATCCCCGGGGGCGTCCCCGGCTCGAACTGGACGATCAGCCTGTCGGATGGGAGAGCTACTCCGCTATGGCCGGTTGCGCCGGCGGGCAGGGCTATTCCCATCAGGCCGGCTATGAGCAGAAGCACGATGGCAAGACGGGAGCATTTCCGAGCAAGACTCATGTAGAACCTCCTTTTTGGTGAGCGGGACCTCAGGCGGTTGAAGGCAGTCTTGAAACTAATGCTAGAGTATGAGCCCGCCGGGCGGTATCACCATTACGTTCACATGCGGCGTGCTAAATAGTAAGGGTCGTTGGATAGTACCTGAGGATTAGGCCTTAGAAATCAGCGGGGAGGAGGGTGAGCTGAACAGCTTCACCAGGCGGCAGGCGGGCCGGAGCTGTCCATGGCCCCCGGCCGGCGGCATCGATGTCGAGTACAGCGCATAAACGCCGAGGGTGGAAGTGCTTCGGCACTTCCACCCTCTCGCTTCCCCCTGATTGTCAGATGCTCCGGACAGCCTTACCGGGCATCTCTTACCCTGTTCTTATCTGCTGAACGTGTAGCTGCCGGAGACAACCCCTTTTGTCTTGTCCCAGGCATAGTCCGCGCTGCTCATGTGCACCAGTGAGCTTACCGTCGCTGTGTACCTCCCATTCGTGGCAAAACGTATGGTGAAGCTCACTGCGCCATCCGACCTGGTGTAACCGGGGAACGTCTGAGTAACGCCATCCTTCTGCACCGACAGCAGGACGTAGGCATTGCCTACCGGCTGCGGGTCGACTACCTTCACCGTCACAACCAGGTGCCTGCCCGAAGGCGTGAATTTGATCGAGTCCACCCACATCGTCTTCCCCGCTTCCGGCTGCAGCATGAAGTTCATCCTGGTATCCACGCCCGCATAGACCGTGACACCACCCTGGGAAACCGGTTTGTACCCGCTTGCCGAGACCGAGACGGTGTGGCTGCCGGCGGGCACGTTCGAGAGTACATAGGCCCCGCTGAAGTTCGTTATCGTACTTCTTACTCCGTCGCTAACCCTCGCGCCGGCGATCGCAGAGCCAGTTCTCGAATCAACGACCGTTCCCAGGATTCTTCCCGTGGTCACGGCTTCCCTGACCGTAATGGTAATCGCTTCAGAATCGCTGAGCCTGCCATCGGACACCGTGAAGGTTACCCCCGGGTATGTCCCGGCCTGGTCCGTTCGTGGAGTCCATGAGAAGGTGCGACTCAAAGCATTGAAGGTAGAGCCTGCCGGAAGGTTGCCGGCGGAGTAAGTAAGGCTGTCCCCATCCGGATCGGTTGCCGACACAGTGAACTGCAGAAGCTGCCCGGCGTCCGCAGCCTTATCTCCGATCGGGGACAGCACCGGGGCGCGGTTGAGCGAGTTCAACCCGAAGTTGACTGTGCTTGTCTTTCCCGGGAACACTGACGCATTCATGGCACGGGTCTCGTACGCCGAGGCCGATGCGGTGACTGTGTAGGTGCCTGCGGGCACACTGCTGATCAGGTACCTGCCCGAGCTGTCCGTGGACGCCGTTCGCGTGCCGGCTGAGACAGTCGCGCCGCTGATCGCCGCTCCGGTCGAGACATCGTACACAGTCCCGGCAAAGGCTCCCGGCTGAGAGCCGCCGAAGCCGTTGACTGCCTTGTAGGCGTTTATTCGCCCGTTCCGGATGTTCGCCGAGATCGGGTCTGTAGTCGACGTAATGCGCGCCCACACCTCGTCATTGACCCGGCCGTTCCCGTTGGTGTCGACGGCTGTGGAGTAAAGAAGGCCCGCCAGCCCTGCCACGTGCGGAGAAGCCATGGACGTGCCTGAAGAGTAGTTGTAGCTGCTGTTGGGCATGGTTGAAAGGATGGACACGCCCGGCGCGGCCACGTCCACCCACTGCCCGTAGTTGGAGAACGAGGCAAGCCTGTCAGATGAATCTGTAGCCGCGACCGAAAGCGCGTAGTAGCATCCAGCCGGATAGAACGGTCCGGAGTTCCCATTGTTCCCGGCGGCGGCCACGACCAGGACACCCTTGCTCCATGCATAGTTGATTGCCGACTCAAGTGTTGATGAATATGACGGCGAGCCCAGGCTGAGATTTATCACATCAGCGCCGTTATCGGCTGCCCATATCACCCCGCTTGCTATCCAGGAATACTGTCCATACCCGCTGTCCCCCAGCACCTTCACATTCATCAGGCTGGTATTCCGCCCCAGGCCGGCTATACCTACACCGTTGTTCGTCGCCGCGGCCACAATACCGGCTACGTGAGTACCGTGAGATTGACCGTTCGCGTAAGGCGTATAGCTGTCTGTGAAGTTCTTGTGGGCAACTATTTTTCCGGACAGGTCCGGGTGCCAGGGATCGATCCCCGCATCGAGAACAGCCACCCGCACTGAAGAGCTTCCCTTATTCACATCCCACGCCTGCGAAGCCTGGACTTTGCTTAAACCCCACTGCCACCCCAGGTAAGGATCATTCGTCTGCTCTATCACACCGGCTGAGTGGTCAATCTCGGCGTAAGCTACGTCGCTGTGCCGGTTATACGCCGCCAGGACTGAGGATGTCGCCTTCTCGGGTACAGTTACAACCTGTACGCCGAGCACAGGAATGATCTCCTCGAACTTGGCGCCGACCTTACTATGTATCTCGGCCATGGCATTGGCTTTTACACCGGGCTCGAACTGGACCATTATCCGTTCCATACCCGGGCCCTCACCGGCCGAAGCTGGTACGGCGGCCGCCATCGTCATCAGCAATACAAGCGCCAGGAGGCCGACCGTAATTCTGGATACCGACTTCATCAAATCCCCCTTCAAAAATCCCTTATTTCACGGTCATGTGATTGTCCGGTCAATGGCAAAGAATAACCATCTCACACCCTTTCTAGTCAGGATTTGGTCAAATTGAACAGTCCGGGAAAGACGCGAGTACGGATGTGTACGTACCCGCCTCGGCTGTTCAGGATTAGTGGCAAGTCCTTAGTCCGCCTGTTAGTCCAGGACTGTAGGCGACCATCGAAGCTGAAAGTCAGTCCGTTGGTGGCCCGCAGACGCGCGGACTAGCTACGAATACCACAGGCAGGAAGCCGTTGTCAACCCTGTCCTGAGCAAGGCTTTGCTCATGAGGCCGATTTGATCGGGAGAGGGCTCCTCCACAGGTATCTGTTTCTCATTGTTTCACCTTATGTAAACGGGGCCGGGCCGTCGGCCCCGCTTGCTCCACGGGTTGTTCCCGATGCTGACTCAGGGCTTTTTCCATTTTCGCAAGTAGCTTTCCTTCACCTCGGGATTCAGCAGACCTACAGGCCACTCTCCCCGGTATACCCTCAGCACTTCATACCCCGGGCGCCGCTGGAGTTCCGAGAAGGCTTGCGGCGAAATGCCCGCCGAATGCGCGGTGACTATGAAATTGGGCAGCCCGAGAAGCGGACTCGAAGCTTCGATAGGTTCCGGCTCCGTGACGTCGAAAGCCGCCATCGCTATGTACCCTTCCTTCAGGGCCGAGAACAATGCGGCGAAGTCGACAATAGCGCCGCGAGCCGTATTGATCAGGCAGGCGGTCTTCTTCATCTTCTTCAGCTCCGCCACGCCGAGCATGCCGTTTGTCTCCGCGGTCAAGGGGCAGTGCAGCGAGACTATGTCCGATTTCTCCAGCAGTTCCGCAAGGCCGAGATTTTCAGCGCCGGCCTTCTCGAAGACTGCGGTTGAGATATATGGATCGTAAGCCATGACGGTCAGCCCGAAAGCCTTTGCCCTCGAGGCCACCGCCTGTCCGATCCGCCCGAGGCCTATTATGCCCAGCGCCTGGCCCCGCAGGCGGGACAACCTGGGCCAGACGTTGCCCGCGATGTGCGGATCGCCCACCGCCGTCCACCTGCCTGCTTTCACTATTTCATTCAGTTCGATTATTCCTCGCGTGCAGGAGAGAATGAGACCCAGCGTATGCTCGGCTACTTCGTCCGTGCTGGCATCGGGCACGTTAGCCGCCAGGATCACCGCCTCAGTCGCCGCGGGTACGTCCAGGTTGTCGTAGCCCACGCCGATACTCGACACGAGTCTGACCTTCGGCAGGCTGCCCAGGACCTTCTTCGTGAACTTCTGGAAGGTTGTCTGGGTGATGACGGCGTCCGCATCCCCGATCGCACTGATTATCTCGTCCTCGGTTGCTCCCAGAGGACAAGGGTTCTTGACCAGTTCGATTTCAGCGCCGGCTTCCCTGAACATAGCTTCGTAGTCAATCAGCATGGATATCCCCAGCAGGTCAACAGCCTTGAAAGACATGCTCTGCTCCTTTCCGCCTGCTCATATTCTTATTCGGGCAGGGACGGCAGTCCGTAACCCACGTCCCTCGGGTCTACTACCAGGTCCAGCAGGGCCGGTTGGCCCCGCGAAATGGCCCTCTTCAAGGCGGGACGCAGCTTTTCGGGGTCTTCAATGCGCTCAGCTTTGATCCCGAACGCCCCCGCCAGCTTGAGAAAATCCACAATTCCCAGCTCAAACCCGAGGTCCGAGCCTTCGGGGCAGCGGCGGTCCGGGTACATGGCAAACCCCCACTTCACCGCCGCATAGGCCCGGTTGTTGAGGACAGCTACAATCACCGGGAGCTGATACTTGTTTGCCGTCCAGAGAGCCTGGATTCCGAACAGCGCGCTCCCGTCGCCAACGAGAGCCAGTACCGGCCGGCGTGACGTGCCCAGCGCAACGCCCAGCGCGGCAGGCAGCCCCCAGCCCAGGCACGAGATCGAGCAGTAGTAGCTGCCCGGTTTAGTGAAATCCATTATGCTGGCAACATAGCTCGTCAGCATCACGGCCTCATCCACAACCACCGCATCCGCTGGCAGGCTGTCCGCGATGTCCTTCACCGCTCGCGACGGGCGCATCGGGATATCCAGCCTCTCTTTCGCGAACGCGGCAGCTTCAGAGGCGCGGGCATCCGCCCTCATCTTGCGCAGATCCTTGTCCCTCCGGCGTATCCGGTCGCGTTCGCTCTTGCCGGTGATGCGCCTTGCTTCCGAGACCAGTTCCGAGAGCACCTGCTTCGGATTCCCCAGCAAAGCGAGATCCGCCCTGCACTCCCTCGAAAGCCCGCAGGCATCGAGATCGACCTGGATCAGCCTGGTCGCGGGAGGGATCAGCGGTCCTTCAATGTGGAAAAGCTGCTTGAACAGGCCGTTCCCTATGGCAAGCAGCACATCGGCCGGTTCGCTGAGTCCGGGAAGGCCGAAACCCAGCGGCGGTACCCTGCCGAAATACAGAGGGTGATCGGTCGGGAAGATCAGCTTGGGCACCAGCCCGGTCGTGAAAACGGGCGCCGCGATCGTCTCGGCAAGCTCGGCGAGTTCGCCGGACGCATCGGCGTCAGGCACCTGGTAGCCGGCCAGAATGGCGGGCCGTTGAGCCGAAACCAGCATTTGGGCGACCTTAATTACCAGCTCACGATCAGGTCGTACGGCCGCCTCTATCTGCCTGCGACCCATGGTCGACGGATTGAATTCGACCGCCTGCGCCTGCACATCCCGGGGCACCGCCACGAAGACGGGCCCGGTTGGCGGACAGGCAGCCTCCTTGAAAGCGTATTCCAGGGTCCGTGGGATGTCCTGGGCCCGGTTCACAGACCATCTTCCCTTTGTGAACTGGCTGACCATAGGCATGAGGTCGGAATCAAGAAGGGCGTCAGACCAGCGCAAGCGTGAGTCCTGCTGGCCGGCAAGCACCACCAGGGGAGTGCCGGCGTCGTAAGCGTTCAACATATTGCCGATCACGTTTGCGGTGCCGGGCGTGGTGTGCACCAGCGCGACACCCACTTTGCCCGAGCTCCTTGCGTAGCCGTCTGCCATTCCCATCGAGACTGACTCGTGGATGGCGCTGATGTACCTGATATCCGTTTCGGCAAGCGCGTCCAGCAGCGGGACCTCACTGTTGCCCGGAACACCGAAAACGTATTCCACGCCCTCGTTTTTCAGGATATGGCATACAACCTCGGCTCCTCGTATTTCCAAGTCACACCTCCATAATGCCGGCCAGGCAGAATTTGTACTCTTACTTGCCCATCCTCGAGTTATAGGCCGACGGTTTCAGATGAAACCTGTATATGCAATCATCCGCGCCGCTGTTCACAGTCTCCACCAGCTCAGCTTCGGTCTGTATGCCGGTCAGTTCTTCAAGCGCGCTCTTGCAGTGATGCGCTGAGCACACGCACAGCTCAGGTGCCGGCTCGATAATTCCCATCCGGACCAGGAGGCACATACAGCCCCCGTATGTGGCCTTCATATCACCGTCCCAGATCACTGTATCCCCGGCCCGGTGGAAGCGCCTCTCATGAGGGACAGTCCGCTTGAGCCATTCGAATGCGGTATCCAGGTCCACTCCCGGAGTCACCGGTTCCAGGAACTCCTTGAATCCCTCGTAGCAGGCGCTCCCCATGTGCCTGAGCACCGTATTCCTGTTCACTTCGTCCAGTTCGAAAACGCCCTTCATGAGGCCCCGAACAAGGGATGGTAACACCTTCGGTCCCACCGTCTTCTCGAAATACTCGAACACCTCCGGACCGACCCGCTTCCCGCTTTCTTCCACCATGTTAAACTCCCTTAGCGATTACTTAGCGAGTTTCGCTAGCGTATGATGGCCTGCGGATAGTCTTACGGGATTTCCCCTAATTTGTCAAGGCTGATCATGGGCAGCGCCAAGTCGAATCGGTGAAGCTGGCTGCATTTACGGTAACTAGAGTACCTTATGGTTTGTTCGCGTTCGTTCGTGTCAGTACCCGGAAGACACGGTTCCACGTCACAGGCACCGTCCTTTTTCGACCCTCATCCCAACCTTCTCCCGGTCCCGGGAGAACGAGACAGGTCCAAACCGGATACAATGGTCACACATTTGCTAATTACACTGGTTATGGTCGCTTCTCTGCCAAGAGAATAGGTAACAGACAAGCGCGCAGGCTGCGCGCGACGGGTGGCGGAAGGGAGGTATACTCACCCTCGCCGTCTGTACTAAACAGCCCGATTGCGTTAGAATTCACAGAGGCAGCAAGCGCGGAGTTCTCTCTTGAGCAGTTTCCGGGTGCCAGACCAAGAGCTATAGAGGTGGCAGATGAAGGTCTCAACCAGGGGTCACTATGCGACAAGAGCAATGCTGGACCTGGCGGCTCACTACGGCCGGGGCCCCGTCCTGATCAGAGATATCGCAGACAGGCAGGGCGTGTCCAGCCGTTACCTGGAGCAGCTCATGATGCCCCTGAAAGCTGCCGGCCTCGTCAGGGTTGCCCGCGGGGCCCGCGGTGGGTTCGCCCTGGCCCGGCAGCCTTCCGAGATACGCCTGCTCGATATAATCACTGTCATGGAAGGTTCTACCGCGCCCGTCGAATGCGTGGATGACCCGGGGGTATGTTCCCAGAGCGATGCCTGTCTGACACGGCAGGTGTGGACGGATATGAAAGCCGCGGCTGACCGGGTTCTCCGCTCGACTACTTTGCAGGACCTCCTCCAGAGGCAGGGGGAGCCTGCCCGCGGCATTCCCTGCATTTAGGGACCGATACCCGACCTGGCAACGCTGAGAAAGGGTTACCACGGGCCTTTCCATATCTATCCCTCCTTAGATTTTCCGGGTCATGACCTTGACACCCCACGGAATTCATGAGAGAATTAACATCAAGTCTATAGACTTACTGGGGTATGCATGAACCTCTCGACTAAGGGACGCTATGGGACCAGGGCGTTGATCGATCTGGCGGCGCGCTACGGCCAGGGTCCGGTAATGCTCAAGGACATATCCGCCAGACAGCAGATATCCGAACGTTACCTTGAGCAAATACTGGCGCCCCTTAAGGCGGCTGGCCTGGTAAGGGTCTCGCGCGGCGCCCACGGCGGCTTTGCACTGGCCAGGCACCCCGCCACGATTCGTGTTATAGACATCGTGCAGATAATGGAGGGCTCGACCGCTCCTACCGTGTGCGTTGATGACGCCGCCATATGCCCGCGAAGCGGAGTCTGCGTGGTCCGGGACCTCTGGTCGCGGATAAAGGAGGCTACCGATTCCGTGCTCAGCACAACTTCGTTGGAGGACCTGGTCGAAAAACAGCAGGAGGCAGATTTGAGGGCCGCCAGAGCATCGAACTGCTAGTCAGACAGGCTCAAAAGACTGCGCCAGGAGGAAACGAACGGCATGAAAGCTATAGACAGGTTCCGGGATATTATCGCCGAACGCCATAAATACGCCCGGGAATGGAAAGCCGCCGGGCAGGGCAACGTAGTCGGCTGGCTATGCACTTATGTCCCAGAGGAGATTATCTATGCGGCCGGTATGCTGCCTGTCAGAATTCTCGGGAGTCATGAGATACAGGATGTGAGCGATGCCTATATATCCACGATCTACTGCCCCTTTTGCCGGGATGCCCTGGCCCAGGGGCTTAAAGGGCGTTACAGCTACCTGGACGGCCTCGTGCACGCGCGCAGCTGCGTCCATATCCGGAACACTTACGTGAACTGGAAAAATCATGTGCCCGTTGACTTCACCTACCTGATGTTCATGCCGGCCCATATCCAGAGTCTACGTGCAACGGAGTTTCTTGCCAGGGAGTATCGCGATTTCAGGGAAGCTCTGGAGACCTTCGGCGGGAAAACGATCTCGGAGGCTGATCTGTCCGGCGCTATCGAGGTCTACAACCTTAACCGACGCCTGACGACGAGAGTGTATGAGCTGAGAAAAGAAGAGAACCCGCCCATAACCGGAGCTGAGGCTATGGAGGTGGTGATCGCAGGCCAGCTAATGGACAAGGGCGAGCATAACAGGCTCCTGGAGCAACTGCTCCGGGAGCTGCCGGAACATGGACTCGACAGGGACCCTGGCCCACGCCTGATGCTGGTTGGCAGCGAGATGGATGATATCAATTTTGTGAGAATGGTAGAAGAACTCGGGGCGACCTTCGTTGTTGACGAGCACTGCAGCGGGACACGCTATTTCTGGGAGGAGGCAGTCAATACCGGCGACCCCCTTTCGGCACTGGCTGCGCGGTATATCCACAGGCCCGCCTGCCCGCCTAAGGACTGGCCGGAACGGCGCCGGCCCCGGTTCATCCTCAGCCTGGCCCGGGAGTATAACGTCCAGGGCGTGATCCTGTTCCAGCAGAAATTCTGCGATCCGCATGAATTCGAAATTCCGGCCCTCCAGCAGGTGCTGAAGGAGAACGGCGTCCCAACTCTATTTCTCGAATTTGACGTTACTGTCCCCTGGGGTCAATTCCGGACACGCATAGAAGCGTTCCTGGAAATGCTGGCCATCGAGGCACTCTAGAATTTGCCAGGGCAGAATAGGAGGCAGTCATGACGACCCGGGCTAAATACGAGACCAGGCCGCTTGAATGCTGGCGAAAAGCCAAGGAACTCGTGCTTGAACACTACACGGAAATAGCCACAGCCAGAGAAGAAGGGAAGATCCTTGTTAGCGGGTGCGCGGCCTCGTGTATCGCGCTTCCGGCAGGTCTGGGGGACTTCGTATATCTCGGCGGCGAGCCCTACGGGGCGACTCTGGCTCATGATCCTTCTTTCTCAGTACCCGCGATGGAGGCTGCGGAGGCGCGCGGCTACGCCCGGGATATGTGCGGCTACATGAGGAATTACCTGGGCTCCATGTTTCTGGACAGGTACTATTTCACAGGCGGTCCCTGGCCCAGGGCGGACTTCTGCTTCGGTCGTAGTTTCTGCGACGCCGGACACGCATCGTGGTACAGGATTGTCAGCGAGTACGAAGGCATTCCCTACTTCTGCTACGACGAGCCCCAGGGTTTTGCCTGGGACGGGCGCCCCGATCAGAAAATGCAGTACCTGGCGGGACAGCTCTATGACGGCATCGAGTGGATGGAGAAGGTGACGGGAAGGACCTATGACGACCAGAAACTCATAGAGGCCCTCCAGAACTTCTTCCGGACCGAGGCGCTCTGGGGCGAAATATGCCTTCTGAATGCAGCGGTCCCGGCTCCGCTCGATCTGAAGTCGATGCTCTCATTCATGCCTATCTCTATGCTGAGAAGGCATGAGAAATGCGCGGTCGAGTTCATGCAAATGCTGCGGGACGAGGTCAAGGATCGCATCGCTGACGGCATCGCCGCTGTTGGGTCCGAAAGGTGCAGGCTGGCTACCAACGCACCTCCTCCGTGGAGCTTCCTGAAGATGTTCCGGCATCTCGAGAAATTTGGCGTATGTTTTGTGGGCACACTCGTCTATACCATCAATTCGGGCGAGGTGAAGTTCCTCCAGGACGGCACCGTAGTTCCCGCTGTGCCACCCGAGGAAAGAGGCTGGCCCCCCATGAGAACACGGGAAGACGCCATCCAGACCCTGGTGCGATGGCTCTTCGAGCATCCGTTTGGTTTCAAGGTAGACTGGGACGGCTACCTTGTCAGCGTGGCGCGGCACTGGAAGGTGGATGGCATGGCGCTGTTCCTTAACAGGGGCTGTCCCCTCATGAACACGGGGCTGCAGGACTCCAAGCGCGCCCTGCAGAAAGCAGGCTTTGAGACCACTATATACGAAGGGAATTTCGCGGACTGCCGCGACGTCGATGAGACCCTGATAATGGACCGCGTTGAAGCGTTCCTGGAAGGACTCGGCGTGTCCAGGTTGCCTGACCAGGACCAATAATCTTAACGGGGCCGTTCGGCCCGGCGAGGTTGCCCTTGTTTAGTCGAATTCGAGAAGACATACGAACTGTTCTCAGCGGGGACCCGGCTGCGAGGAACTGGCTGGAGGTCGTGCTGTTCTATCCCGGCCTGCATGCTCTGTGGTCGCACAGGGTTGCGCACCTTCTGTGGCGGCGCCGGCTCCGGCTTTTCGCCCGCTTCGTTTCATATCTCTCCAGGTTCCTGACCGGGATCGAAATCCATCCCGCAGCCGGCATCGGCAGGAGATTCTTCATAGACCACGGGGCAGGTGTCGTAATTGGCGAGACGGCGGAAATCGGGAATGACGTTCTGATCTACCAGGGCGTTGTCCTCGGCGGGACAACCCTGGAGAAGAAGAAACGGCACCCCACCATATGCGATAAGGTCGTTATCGGAGCCTCCGCCATAGTGCTGGGCCCTATCGTGGTTGGTGAGGGAGCGCGCATCGGGGCCAATTCGGTCGTTGTCAGACCGGTGCCCGCCGGAGCGGTAGTCGTCGGTGTGCCCGGCAGGATTGTCGAGGACCGAAAAGAGCCCGTTCTCGACCTTCAGCACGGCAAACTCCCCGACCCCTTCAGTGAGGCGATCAGGCTTATACTTGAAGAGCAGCTGCGACTCAGCCGTCGCATCGCGAAGCTGGAAGAGGCAAGAGGGCTCACGCCGGTTCCGGATGATATCGCCGAGAAGCTGAAGTGGATAGAGAAGGCATTCAACAACATATCGAACTCGGATGGGAGCGATAAATGAGATTCGAGACTGAAGCCGTTCACGGCGCGTCCGGTCCCGATCCCCTTACCGGCGCGGTGGTTCCGCCTGTGTACCAGACCTCGACCTTTGTTTTCGAGGATGTAGGCAAGACCAGGGGCTACGATTACTCTCGCACCTCGAACCCTACCCGGAAGGAGCTTGAGCTCACGATAGCCGCTCTGGAGGGCGCCGGGCATGGTTTCGCCTTCGCCACCGGTATGGCCGCTGAGAGTACGGTGATGCACCTGCTTAAACAGGGAGACCATGTAATCGCCCAGGAGGACCTGTACGGCGGCACCTACCGGCTGTTCGAAAGTGTGATGAACCGCTTCGGCCTTGAGTTCACCTTCCTGGATATAAATGACCGCCGGAGTATCGAGAAAGCGATACGGCCGAATACCAGGATGGTCTGGTTCGAGACTGTTTCCAACCCGTTACTGAACGTAGTCGACATACAAATGATTGCGGATGTCGCCGGGGGTCATGGACTCCTGACCGTCGCCGACAATACGCTGCCGACTCCTTACCTCGTCAGGCCCGTTGAGTACGGAATAGACCTGGTCGTCCACTCGACGACCAAGTATCTTAACGGGCACTGCGACGTAGTCGGTGGCGCCGTTGTTACCGCCTCCCCGGAGCTTGCGGAGAGAATGCAGTTCCTCTCAAATGCGCTGGGCACGTGCGCTTCTCCCTTCGACTGCTGGCTTGTCCTGAGAGGAATCAGGACGCTTCCGATCCGGATGAGGCAGCACGAAGAGAACGCCCGGGCAATCGCGGCGTTCCTGAACGCTCATCCCGCGGTTAAGGAAGTGTTCTATCCGGGGCTCCCGTCACATCCCTCGCACCAGCTTGCCGCCAGGCTGCTAAAAGGTTTCGGAGGAATGGTCTCTTTCGAAATCCACGGTGGGATTCCGTCTGTCAACTCGTTTTTGAGGACGGTGAAGTATTTCGCCCTGGCGGAATCGCTGGGCGGCGTACATTCCCTGGCCGAGCACCCGGCTACTATGAGCCATGCTTCGATGCCGGAGGAATTCAGGAAAAACGCCGGCATCAATGACGACCTCATACGGCTGTCAATAGGAATCGAGAATGTAGACGATCTCATTGAAGACCTGTCCCGCTCGCTGGCTGCCGGGCAGAGACAATGATCGAAGGAAGGAGGTATCCGGATGACCTATGCCAGAGCATTGCGCTGTCGCAAGTGCGGGCGAGAGTATGACCTTGCCCCTCTGAATCTTTGCGACTTCTGCTTCAGTCCCCTCGAAGTCACCTACGACTACAAGGCAATCTCGGAGGGCATAAGCCGGGAAAAGATTGCGGGTGGCCCTCCGACCATGTGGCGGTACCAGTGCCTCCTTCCCGTGGATGATAACATCGTTGACCTCGGTACCGGCCTGACGCCGCTTGTCCATGCCGCCAATCTGGCCAGGGAAGTCGGCCTGGACGAGCTTTATATCAAGAATGACTGCCTGAACCCGACCTACTCCTTCAAGGACCGGGTAGTCTCGGTGGCCATTAGCAAGGCACGGGAGTTCGGCTTCGATACAATCGCCTGCGCATCTACAGGTAACCTCGCCGCAAGCGTAGCCGCGCATGCGGCCAAGACACGGCTGCGTTCATTCGTGTTCGTGCCTGCCGACACAGAGCCGAGCAAAATTTTGGGCACTTCGGTCTACAGCCCGACCGTGATGGCAATCGAAGGCAGCTACGATGATGTGAACCGGTTGTGCAACGAACTCGCGAGGAAGTATAACTGGGGCTTCATAAACATCAACCTGCGCCCGTACTATGCCGAGGGCAGCAAGACGCTGGCTTTCGAAATCGTGGAGCAGCTTGGCTGGCGCGCTCCTGACTGCATAGTAGCGCCGGGAGGCTCGGGGCTGCTTTTCACGAGAATATGGAAAGGTTTGGAGGAGTTTGCGATGCTGCGCCTGATCGAGCCGGTCAATACTCATATGCACCTTGCGCAGGCTGCTGGCTCCTCCCCTATCGTCAATGCATTCAGGGCAGGTTCCCTTCACGTCAACCCGGTCAAGCCGGACACGATCGCCAAATCGATAGCCATCGGCAACCCGGCGGACGGGTATTACGCCTTGAAAGCAGCAAGGGAATCAGGCGGTTCAGGCTGCGCGGTCTCGGATGCGGAGGTGATTCAAGGTATCAAGCTCCTGGCTGAGACCGAGGGGATTTTCGCCGAGACCGCAGGCGGCGTGGTCATTGCAGCACTCAGGCAGTTGACGGCCTCCGGCGTGATCAGGAGACAGGACCGTGTCGTCGCGGTAATAACCGCAGCAGGTTTCAAGACCCCCGATGTCCTGCTCGACACCTTTACCTGCTTCCGCATACAGCCCACCCTGGCTTCCTTTGAGGAGGTACTTGCGCAGGAGGCGGCTGTTTCTTCATAATTACACCAAAGCTTCTGCCTGGAAAGGGGGAAGGATGTTCAAACAAAGAGTAATGTTTACATTCCCATCTGAGCTCATTAAGGAGCCTGTTATCTGGACTCTGGGCCGTGATTTCAACGTGATTACCAACATTCGCAGAGCTGATGTGACGGAAAACAAGGGATGGGTTGTGCTCGAGCTGGAAGGCAGGGAAGAGGATATTCAGCGCAGCCTGGCCTGGGTAGCCGGCAAGGGTGTCAAGGTTGATGCGGCAATCGGTGACGTCGTAGAAGGCTGACCGGATCACGTACCCGGTTTCCGAGCATGCCGCAGGAGAGAATGATAGAATAGTAGTAGCTATGGAAAAGCGCAAAGCGATTGTGGCAATGAGCGGTGGAGTCGATTCCTCGGTTGCCGCTGCCCTCCTCAAGGAACAGGGTTACGAGGTGGCCGGGGTGACGATGACGATATGGAGCGGCGGCGCAGCTCCCGAAATGACCCGCCGCGGGTGTTACGGGCCTGAGGACGAGGATATCCAGGATGCACGCAAGGTCGCAGAAAGGCTCCAAATTCCTCTGCACATCTTCGACCTGGCTCATGAATACAGGGTACAGGTACTGGACTACGTCAGGCAGGAATACCTGCGCGGAAGGACTCCCAACCCTTGCGTGAGGTGCAACAGGCTGATCAAGCTCGACCGTCTTATCTCCAAGGCGCGGGCCGCCGGCATCGAGTTTTCCTGCGTGGGGACCGGGCATTACGCGCGTGTGGAAAAGAGCGCACAAAACAGGCGTTACCTGCTGAAGAAGGCTAAGGACATCAGGAAGGACCAATCATATTTTCTCTTCAACCTTTCCCAGGAGCAGCTCGGGCGCAGCCTCTTTCCGCTTGGTGAATACAGCAAGAACGAGGTGCGACAGCTCGCCGCGAAATTCGGGCTCACAGTCAGGGACAAGCCTGAGAGCCAGGACTTTGTGACGGGCAGCTATACGTCAGCGCTGGGGATCGAGCCGCACCCGGGGCCGGTCCTGGACACCGATGGTCGGCGCCTGGGAGAACACCGCGGAATTCCCTTCTACACAATCGGACAGCGCAAAGGGCTCGGAATCGCTGCCGGCAAACCCCTGTATGTCGTTGACCTGGACCGGGACAACAATGCCGTCACTGTCGGACTGAAGGAGAGACTTCTGCGGAATGAGTTGACCTGCTGTGAACTAAACTGGATAGCAATAGACTCGCTGGAGGCCCCGATTACGGCGCAGGCCAAGATCAGGTACAGCCTGTACGAAGCTGAAGCCGTTATTACTCCTCTGCCAGAGCAAAGGGCGCACGTGAAGTTTGCCGAGCCCCAGATGGCCGTGACTCCGGGGCAATCTATCGTTTTTTATCGCGGCGACCTTGTTCTTGGAGGCGGACTGATCGAGTGAAGGACGTGAGCAAGAGTAGTGGCAGGATAGTCGCCGTCTGCATCAGCCGGGATAAGAGCACCAGGAAGGAACCGGTAGATGAAGCGGCCCTGGAGAAGGATCTTGGAGTGGTCCGGGATGCCCACGCTGACGTCGGGACCCATCGCCAGGTCAGCCTGCTGGCGCTTGATAGTATCGAGAAAATGAAGAAACCGGGATTCAATCCTTCTTGCGGAGATTACGCGGAGAACCTCACGACCAGCGGTATAGACCTGGTCTCGCTGCCGGTTGGAACCCGCCTGGCGGCTGGCAGGGACGCAATACTGGAGATAACCCAGATAGGCAAGAAATGTCACACAGGGTGCGCCATCCTCATCCAGTCGGGCAGCTGCATCATGCCGAAGGAAGGGATCTTCGCCAGAGTCGTCCGCGGCGGGAAGGTGCGGCCTGGAGACAGATTGACCGGGCTGGGAGAGCGCGATGACAATCCATCCAGCACCCCTGACTAGTGCGATTCTTCAGCTCAAGCGGGAGCGCAACGCGGTCATCCTCGCCCATAATTATCAGCTGCCCGAAATACAGGATGTGGCCGACTTTGTCGGAGATTCGCTTGACCTCAGCCGCAAGGCCGCAGGGACCACAGCCGATGTAGTGGTATTCTGCGGAGTACACTTCATGGCTGAAACAGCTTCCATACTGTGCCCGGATAAGACCGTGCTGCTGCCGGATATACGCGCCGGCTGCCCGATGGCAGATATGATCACGGCCGAAGACCTGCGGGCCAAAAAAAGAGAACTACCAGACGCCGCCGTTGTCTGCTACGTGAACTCCTCAGCCGAAGTCAAAGCCGAATCCGACTACTGCTGCACCTCGGCCAACGCCGAAGCCATCGTGAATAACCTGGACCGCGACCAGATACTGTTTGTGCCTGACCAGTACCTGGGAAGCTACGTGAGGAGCCGGACCGGCAAGAACATCGAGCTGTGGCCGGGTTTCTGCCCCACTCACATGAGAATTCAACCCGAAGCAGTCCTCGCCAGGAAGAAAGAGTATCCTCGCGCCACGGTTGTCGTCCATCCGGAATGCCGGCCGGAGGTAATCGCGCTCGCCGACAGGGTCCTGAGCACTAACGGCCTGGTCACTTTCGCCGGCACCTCTGACGCCGAGGAGATCATAGTGGGCACCGAGGTTGGAATAATCCACAGGCTGAGCAAGGAAAATCCCCGTAAGCGGTTCATCCCGGCCTCCGATCTGGCGGTCTGCCCGAATATGAAGCGAATTACACTGGACAAGGTCATGACATCCCTGCGGGAGCTCGCGCCGGAAGTCCGGGTGCCCGAACCTGTTCGTAGTAGAGCCAGGCTCGCTGTCGACAGGATGCTCGCTGCCGGGCGGGGCGAATACGCTCCCAGGGGGAGGCAGCTATGAATGTAATAGTTGACAGGGAAATTTGCGGCGGAATAGGAAACTGCGTGGAAGTGGCGCCGACTGTCTTCGCGCTCGATGAAGAAGACAGGGCTGTCGTGCTCGATCCCTCCTCAGTTCCCGAAGAGACGCTGATGGAGGCTGCAGAGAGCTGCCCGCTGCTGGCGATTTCCGTGCTGGACGATAACGGAAACCAGCTGTTCCCTTGAGAACCCTATACAGAAGTTGGCAGAGAGAGAACAGATACCCGCGTCATCAGGAGGATGACCATGAGAAAAGTATACGCCGACCATGCAGCAACCACACCTGTTCTGCCCGCGGTCCGGGAAGCGATGCTGCCTTTTCTGGGAGAAGTATTCGGCAATCCCTCTTCGCTCCACGACTGGGGGGACGCGGCAAGAGAGGCCGTGGAGACCGCCAGGGGACATGTAGCTGGTCTCATCGGTGCGGAACCTGAGGAAATCATATTCACCGGCAGCGGCACCGAAAGCAACAACTTCGCTATTAAGGGACTGGCCCTTGCCCGGCAGAGTAAAGGGAAGCACATCATCGCTTCTGAGATCGAGCATTTCTCGGTGCTTCACTCAGCACGCACACTTGAGAAATCGGGTTTTGCATTGACGCTGGTGCCCGTGGACGGGCACGGAGTCGTCAATCCCGATGATGTCCGGCGCAGCATCAGGGAAGATACGATACTTATCTCGGTCATGCTTGCCAATGGCGAAGTCGGCACGATCGAACCCGTGCGGGAAATCGGGCAGATTGCGAGGGAGCGTGATATTGCCTTCCACACCGACGCAGTGGCCGCAGCGGGGACCATACCCGTAAATGTGCGGGAATTGGCGGTGGATGCCTTAAGCCTGGCCGGGAACCAGTTCTACGGGCCGAAAGGGGCGGCCGCCCTGTGGGTCCGGAAAGGCGTCCGCATTATTCCCCTGCTTGACGGCGGCGTACAGGAAGGCGGGCGGCGGGCAGGCACCGAGGACGTCCCTGCTATCGCCGGCCTGGGCAAGGCAGCCGAACTGGCCAGGGCTGAGATACCTTCCCGAATGGAGCATTTCACAGGATTGCGTGACCGCATTATGCAGCGACTTCCCGCGGTAATCGAGCACGCAATCGTAACCGGGCATCCACGAAACAGGCTCCCCGGCAATGCTAGCTTCTGCATAGAGTTCATCGAGGGCGAATCCATGCTCATGTTCCTGAATATGAAAGGGATAGCCGTGTCAAGCGGGTCGGCCTGCACATCCAAGGCTTTGAAAGCATCGCATGTGCTGATAGCGATGGGCATCTCCCACGAACTGGCCCAGGGCTCGATTCTATTCACATTCGGCATCGGCAATCAGATCGAGGACGTGGACTACATTCTCGAAGCCCTGCCGCCGATCGTTGCCAGACTCCGGGAAATGTCCCCTTTGTATTCAAAGTTCATCAAATCCCGTAAAGGAGGCAGTTAGATGCCGGTTTACAGTGAAAAGGTAATGGAGCACTTCATGAACCCCCGCAATGTGGGCGAGATTGAGGCCCCCGACGGCGTGGGAGAAGTCGGCAATCCTGTCTGTGGCGACATGATGACGTTCTACATCAAAGTCAAAGACAACCGTCTGGATGATGTTAAATTCAAGACCTTCGGATGCGGGGCCGCAATAGCAGTTTCCAGCATGGTTAGTGAGATGGCGAAAGGCAAGACGCTCGGGGAGGCCATGAAGATAACCCCCTCCAGGGTTGCCGAGGAGCTGGAAGGGCTGCCAAAGAACAAGTTCCACTGCTCCAACCTTGGCGCGCAGGCCCTGCACAAGGCCATCAAAGACTACCAGAGCAAGAAGAAGGTCGCAGGAGGTAGCAAATAATGAAAGAGCAGAACAAGAATGAGCAGATAACCTGCCCGTACTGCAAAGAAGAGATGGTCAAGACGAAATCTCCGCTTTGCCGGGCTTGCAGCTTGAAATTGTTCTACTGTCCAAGGTGCAGAAAGCCGTTCCCCAGGACCAGCAGACAGTGTCCTCATTGCGGGGCTGATATCCGGGCCGGGACCAGATAGCAGGAGGCAAGAATGGCAGATAAAGAGAAGTTGACCATTGTGCTCTTCAGCGGAGAGCTTGACCGGGCACTGGCTGCTTTCATGCTTGCCACAACAGGCGCGAGCATGGGCATGGAAGTGAATATGTTCTTCACTTTCTGGGGCCTTAACGTCATTAAGAAGAACGAAGGGCGCATAGAGAGCAAGGGTATTGCCAGAAAGATGCTTAATCTCCTCAACAGGGGAGGCTCCAGGCGACTGAAACTCTCCAGATTCCACATGTTCGGGATGGGGACCTGGATGATGAAAAGGTTGATGAAGGATGTCAGAATGCCGTCTGTCGATGAATTCATCGGGATGGCTCATGCGATGGGTGTGAAGCTCTTTGCCTGCAATACATCCTGTGGAGTAATGGGCTTGCCGGAGAACGCCTTCCGCGAGGAGGTTGAGGGAGTCGCGGGCGCCGCGTACTTCCTCGGCGAGGCTCGACAATCCAAGGTATCCTTATTCATATAGACCGGTAGACCGGTTGACCGGTCGGGGCAGCGGAGGATAAGATGAAAGCAGACGAGAGCCTTGACTGTGTCGGACTTTACTGCCCGATGCCGATTGTCAAGACGGCGGAGAAGATCAAGCAGTTACGTTCCGGGCAGGTACTGGAAATCATAGCGGATGATCAGGGCATCAAGAAAGATATGCCCGCCTGGTGCGAAGCTACCGGACATGAATGCCTTGGCACTGTGGAGGAAGGTAAGGAGATCAAGGTCTACGTCAGGAAAGCTCATGACTAGCCTTTTGCGGACCTTGTTCACCAATCCTCCAGAAACTGGGCAAACTAGGCAGCTACGTAGTACATTTTCACTTGACATCTTGTTAGTCACCTAATACCATCCAGTAGTCTGGATTACGATCAACGTAACTCCGGTCTGGGGCAAACAGACTCGATTCAAACTCTCCCCCCGTAACTTCACCAGGGAAGGAACCAGATGAGACGCAATTATCTCATACTATGTATTTTTTTGCTGCCTGCACTGGCCGCGACGGCCTTCCTCATGTTACGAGATAGCGGCAGTCGACCGGTCGAGGACCCGATGGTAATAAACCTCGATAACCTTGACAAAGCAAACATCGAATATACCAGCCCGGACGGCTTTATGCGCCTGGAAATACCGCAGGGTACGTCAGTGCTCGATGCGGACGGAAAACCCTTGCGCGAACTCGAAGTGCACCCGGTCAATGATGAGCCAGACGACAAGGAAGGCCTGTATGTGGCCCATTCCTATGAGCTGCTGCCTGACGGCGCAACATTCGATCCCGCCGCCAGGCTCACCCTGCGTTATGACTCGCGGTCCCTGCCATACGGAGTCCAGGAGGACTCGTTGAAGATAGGCTTCTTCAACAGCTCGGGGGACACATGGAAACCGCTAGTATCCGAAGTCGATCTCGCTGATAATTCGATCAGTGCCGAGATAACACATTTGACGAGGTTTGCTGTCCTGGCTGAAATCGAGACCGACCAGGTAACAGAGCCAACTCCGACTCCAATGCCTTATCCGACCCCTGGTCCCACCCCGGTTGAGCCGACTCCTACTCCGGTGCCCTCCCCCATGCCTACGCCTGCACCGCCGCCTGTTCATTTCTCCCTGATAGTGGCTGTCGACGGCCAGGGCGCAAGCAGCCCCGGCGTCGGCACCTACAGCCACGAGAAGGGAGCAGTCGTCGATCTGCTGGCGACACCGTCGGCGGGATGGCAGTTCGACAAATGGACGGGGCAGGTATCCGATCCGGATTCACCTCAAACAGCCATAACCATGAGCTCCGATCGCATTGTAACCGCTCACTTTTCGCGGATAACACATGAACTCAACATGGGGATTGAAGGTCAGGGGCAGACAACGCCCGCTTCCGGTGCTCATACCTATCCGTGGGGGACAGAGGTCACCATCACCGCCAGCCCGGCCGAAGGCTGGGAATTCAGTAAATGGAGCGGAGATGTTGCCGATCCCGACTCCGCTACTACAAGCATAAGGGTCAACTCCGACAAACACATCACCGCGGAATTCACCCCGGTTCCTCCCAGGGCGGATTTCCGGGCTGACCGTACTTCCGTTGAATACCCCGAGACCACGGTCCAGTTCACTGATCTTTCCACCGGATACGTGACATCCTGGGAGTGGGATTTCGGCGACGGCTTCACCAGCGACGAACGCAACCCGAGCCATGAGTATTTCGGGGACGGCCAGTATACCGTGAAGCTTACCGTTCGAGGCCCGGATAGCTCCGATACCAGGACCAGAACAGCTTACATCACGGTAACCGGATGCCCTACCTGAGGGCTGTAAAGCGGCGCCTGTATGGCGTCAGGATTCCAGGTCAACAGTTGTTATTCCTTGAGGGAGGTGTGGTTTGAGGAAGAAATCAATAATAATCTTGATCTCGCTAATGGCTCTTGCCTTATGGTTATCCTCATGCAGCTATGGCTCGGGCGTCACCCTGCCCTGGCGCGATGTTGAACTCACCGACGTGCGTACGGAGGAGACTTTCAAGATCTCCAAATTTGCCGGCAAGCCCGTAGTGATAGAAATGATGACTACGACCTGCCACATATGCGAAGACCAGATGAAGCAAATTGCGAAAGCCTATGAACAGGCCGGCGAGGATGTCGTCTTCATCAGCCTCAACCTGGATTCAAGCGTAAGCGATGAAGCTCTGCGAGAGCACATGGAGAGCATGGGCTTTGACTGGTTCGCCGCTACACTCTCCAGGGACCAGGTCCGAAGCCTCGAGGCTGAATTCGGGCCTCACATAGTCAACCTCGCCGCGTCGCCGGTGATAATCCTCGACCCCTGGCAGGATGCCCACATGCTGAAACCCGGCATGAAGACCGCGGACCAGTTGTTAGATCAGATAGCTGAAATCGGGGGGCTCTAGGTGCTGACGGAACATATACTGACTTCGTTTATTGTCGGGATTGCGGCGACATCATCACCCTGCGTCTTGCCGCTTTATCCGGGGTATCTCGCATACCTCGCCGCCGGAAACAAGAAAAGCGGAAAGGCAGGGTTCTTCCTGGGAGTTCTCGTCCTTTTCGGCGTACTTACTTCCGCGCTCATGTTCGGATTGATCGTCGCCACCGCAAGCGTGGCAATGGCGGACATCCTGTCGATAGTCGCGCCGATCGCCAACATGCTCGTTATCCTGCTTGGCGTGGTCTTGTTGCTCAACAAGAACCCTTTTTCGAAACTCGCCCAGCTAAGAGTACCAGTCCTGTCCAATCCATATTCGGGCTCATTCACCTACGGCCTTCTGTACGGCCCGATCATCCTGCCGTGCAGCGCGACACTTGCCGTAAGCGTTTTCGCCCTGTCCTTTTCTGCGTCTCAGTTCCTTGAAAAGCTGACCCTGTTCATGGTCTTTGGCCTGGGCCTCGGCATACCTTTACTGGCCATCTCCTTCTTCGCCGTCACCCGGCAGCAATGGCTCGCGCGCCAGCTTGCGCTCAGGAGCACCATGCTCAACCGCATAGCAGGCCTTATCCTGATTGGGGTAGGCGCGTGGGGACTGCTGGCTAACTGGCACTACGTCGCTGCTTACTTCTAGCGGACAAGACTGCGGGACAGCGCCTAACCGGACCTGGCATCTGCGACGAGTTTCCTACGCTCCAGGTCCGCTGCCACATCTTCGAGACCGAGCCTGCCCATACTGGCCTTCGTCTGGAGTCCGGTAGCCACGTCCCAGCCCCTGAGCGCGTAGTATTCGTCTTTCATCCGCTCGAACTGCTCCCGGTCGACAACTGCGCCTTTCCGCGAGATAACCGCGCCGTCTCTGCCCGGCGCGAGACATTCCGGGTCCTGCACCGCCGCCTTGAGAGGCCTCGTGAAGAACGGCTCGGGCAGAACATCGCCTTCCCTTCCCTTATGCCCTTCCCTGACCAGTATAGCTCTCTGCAAATTGAATATCCTCTCGCCCGTACGGTATAGCTCTTCTTCGCTCACCTCGCGGCCGGTCACCGCGGAGAGTATCCTGCTCTCCAGAGTCGGATCGCCCACGTGGTCACGTGTATATGCGGAATGGGTTATCGGCCACATCCAGTCACACAGGATCAGGCTTTCCTTCGCGTACTGCCGGTCTTGTATCTTCGCCGTCGCCACAGCCTTGCCCTCGTACGTGGAGAAATCCGCCGCCACCTCGCTGCCCCAGAACCGTTTGGCGATTTTCCGGTATACCTCCGTGGAAAGAAAGGAACCCTCGACCTTGTTCAGCCATCCCAGCCAGGCGAACAGCGGCACACCCACTTCGTGCACCTGCTGTATCGGCAGACGCGGTTCCATGGCATAAAGGAGGCTCGACACAATAAACATGCGCGGGCAATATTCCGACCCGTACCCGGCCTTGGAGACGTAGTCGGTGATCAACTCCTGTGAGCCTCTGCCCACTTCAGCGGCGGCCCCGCTGAGTCCTTTTGCCAGGACATCGCCGAATCCCTCGCGGAAAGAGATCTTCTTCACGAGCGCTTCTATGAACTCCAGGCTGCCCATTTTGGAGAGCGGCAGCCCGGTGTTGTCATCCGTGAGGATGCCGGCCTTGCTGCACCGGGAAAGCCACATAATCAAAGTATGCAGGGACTCCGTGTCCAGGCCATATGCGTCCGCCAGCCTTGTCGCCTGGAACGGGACCTCGTTCCACTCGCCGTAATACCTCATTGCCCGTTCCTGGTAGTACCAGGCGGAACCACAGGAGAATTTCCCCCTGGTCCCGTCGCTGGCCTCGAAGACCTGCCTGATACAGGCCCCTATGCAGCCCCGGCACACATCTTTCCTGACCCGCGAGCCCGTTATGAGGTCCGTCTGCCCCGTGCCCACCGAGTCCTTCTTGAGCTCGCGAACAACCCGGGCCAGCTCGCGCAATCTCTCCGGGTAAGCCACCTGTATCTTTCCGCTCCCTCGCACCACGATTGCCTTCAGTCCCTTCGAGCCCATGACCGCGCCGAACCCGCACGACCCGCTTGCGTCATTGTCGGCCAGCAGGCTGCCAAAGGCTGCCAGGCGCTCGCCGGCCGGTCCGCAGGCCAGGACCCCGGTCGAATCACCCATTTCCTGTTTCAGAATATCCCGGACTTCCACCGTCGTCTTGTCGCGCAGATGCGAAGCATCCCTGATTTCCGCCCGTCCATCGTGGACCAGTATATAGACCGGCTTCTCCGACCTGCCCTTTACCACGATCCCGTCGTAGCCTGCCGACTTCAGCTTCACCCCCCAGCTTCCTCCCAGGTTCGCGTACGAAAAATGCTCCGGCTCCGTTAGAGGTGATTTGCCCGCCACCATCCACCGCGAGCCGCCCAGGCCATTAAATCCGGCCAGAGGCCCGGTGAAAACCATGAACAAATTCGACGGATCAAAAGCCGAAATTTGCGGCTCGACCTCGTCCCAGTATATGCGGGCGGCAAAACCTCGGCCCCCGACATAGTCGCGGGCATAAGCATCAACAGGCGAAACGCCAATTTCACTGGAAGACAGGTCGACTCTCAAAATGCTTCCGGCGTACCCGGACTCTTCAGACAATGCATGCTCCTTTCGGGAAATGTCACGATTCTATCGACATTCCACGACAAGGTCAATTATCGGATTCGGATTCTGGGCATCCCGCAATTCCACGCCTTTTGTCCGGTCGGATTGACTTCACACGCACTAGATGGTAGCTTTAGCTATCCGCACAAGAGAAGGGAGGCCCAGGATGTTCAATACCAGGCTTACCGAGCTTCTCGGCGTAGAGTACCCCATAATCGGGGGCGCCATGGCATACCTGACCACCGGGGAGTTCGCGGCGGCTGTGTCTAACGCGGGAGGTTTCGGGCTGATTTCATCAGTCAGCTGGGAGAGCAAAGAGGAACTCCGTGAGCAGATCCACATCTGCCGCAGCAAGACGGATAAGCCTTTTGGAGTAAACATCGCGTTGATAACGCGCGATCCCGCCAAGATCGATAATGACATACAGGTAGTCATTGACGAAGGTATTGAGTTCGTCGAAACAGCCGCCCTCAACCCCGCTCCCTTCATCGCCCGCCTCAAGGAGGCCGGCATAAAGATAATGCACAAGTGCGCGACCGTCAAGCATGCCCAATCGGCGGAACGTGCCGGGGCTGATGCGGTTACGCTGGTAGGATATGAAGCGGCCGGACACACCGGTCTGGACGAGATGGCGCTTTCCATACTGATACCTATGGCGGTTGACTCGCTGAAGGTCCCGGTTATCGCCGCGGGAGGCGTGGCGGACGGCCGCGCTTTTCTGGCAAACCTCGCGCTCGGCGCGTCCGGAGTCCAGATAGGTACGCGCTTCATGGCCACCCAGGAATGTCCCGCTCATCCGAGATTCAAGGAGCTTCTTCTTCGGACCGAAGCCACCGGAACGGTCCACGTGGAGCGGTCTATCGGACGAAATTATCGGGTCCTGAACAATGACGCCGCCCGGCGGATGCTTGAAATGGAGAAGCGCGGGGCAGGCATAGAGGAGCTGCTGACAATCATAGGCCGCGAAAGCTATACCGGCACCGTCCTCCTGGGAAAGACCGATGCCGGGGCTGTAGCCTGTGGGCAGGTGGTTGGTCAACTGGTTGACATCCCTACCGTGAAGGAGATCATCGACAGGATAATCGGGCAGGCCAGGACAATAACCGAGAAGCTGTACGCGTCCTCGAGACAGTAACCTCTTAATCCGGGCAAAATATGGATACGAGGAGGAATGCCATGGGGAAGCTTGATGGCAAGGCTGCTATCGTAACCGGCGCCGGCCAGGGAGTCGGCAGGGGCGTAGCCCTAGCTCTTGCCAAAGAGGGAGCAAGGGTAGTTATCGCCGAGCACAAACCCGACACCGCCAGGGCCGTCGAAGAAGAGATACGTCAGCTCGGAAAAGAAGCGATGGCTGTCCCCTGTGACGTCGGGAACGAACAGCAGGTGAAACAGATGGTCGCCAGAGCGGCGGCAACGTTCGGACCGATCGATATCCTGGTCAACAACGCCCAGAGCTGGACAGGCGGGACCGCTTACCACCTTGGCTCGCCGATCGAATCCATGCCTGAAGAGTGGTGGGATCTGGCATTCCAGAGCGGCCTCAAGGGGACAGTCTACTGCTGCAAAGCGGTTTTTCCGTATATGAAAGACAGGGGCGGAAAAATAATTAACTTCGCGTCCCTTATGGGCATAGTTGGCTGGGAGGGTTCCGCCGACTATAATGCCAACAAGGAGGCTATTCGCGGTTTCACCAGGACAGCGGCGCGTGAATGGGGCAAATATCAGATCAACGTCAACGTGATATGCCCCTCCGCTCTCACGCCTGCCATGCTGGCATTCGCTGAAGCCTCTCCCGAAAAGGTAGCCGAGATGAGCAAGGAGCTGGAACGGATCCCGCTGCGCCGCGTGGGTGACGCCGAAAAAGACATCGGCCGCGTGGCCGTGTTTCTGGCGAGCGAAGATTCGGATTTTATCACCGGTCATACCTTCATGGTGGACGGCGGCGCCCACATGTTCTAAGGTTATCTGGATTCTAATTTCAGGGAGGCCCGATGTTCAGAAAGTTGCTTGTACCATTGGACGGCTCGGAATCGAGCGAACTTGCCCTGCCGTATGCGGAACAGCTCGCTGACAGGCTGGACTCTGAGCTGGTCCTGGTACATGTTTTCGAGGACAGCGAAGCAGCTTACAGGCATATGCATGAGGTCTACATGACTCAAATGGTGGAGAATGCCCGTTCCGGCGTTCAGTCTCTCAGGGGACAATCAGGAAGAACGGTCAGTGTTCAGTCGGTGCTGCTGCACGGCCACCCCGCGGAGCAAATCGTGGAATACGCCGAAAAACAGGATATAGACCTCGTCGTCATGACCACCCACGGCTGGACCGGTTTCAGGCGCTGGATGCTCGGAAGCGTGGCCGATCGGGTCGCGCGCACTATCCGTATACCCGTTGCCCTCATCCGTATAGCCGCCGGGCATCCTGTTCCGCCTGAACAGGACCTCGAAGCCTTCAAGAAACTGCTGATCCCGCTGGATGGCTCCAAGGAAGCCGAACGTACTATTCCCTTCGTGGAACAGCTCGCGTCCGGTCTCCAGGCCGAAGTCACACTGCTGCAGGTCATTGAGCCGTTCTACTTCACGTACAGTATCCCCGGGGACATGGTGCAGCTCTTCCACACCCCCGAGGAGATGCAGGAAATACAATCACGCGCTCACGAATACCTGGAGCGCTGCAGCCGCCGCCTCATCGACCGGGGAATCCAGGCCAATACCGAGGTCGGCATCGGCACAGCCGCCGATGAGATAATCAAAGTCGCCGACAATCTGCATGCACTGGTAGTAATGTCCACTCACGGGCGCTCCGGAGTCACTCGATGGGCATTCGGAAGTACTGCAGACAGGGTCCTGCATGGAGGAAGAACACCTCTCATGCTGGTGAGGACTTCCGGCGACAGCTCGTCAAGTTAGTGGAATCGCCGCATGCTCCCTCATCCAGGCTTCAGGCGTACCATCACCACGCCTTGTGCCCGGTCAATTCCGGCTTCCACCCGATTCCAGGCTTGATCGACACTACTCACCAATGTTACAGTAGACCTATCGTGATTGTTACTTCGACCATCCAGGATTTCGATGCGCTGCATTCGTGTTGGGAGCAGCATCATTCCGGTCTCGCCTGGGACTGTGTTTTCACGATTCCGCCGTGGCTGAAGGCCTGGTACAGTGCCTTCGCTTCAGACAACCTGTATCTGCGTGCGGTGACTGAGGACGAGACCATCCTCGGCATTGTCCCTCTCTTTGTCCGCGAAGGCGAAGCCAGATTCATTGGCAGCCCTGACATATGTGATTACCAGGATTTCGTTATCGCGCCGGGCAGCGAGCATGCATTCTTCAGCCAGGTTCTGGACAGGTTGCCGCAGGACCGCATAGAAAGTTTACTTCTTGAGTCCGTGAGAAATGATTCACCCGTGCTCTCCACCCTCGTCGGTTTAGCGAGAAACAGGGGCTTCAGTGTTTCGTGCATCATGCGCGATGTATCGTTGTACCTGGACTTGCCGCCGACCTGGGACGGGTATCTCGACAAATTGAGCACCAAGCAGCATCGGGAAGTAAACCGCAAGCTGAGGCGTCTGGAAGAAGGCGGCAGGGTAAGCTTCCGGATGATTGAAGATACAGCTTCCATCGAATCTTGCATGGATACATTCCTTCCCCTCCTCCGCGAAAGCAGGGAAGACAAGGCGGAGTTCATGACAAACCAGATGGAAGCCTTCTTCCGATCAATCGCACACACCATGGCCGAGAGGGGTCTGCTGAGGATGGGATTTCTGGACCTTGATTCCTCAACAGTGGCCGCCATAATGTGCTTCGACTATGCGGGGACCGTATACCTTTACAACAGCGGCTTCGATAAGCGCTACGCGTATTTAAGCGTCGGTCTTATGTCCAAAGTGCTGTCGATCAAGGATAGTATCGAGAGAGGCAGAAAACGGTACGATTTCCTTAAAGGAGCCGAGGAATACAAGTACCGCCTCGGCGGGACGGAAATACCCATATACGATTGCCATCTAACGCTCAAGCGCTGAATCCCCACAGCGCCAGGGAGAAAGAACCGGTCATGGAACAATTGCGCGTTGCGATGCTCAGCGTCCATAGCTGTCCCCAGGGCAAGCTGGGAAGCAGGGATACCGGCGGAATGAACGTATACGTAAGAGAGCTTGCCTGTGAGCTTGGCTGCCGCGGTCATTCAGTGGATATCTATACGCGCGCACATCAACCCGGCGAAAACCAGACAATCGGGCTTTGCGACCGCGTCCGCATTATACACCTGGAACTCGGTGAAACGGGCGAAATGCACAAGCTTGTTCTCTACGCGCACCTGGCCGACGCTGCCTGCGCCGTCGAGAGTTTCCGCAGGCAGGAGGGGCGCAATTATGACCTTATCCACAGCCATTACTGGCTGTCGACCTGGGTCGGCAATATCCTGCAGAGTTGGTGGCACGTTCCCCATTTGACCATGTTCCATACTCTTGCCGCCGCCAAGAACTCTGCCGGTATAGGCGAGGAGGAATCTGACCTGCGTCTGGTGACAGAAAAGGAGGTGGCGGGACGCCCGGACCGGATCATCGCCGCCACTGCCGGCGAGCGGGAACTCCTGGCAGAGCTTTGCGACGCGGAGAGGGGAAGAATCAGCGTAATCCCCGGAGGCGTCAACCTGGCACTCTTCAGCCCGATCGCGAGAGACCAGGCGCGCAGAAAACTGGGGCTTGATCACGGCAAGATCATCCTGTGTGTAGGGAGACTGGAGCCGCTTAAAGGCCTGCACAGGTTGTTCGAGGCATTCGCTACCCTGGGCGGTGCAGCGGACCTGAAATTGATCGTCGCTGGAGGAGACGGCGACGGCGATCCGGAACTGAAGTCCCTCGAGCATTACTCCAGGGAGCTCGGTATTCACGATTCAGTAAGCTTCGCGGGTCCGGTTCCACAGGAGCTTTTGCCCGTATATTACTGCTCCGCCGATGTCTGCGTCATTCCTTCCTACTACGAGAGTTTCGGACTCGTCGCCCTTGAATCTCTCGCCTGCGGAACACCCGTGATTGCTGCGAGGGTAGGCGGGATGCCGGATATCGTTTTGAACGGGCGCACAGGCTACCTGGTCGAAGGGACTACCTCCGCTGATTTCGCCCGGGCTATCCGCCTGTTCCTGGCGAACTCCCACAAACAGCTGCCTCCCGCATATATCCGCGCTTCTGTCAGCAAGTTCGGCTGGCCGGCGATCGCCGATGCAATAACCGAGGAATATTATGCATCGCTGAGGGTGCGTAAGCCCCCTAGGTAGCCTTCAATGTTCTTTCATACCATAGACTGGCCGCCGTAACCCTGAATCCCAGGGATTCATAGAGCGCCAGGGCAGTCCTGTTCTCGGAATCGACCGTAAGCACGGCGCGGACCTTATCTTTTGCTTTGAGCATTCTCAGGCCTGCCATCAAAGCATATCGCCCTAGACCTCTCCCCCGCTGCGCGGGGTGTACGCCGATCATGTATATCCGACCCGCGTCCGGCTCGGCGATTTCTCCCTCCAGGCCGGGCATTATCCAGCAGTAAGCTACCAGATCCCCGTTCTCCTCGATAACCACAACGTTCTGCGGACCTCCAGATGTTTCAACTGAGTACTTTATGTCCACTGCCGTATTGGCATTGTAACCCCATGTGTCTTTAAAGGCGGCATTCTGAAGACGTGCCAGCTTCTCTTCTTCGCCTGCTCTCATACAGCGGTGTTTTTCGCCGGGGATTTGTCCGCTCACGATTTCGAGCGCGGCGGGCGGCATTTCCAGTTCCAGGTATCGCCTGGCTAAGCCGAAGCCAAGCCGTTCAAGCAGACCTATTCCCTTTACCTCATTTTCGGATACATTCACATGGGCGACCAGCATAGCTCGCGTTGCAGCAATTCGCATGCCCTCTTCGACCAGCTTGCCCGGAGAATTCTCGTCAGCCGGCCAGTGAACCATGAGAAGAGACAGGACAACCCGCCTCAGAAAGTACTCGCGGCGCATCGTAATTGACCCGAGTATCTCCCCACCCGGACCAAGCATCAGGAGGATATCTTCATTGGCCAGGAAACCCGGCCGGGCAAAGGCCCTTCTAAGAGAAGCAGGGTTCTTGTATCGTTCAACGGGCCCGATTCCGGCAGCCTGCTTCTGGAAAACGAGATAAGACATGAAATCCTGGTCTACGTAAGGTCTGATCACATTCAAGCTTCTTGCCCCGGGGCCTCAGAATACCGTTGATAATCTTATGTATCCGGGAGTGATTTGTACAGGGTCCATCCATTATTATAGAATTAGCTGGCAATTCAGTGAGGTCCGGATTGGCGAATAAGACCGCTCATGTAATGGTCGTCACACCTCACCCGGACGATGCCGAATTCGGCGCGGCGGGAACGGTCGCTGCATGGGTCCGTCGGGGGAAAGAGGTTGTTTACGTCGTATGCACTAACGGCAACAAGGGGACGACGGACCCGAACATGACACCGGAAAGACTGGCGCGCATGCGGGAGAAGGAGCAACTCGAAGCGGCCAAAGTGCTTGGCGTACGCGAAGTCGTATTCCTGCGCCATCCCGATCAGGGTCTGGAAGATACCAGTGAGTTCAGAAAGCAAATTGTGCGCCTGATAAGGATATACCGGCCCCGGATCGTAATCACGGCGGACCCATACAGGAAGTACTTCTGGCACCGTGATCACAGGATAACGGGGCAGGTCACGCTCGATGCAGTATTTCCCTATGCAAGGGACAGGCTCTCCTATCCCGAGCTTCTGCTGGACGGCCTCGAGCCGCACCGCGTTGACGAAATCCTCTTATGGGCTTCAGAAGATGTCAACTACTGCTTTGATGTGACAGACACGTTCGACTTGAAAATGAAGGCCCTCTACTGTCACGTCAGTCAGGTAGGAGACTGGCCTCGCGGGGATCTCGAAAACTGGCTTCGGGAAAGGTGCCGGACCGCCGCGGACGGAAAGGAATACGAGCTCGCCGAGTCCTTCCATCGTGAAGAGGTCCTCTACTGAAAAGACAGGCTCAGGTAGAAGACAACCAGAGTACGTCTCCGCAGAGGTCGGACCTGTGGCGCTTCGACTGGAAGGCCCTGAATTTGGCCTTCTCTTCCTTCAGCAAAGCCCTTTCACCATGCCCCGGATAGATTTCCACATCGTCAGGCAAGACAAAGATTTTCGAGGTCAGGGAGTCAAGGATGGCCTTGAAATCGGACGGTGAAGCCGTCTTGCCCGGGCCGTCGGGGAAAATGGTGTCCCCTGCGATCAGGTACCGACCTGTGAGCAGGCAGATGCTTCCCCGCGTATGCCCCGGAGTATGCAGGACCTTGACCCGGACCTGTCCAAGGGTGATAACCTGCCCGTCTTCCAGAAACGCATCAGGCTTTACAGGGAGAGCACGGGCATCTTCGTGGTGCACCACCACCGGCCATCCCGTCATGGTCCTCAGTTCCGCGAGAGCCATCGTATGGTCCATGTGACCATGAGTAACAGCAATAGCCTGTACCCCCGTCCCGCCAAGGCACCTCTTGAGCCTGGCCGGTTCTCCCGGAGCATCCACAAACAGGCTCTGGTCGGCGGCCTTATCTACTATGATGTACGCGTTTGTGCCGAAAGGGGCCGTCTCAATTCGCTCGATGCGGACATTGTCGTCATTTGCTACCACAGTCATCTTGTTGCCTCCCATCCCCAGTTTAGCAAAAGACAGGCTCTCCGGCGAGCCCTGCCGTCGTGCACAGTTCATATCTGGACAGGGTTGACAAAGCCTGGCAAAAATGATAAATGTAGAGCAGTCCATACAACCTTCGGAAAGCGGACTAAAAATTCAGTATAGGGTATCAGGACAGTCCCTACTTATACATCAATACGGACTCATTTTCCTTCAACCCAGGGCATACTCTGGGCCGGTGCTTGGAGACTGGCTATGGTAGTACCTGTGCGCCCGTGGCTAACTCGAAGTAGTACGAATGGGGCACCACGAAAAGGCTGTTGACACCACCAAAGCACGATGCTATTCTTGGCACAATGCCGGGCGGGGCCTTTTCGTCAGTCCGCCGGGCAGTGGGTGGTTTGCCGTTCTTTATCAGCTTTCAGAAGTCTCCAGATTCACCCGGGCAAACTCCGGCTCAAGGTATGAGGGGAGGGATGGGCTGATGTGATGAGGTGGCAAGGCCTCGGGCCCCTTACCCTGAGCGGCGTATCGACAGACAATGAACCCGGTGAATTAAAGGAGTGTATGTTATGAACAAGGTGAGACTTCTGGCACTAGTTATGCTCGTAGTCCCAGTCCTCGCTCTTGCATTCCCTGCCTCAGTGTCAGCCCAGAGCCCCTCACCAGCCCTCATATCATCATGCATCGTCAGGAATATCGATGGCAGCGATGTAACCAAAGGGCCGCTGATGGCAGGCGCAACATACACAGTCACTTTGGAAGTCGACATTGGGGTGGGACTGGAAGATACACTTCTGGGCCTCAGCACTCCCCTGCGAAAAATAGGCGATGTGTACTGGCGGCTTGAAAACGATTATGCAGGTGTCAATACCGATACCTGGTAGCCAGGGCAGCCGGTAATCAGGTTCAACGGGGTGGAAGGGACAGCCAGGTTTGCCCTGACGGGGACTGTGCCCTCGGACTATACATCTGAGAAGATATCAAATGGTGATTACCTGCATTTCATCAGGCCTGTAGGCATGGTGAGACTTCTTCTCGGTCCTCAGGACACCCTGCTGGACGAATACAGTGTCGATGTTAAGGACCAGGCCATAGTAGCCTACGAACAACTCCTGACGAGCAAGCAGAACCTTCTCCAGACTTCTGTCGTCGAACCCCGGTACGCAAGCCTGGCCGACAGCGTGATCAAGGTCGCCAAGGACCTGAGCGCGAAAGGACTGGTTGAGAGCGCGACGGCTCTGCTGGGAACGCTTCCGACGTCTGCCTCGGGATTTCCGGTAGCCTCGTCCCAGGTATCGTTCATGCCATATATTGTAGCCATAGCCATCGCCGCTGTGTTTGCGGTCATTTTCTTCCTCCTCTTCCTCAGGTCAAGATCAGGCGGCAGCCTTGTACGCCAGCAGATTGATGAGGAAGCGGGCAAGCTGGATGTCTTATCCGTAAGACTGACCAAGATAGACAAGCAACTCGGTCGGGATCTGGAACAGGTCAAGCAGCAGCTTGAGAGGATCAGTGGGAGGTAACCATGGCTCGTTTCGGGACATATAACTCGTCTATACAGCTGGTAGGTCTGGGCGGAGCCGGCGTGAATATTGTGGAGGCCTTCATTAATAACCGCAACACCCTGCTGTCCCTGGTCAAGAAAGAGGGTGTCAGGGTTTCCTGCCTGGCTATCGATGTCGCCGACCATGATATTCAAAGCCTGGAGGTCTCAGCCAGGAACCTGTTCGAGGAGCTCCGGGAAAGGGGCATACCTTCGGATAAGATTTCTCTCACGGCGAAGTCCGTCAAGTTTCCGACTCCGGAGAGCATGTTCGATTTTATCAACAAGTTCCCGCAGTACCTGAAGCGCGAAGGCGTGAAGGTCGGCGCGGACTATCAGCCGTGGCTTGCTTCTTCCATGGATATACCGCCGCTGGCAGGCGGAGTGGGCCGGCGACGGGCGCTCTCCAAGGCCATCTATGGACTGAACTATCACCACCTGAGATTGCTGGACAACTACATGGACACCTTCAAGGAGCACCTTTTCACGTCCACTATCCAGCCTGTGGTATTCCTCGTCTTCGGCCTGGGTGGCGGCAGCGGCAGCGGCATGGTCCTCGATTTCGCCAGGCATCTTCGCCGCAAACTGGGCAGCGGCGTACCTATTATCGGCCTGTGCATACTGCCTTGCTCGGGCGATGATCCTCCGGCCAAAGGCACCTCCGCCTTCAGCGCCCTCCTTGAAACAGGCATGGCCGTGAACAAGCAGAGCAACGCCAGGGTGACGGCCCGCTTCGGGCACACCTACGAGAACCCGTTCAGCGCTTTTCTGTGCATGCCGCTCGGGCCTGCGTACAGCAAGACTGCCAGCCTGATCGACGCCAAACGCCTGATCGATGACGCCATTGTCGACATTTTGATGACTTCCATGAACTTCGACCTCGCCGATCTACTCAGCAATATCGGCTCCAATATCGACATGAATGGTCGGTGGCTGCACGTGCTTTCAACGATAAGCATCACGTATCCTATCACCGAGTTCATCGACCTGACCAAGATATTCCTGCACCGATTGGACAAGGTCCGGGCCTTGAGGCGAGAGAAGAAGGAAGTGTACCTTGGCACACATCCGACAGAAGTCGGCGGCGTGGCGAAGATCCTCGAACTCTGCTACCAGGAGCTCCGGGAGATCTACAGGCAGCAGCTTATCGAAGCCGGCAAATTCAACGAGGATGCTTTCGACGAAACCGTTGAGAACCTCATCAATGCCGACCGCTCCATTGAGACCGAATTCATAATGCACCTCAAGGGTGTCGACGACCCTATCAAGGCCCAGGTGAATGAGCTGGGCCGGCCCGTCATGGCCATTGGTCTGGATACGCCCGAAGGAACAGTGGAGTCTCTAATCCGGAAACAGGCGTCCAGGCTCATCGAACTCGCGGCACGCATATCAAAGAACTACGGCGAATTTCTGCGCGAGGTAGACGACATCCTTGAGAACCTGCGAGACAGCCTCCCCAGCGCTCAGCAACTGACCGCGAAGGAAGTGCAGTTGGTCAATGATGTCAGCGAACTCGCTGCGATGATAAAGGACTACCTGCGGAGTCTGCGCCGCTACCTCGAGACCAAGAAGCTGGCTGACAAGCTTCAGAAGAACCTGGTAAAAAGCGAAAAGACCGAGAATCAGCAGGCAGCCCTTACACGCGTCGAGCGGATCATAAATCCCGAGCTTGTGGTCCTGTTCTCACTTCTCTCGTCAATGTTCACTCCACTCAATATCCAGCTGAAAAGCATGGATTCCCTGCTGGTCAATTGCCGCAGGGTCAAGAGGGTACTGGAAGAAGAGGCTGCCAGCCTGACGTCCGCGCTGGACAATCTCGAGCTTAACCGCAAGAGTAAACAGGTTGAAAGGACACGCGCGAGCAGGGAGGTGAGTGATATCAAGCTCGGATTCCTGGCCGGCGGCAAGAAGAAACTCTGGGATGACCGGCGGAAGAAACTGGACCATGCCCTGACATCGGTAGACGAAGACATTCGTCTGCAGTCCGAGGGCCTTGAGCAGGTACAGGCCAAGATGAGCGAGTACACGGCTATCGAGAGGCGATTCGACGTCAACTCCGATTACCGCAAGCTTCTCGCCGAGATCACCGAGCTGGCAAACCGGCATTACGAGAAAATGAATGCAATGGTAAAGGACAAGGGTTTCTACAATCGCACCGCCGAGTTGACGGAGGACGTCCAGCTTAAGCTGATGCAGAGAATCCTTATGGAGGATGAAGCGTCGCTGTCCAACGAAAACATACTTAATGAAATCGTAGACAAGGACCATCTTAAGGAATACCTGTCCAGCGTGCTTGGCATCTTCCGGGTTCCCGGCGTGATGGGCCTCACTTCACAATACAAGACCGATTACATCTGGTTTGCCATAGTCTCGCCCCGCGGTATATGGGACCATGATCTGGCTGCTGACGTGAGGGCGACCCTCTCCGGTTATGTGAAGGAGGATGCCTCCAGGAGTATTGCCATACGCGAAATCGATTCTTCCGATCCCTGGACTGTCAGATTCCTTATTATCGCCGCCCGGGCGGAGCCGGAATTCCTGGAATGCTACAGCGAAATGAAGCACATTTACAGCCACACCACCCAGGAAGAGAAGAGGCTTGCCCATTCGTTCCTGCTCGAGCACGGCATGGATGCTTCCTTCGACGGCAACGGTCTGGAGGAGGTTACAGACATACCCGGGCCTGGTGAGAAAATCGCCGGCGGCTAAGAAACGTAAAATGCGTGGTAACGGATCTTATGGAGAATACCTTGCCTTCGCTGCAAGTTACCGAAGACACCGGTGAGGGGCTGCTGCAAGGATGTGACGTAGGGAACAGTGAGAAAGCCTTCCGGGAGTTCTGCGGCAAGCTCGCCACATCTCTGATCTTCCTCATCACCTCACTCGTAGTCTACTACTTCCTGCCCTTTTATCCCCCCGCTATGTGCGTGTTCCTCGCGCTCCTGTGCGCGCTGCTGGCGTACCGGTGGCCCGCGATCGCTCTCGTACTAATGCTCCTGTTCGCATCGCCTGCATACTCGTACCAGCTCGATGGCGCGCTGTGGGCTTTTATATCGCTCGGTACCATTGCGCTCATGCTTCCCTTCGCTCTGACCGGGCTTACAGGAGCCATACTGGGTGTTACTGTAGGTGCAGCGGCCGGCGTACTGATGCTCACTCCGTATTTCGTTGTCTCTTTCGCATTACTCGCAGCCATTACCCTTTTCCGGCTCAGGGGATCAACTGTCAGCGGTGGATGGGCCGTTTTCGCTTTTATTGTTTTTTACCTGCCCTTCCTGGTTATGCCATATCCCCCTCTTGCCGAAGGAGAAATGCTTCCCCTCTTCCTGCGGGTGGAGTATGCCCAGTTGCCCGCTTTGAGCTACCTGGACCTTTCTTCACTAAAAGCGGCATTCAATGGGCAGCTGAGTCACGACATAAGCCGGTTTAGCTATTTCTCACCCTACTTCATCGAGGGGTGGGGGGGAGTGGTCCTCGTCCTCTCCATGTACGCGTCAGTACTGGTCACACCAGCCCTTCTCAGCCCTCTGAGGAAGCTCGGAGACACCAACTCTCTGCTGCGCGCTCTGAACCCTGTGTTCCTTGTACTGCTAATGGCGCTCGTATTCCTTGTACCCCTCCAGCTTCTGGAAAAACCGCTGGGGTACAGGACCGCTTTCTCCGACCTGGCAAACATCGGCATCCTGATGGGGGCAATGCTCGCATTCGCAGGCCTGGCTTCAACAGTGGAGACCTGGCTGTCACGGCGCGATTCAAAAGTGAGGTTCAGGGGAGTGCTGGCGGGCCTCTCTCTGGAGCTCTACGAGCTCCTGGACAGCACCAGGAGGCGGCTTCATGAGTTTGCCGGCGTCTGTCGTACCAGGGACCTGGGCGATGAAAAGGCTTCGATTGCGCAGTGCGAGGAAAAAGTAGCGCTCACCCTCGAAAGCGAAGGCGCCCTTAGCCTGCCCCGGCTCGAAATGAGTTGCGGTGAATTTCACGCGATGCGCGAACAGCTTTCCCTGCTGCAGGCGCAGCTCGAGGATAAGCTCATCAAGTACCTGGAGGAGTCTAAACGCCTGTACAAAGCCACGGTCGACGAAGCCTGTGCCCTCGGCATCCCGGCTATCAACGGCGTTATCGCGCCGGTCCAGTTGGCCCTGCATGTGGATGACTTCGACACCGCTCTTGCTGAGCAGGAAAAGCTCAATAATGCTTTCAAGCAACTGGCCACAGAACTCGTATCCGCAGGGGACGTAGTCTCTAACACGATTCAGGACGAGATCGATCCCGAGTTTTCGCTCACCACCATCGACATCGGCCACGGATTTGTAAAGCAGGGTAGATTCGAGGAAGCTGCACGGACCATATCCGAAG
This sequence comes from Dehalococcoidia bacterium, assembly GCA_014859215.1. GTDB lineage: Bacteria > Chloroflexota > Dehalococcoidia > SZUA-161 > SZUA-161 > Kmv37. Next base: position 21,464 of record JACUUS010000001.1, on the reverse strand, counting down.
ACCTGCAGATTATAGATGGCCGAATCGAGAACTCGATAGTTGAACTTGCGGGCCGGGTCGCTTCCATGTCGGAGAGACTCAAGGCTATTCTCCTTACCAGGCTCGCCCCTATTTTCGAATCCGTCGGAGATGCGAAGTCGGCAGACCTCTGCCGCACCAAAGCCGGGGAACTCGATTCCATCGCCAGTGCCGTTCAGGGCTCTCGGATGCTGGCACACGTTATAGTTATCGTCGAACAAAGCCGTAAATTGATGGACGCCGCAACCGGTGCCGTACGAGATTTCAACTCTCTCATCCGCGCTCTCGAGGAGGGCAACACCCGCAGATGCCCTAATGGGTATTCCTGGGGCAAGAACAGCCACACAGCGGCCGAAGCGCAAGAGCTGCTCAACTCGGCTGCAAATACGCTTGAGGATGATGCAATCAGCAGACGCTTCATCTTCATGGACAGGTTGCTGGAAGCTATCGAGCTCCAGGCCAGAGCGATCCAGAACTACCACCAGATGAATGATTTCCTTATTAACTACCCCAACATTGAGTACATCATCGATGACAAGTTCGCACGTTCACAGGAAATCATGTGCTCGGACCTCCCCATGAATTCGAAATATGCTCTGGAATACCTGCGAATGTACGCCGCTGCTCACCCGGATAAGGCTGTCTTCGATGCCCGGCAGAGCGCCATCAGGCACAGGCAGGTGGTCAAAGCGAGCCATAACGAGGCTGCTGCATGAGTCCTGTCGCCGAGATACAGGCCCCGCCGCTGCCCGAAGAACACCCGCTGGCCGAGCTCAAGAATGTGCAACTCGATAAGGTGGGTAAGGGCAAGCTCTTGTTGACAAGCAAGAGTCTCCTTTTCGAAAGGAAGAACAACTTTTTTTCGTCACCCCACCTGGAATTTTCCATAAGATTGGCGGATATCACGTCCGCCAAAGTCAGAGATTCTTCAACCACGCTGGTGCTGGAATGGGCCGGCTCGAGGGGCGAACGCGCCGCCAGCCGCCTGTCGCTGGCTAAGGGCGAAGCCGCGGTCGCATTCTGTCGGGATCTCAAAGCCTCTCTAGAGACCCTGCGCCAGCAGAACCTGCTCCGGGAGCGTAAAGCGCAGTACAGGCTCTTTCTGGACAGGACGGCGTGCGTCACCTGGCTCGTGGTGGACCTGCTCGTTGGAATTTTTCGTGACCTCACATATGAAGGCTGGGACGGCATCGATGCCTCAACCAGCCAGGCCGGTGAAATGGCGACGGCTCTCGCGGAGCTGCAATCCGTAGACATCGTCAACCAGTTGAAAGCGGTCAATGACGCCGTTCTCGCGCGTGATGCTTCCTCTGTCTTGCGCAAAGTTGTTTCCACGCTTCAGGTTATCGGGGAAACGCTTGGGAATGATGCTCCGGAACCGAGGGAATTTACCGGGATCGTAGCCGAGAGTCCGCATTTGACCTCATGGTTTGACATCAGGTACATATTCCTCTTCGCGTTCCGGTACAGGCTTCTGTGCGCCTGGTTGGAACTCGGGGAGAATCTCAAGGCTGACGAATGCCTGCCTCAACTGTCGAGACTGGCCGCCGTTCTTATCCAGAGACTCTCTCTCCATCCCGGGATAGATAGCCCTTCGAGCGATGATAAACCCGCGATCACAGCTCACGTCCAGGAAACTGCCCGCACTCTCGAGGCCTATTTGCACTCAAACGTTGGTTCTTGACGATGGCGACACAGTACACCGAGAAGAAGACAATTTTCTGCCCGAACAGTCACCAGTGCCAGGACGATTCGGCGCCCTGCCCTGTCTGCGGTCTGCCTGTGATAGACTGTGAGACCGAGCTCGATCTTCTCCTCAAGGCTCTGGGGGATGAAGAAAAGCGTCTGAAGTTTGCCCGGGAGCGAATTTTCATGGGCGTGGGCGACCAGGGCTGCAGGTTAGTCCAGAACTTCTTCCAGGCATCCCGACGCGACCTCAAGAACTCCGGGTTCCTGATGATAGATGCCTCGGGAGAAGCGAGGCACCTTGCCGGCTTGATCCCGGAAACGGGAGCGAGCAAGGATTATGTTATTTCACCTCTTTCGCTGCATCTGCTGCCCGGTACTGCGGGCAAACAGGTCGGGTACTTCGGTCTCGGGCAGCAACTGGCGTGCGGCGACCCTGGGCTGGATGATCGGCTGCTCCGCTCCGGTATACGGTCAACGGTACGCAAACAGGCTGTCTTTCTGCTTTCCGCTCTCGGCGGAGGAACAGGCAGCGGGGCCAGCCCCTGTATACTTGAGCGAGCCCGATGCCATAATTCGCACGCCAGGACTCTCGTAATCGCCCTCATGCCCGCGGCCACTGAACAGGACGGCGCTCAGTTCAATGCGGTCTGCTCACTGTCAAGGCTGATCGACCTGGAACGGGGCCCGGTCGCCGACATGGTGGTGCTCGTTGAGCACGATCGCTTGATGAAGATCCGCGGAGTGGGTGAAGCTGGCGAAGAGATTGCCAGGGAAGAACTCGTTTCTCGCCTTCTTGGAGCACTGGCCGGTACGGTGACCGTATCAGGACGCGGTCACACTGAACCCGGCTACCTTGCCAAGATGAGCAGGTCTCTTGGCATACATGCTTTTGTGCCCTGCGTGGCCATCGGGCGCAGCCTCGAAATCTTCGGCAGTATCCGGAATATCCTCGAGAGCGCGCTCCTGTGCCCGCTTGCGCCAGTGGACAGGCAAGAGATCACCCTGTCACACATGGTCGTCAATGTTCCCGAAAAGGTTGCCGCCTCCATGCATGAACAAACCTTGCGCTCCGAGATAAACAGGTGGAACAAGGAGACCTTTCCCCGCCTGAAGGGCAGCACAGTCCAGCTTTCTCAGATCGACAGGAGTTCTGACCGCGTCGATGTCTACCTTGTCCTTGGCGGGATGCCCCTTGCTGTTCTGGCGAAGACGGCGAGGGAGGGCTATGAGCGATTCAAGACGGTTGCCAGGAGCCGCACCTGGGAGAAGGAGTTTGGCAATGCCGAAGAGATCCTCTCGGACACCGGCAGGGCTCTGGAGTCCTATGATGCCAAGCTCGGGGAGACGCCCATCGGCAGCCCGTCAGACGAATAGTCGCTCAGGGCAGAGTCCATTCTCCGATCAGAGAAAGCCGAATCAAAGCTGCAAACACCTGGACTTTTGCTCCTCGATAGGATACGCTATATACATATCTCCAGATTTAGGTAAGTACGGACAAGAGTTCTGACAATGATTCCAATACCGGACCGAATAAGCCGGTTGCTTGAGCTTGCGCATAACCTCTGGTGGAGCTGGCATCCCGAAGCACGGGACCTTTTCCAGACCCTCGATAACCCCCTGTGGAAGTCCAGCGGGCATAACCCGGTAAAACAGCTTCAGGAAATGAGTCCGGAACGTCTTCGGCAGGCTGCCGCCGACCCTGTATTCCTCAGACTCCATGACTCTGTCTTGACCGCGTTCGATGCCGATACAAAGGGCGATGACACCTGGTTTCACAAAACGAACTCGGGCTTGCTGCGAGGACCTATAGCCTATTTTTCCATGGAATTCGCAATTCACAATTCGCTCCCCATTTACGCCGGCGGACTGGGAATCCTGGCAGGCGACATCTGTAAAGAAGCCAGCGACCTGGGTTTGCCCCTCGTCGGGGTCGGATTTATGTACCCACAGGGCTATTTCCACCAGCGAATCACACCCGATGGCTGGCAGAAGGAGCTCTACGAGCAGTTGAACTTCGACGAGACGCCAATAGAGCAGCTTTTCCTTCCCGGACGCAATAAGCTCATGGTCGAAGTCCCGGTGGGAGACAAGAGATTGTACGTCAGCGCGTGGAGAGTCCGCATCGGCCGGGTCAACCTTTACCTGCTCGATACAAATGTAGAGGAAAACAGCCTCCAGGACCGCCTCTTATCCTCGCGCCTTTACGTGGCAGACCAGGAAACCCGCCTTCAGCAGGAGATCGTGCTTGGGGTAGCTGGAGTCAAGGTATTGCGGGCGCTCGGTATTAACCCGGAAGTCTGGCACGCCAACGAGGGCCATCCCGGTTTTATGATGTTGGAACGTATCAGGGAGAAACTTGAGACCGGGACCCCCATGGCCGAGGCGATTGGCAGCGTACAGGCTAACACAGTCTTCACAACCCACACCCCGGTCCCGGCCGGTCACGATATTTTCCCTGCCGAACTGGTTGAGAAGTACTTTGCCGCCAGCTGGCAACAACTTGGCATTGACCGCGACCAGTTCCTTCAGTTGGGGCGCAGAGACGGCAAGCTTGATCCTACCTTCAACATGACCATACTGGCCCTCAAGATGTCCAACCGCCGCAATGGCGTGAGCCGGCTGCACGGCATGGTTTCCCGGAGAATGTGGCACGTCCTGTGGCCGGAAGCAAGCGAAGAATCCGTACCCATTTCGCATATCACTAATGGAATACACCTCTGTACATGGGTCGCCCCTGAGATGGCCACGCTCTTCAAGAAATATCTCGGGCCGGAATGGCTTCAGAAACAGGACGAAGAGGAGATCTGGGCGCACGTGAACGAAATGCCGGATGAGGAACTGTGGGAAGTGCGGAATCTGCTCAAGCATAAGCTTATGGCGGTCATATTCAACCGTTTCCAGAGAGGTTGGGCGAACGGCGAAATGACAGCCGATCAGGTCATCGCTACGGGGGCGCTCTTCCATCCGGATTACCTGACCCTCGGATTTGTTCGCCGCTTCGTAGAGTATAAGAGACCAGGCCTCATATTCCGTGACATTCAGAGGTTGAAACGGATTATCACCGATCCCTCCCGCCCCGTGCAGATAGTCTTTGCCGGCAAGTCACACCCGGCCGATACCCCCGCAAAACATCTGCTTCACCAGGTCTACCAGTTGGCCGGCAGCCGGGACTTCCACGGTCGTATTATCTTTATTGAAGACTACGATATGCACATGTCCAGGTATCTTGTCTCCGGAGTGGATGTCTGGCTCAATACTCCCCGGCGGCTCTGGGAGGCAAGCGGTACAAGCGGCATGAAGGCCTCCATCAACGGGGTACCGCATCTCAGCGTACGGGACGGTTGGTGGCACGAGGGCTACAAGAACACGAACGGCTGGGCTATAGGCGGCGACCTTGAGGACCGCGCGCTGGAAGATGAAGCAGATTCGCGGGCCCTGTATCGCCTGCTTGAAGAAGAGATTGTACCCTGTTTCTATGATCGCGACCGGGCGGGAGTCCCGCACCGCTGGGTGCAGATAGTGAAGGAGGCCATCCGGACTGTGGCGCCCCTTTTCTGTACACGGCGCATGATGAAGGAGTACACAAACGATATGTACATGCCGGCTGCTGCCTCGCCCCGGGAAAGCATCCACGTCGATTGAAGCCGTGCCTGCATTTTTCTCCGTCTGCGGCCACTTATCAGTACGATATTCCAACCTGGTGTTACCTGATTCTATGACAATGGCCTTGAAGACTTCTGTTGCCTGATTTATCATCTAACTGCGCGAATTCCGCATCCAGCAGGGCCACCGGGCAGACACGATTCCCCCAGAGGAAAGGAAGCGCTTCCGGCGTACTCCAAATCTTATGAAGCTCGATAAGTACACTACGAGAGTCGTTATAGACAGGGTGTATCCCGAGATAGACGGCGGTCGTTTTCCCATCAAGCGTGTCGTCGGCGAGAAGGTGGTGGTGGAAGCGGATGTATTCGCAGATGGGCACGACTCTCTCTTCGCTATTTTGCTGTATCGAAAATCAACCGATCCAGTGTGGGTCGAAGTCCCTATGACGTTCCTGGTCAATGATCGATGGCGGGCATCCTTCTTCGTCAATGAGTGCGCTCCCTACCGCTTCACGCTGATGGGTATGATAGACGCGTTCCAGACCTGGAGAAAGGATCTGAAAAAGAGGCTCGACGCCGGGCAGGACCTTTCAATCGAACTTCGGATCGGGGCGGACCTGATCGAAGACGCGGCAGGGCGCGCTTCTCCCCTGGACTCACCCGGCCTTCAGGAATGGGCGGGCTCTCTCAGGTCAGGCGCGGTTTCGGAAGCCTCCAAAGTGGAAATCGCCCTCAGCGAAGACCTGTCCCTCTTGATGACGAGGTATATTAACAGGGACCGTGCTGTAGTCTACCCGAGAGAGCTGGAGGTGCGCGTCGACCGGGAAAGGGCCCGATTCGGAAGCTGGTACGAAATGTTCCCGCGATCGTGCGCGCTCGTACCGGGCAAACATGGAACGTTCGCCGACTGCGAAAGACGTCTCCCCTACGTATCTGCGATGGGTTTCGACGTTGTTTACTTCCCGCCCATACATCCGATCGGCGGTACTCGCCGGAAAGGGAAGAACAACGTACCCTTTGCGGCGGACGGAGATCCCGGCACCCCCTGGGCCATTGGTTCAAAAAAAGGCGGCCACAAGGCGGTGAATCCGGAACTTGGCACCCTGGAGGATTTCCGCAACTTCATGTCCAGGGCTGCTGATTACGACATCGAAGTGGCCCTGGACCTGGCATTCAACTGCTCACCGGACCATCCATACGTCAAAGAGCACCCGGAGTGGTTCTCATGGCGTCCGGATGGCACCATTCAATACGCCGAGAACCCTCCCAAGAAGTACGAGGATATTTACCCGCTCAATTTCGACACCCCCAACTGGGAAGCCCTATGGGAAGAGCTAAAGAGCGTGGTCATGTTCTGGATCGAGCAGGGGGTCCGCATTTTCAGGGTGGACAACCCTCATACAAAGCCGTTCGGTTTCTGGGAATGGCTTATTTCCGGTGTCAAAGAAGACTATCCGGAGGTCATTTTTCTCTCAGAAGCCTTCACCCGACCCAAGATCATGTACAGGCTGGCGAAGCTGGGATTCACCCAATCCTATACCTACTTCGCGTGGCGTGTCTCCAAGTCCGAATTCATCGACTATTTCACTGAACTCACCAGGACTGAAGTGCGCGAGTTTTTCCGGCCCAGCCTGTGGACAAACACGCCTGATATTCTGATACACTATCTACAGACCGGCGGCCGGCCCGCATTCATGATACGCCTGGTCCTGGCAGCCACCCTGGGGGCCAATTATGGAATTTATGGACCCGCATACGAACTCCAGGTCAACCAGCCCAGGCAGGCTGGAAGTGAGGAATACCTGGATTCCGAGAAGTACGAGATCAAGCACTGGGAAATAGAAAGGCCGGACAGCCTGAAGGACTTCATCACGCAGGTCAATTTGGCCCGGCGGCAGAATGCGGCCCTGCAAAGTGACTGGAGCCTTCGATTTCACCGCATTGATAATGACCAGGTCCTGGCCTATAGCAAGAGTACGGCAGACCTTTCAAATGTAGTACTGGTCGTCGTGAACCTGGACACTTGTCACACTCAGTCCGGGTGGGTAGAACTGCCCCTTGCCGAATTGGGGCTGCCAGAAAATGAACCGTACCAGGTGCATGATATCCTGAATGAATCCCACTATACCTGGAAGGGGAGCTGGAACTATATCGAGCTCAATCCGCGCACATATCCAGCGCACATTTTCAGATTGCCTTCACGCGCGCGGCCCGGCGAACCCGTTCGCAACCCGGGGATGAGAAAGCAGGAAGCCGGCGAGGCAGCGGAGTGAAACATGCCTGACAAACGCACCGTACTCCTCGTGGCCACGGATAGCCAGAGTCTCGACCTGCTTGGTGAACGGCTGAAATGTGAGGGTTTCGACACCCTTCGCGCCGCCTGTCTTGAAGAAGTAGACCGGCATCTCAAGAATATCCATTCCATATCAATAGCTGTTATCGATCTATCCGGTTTTCCCGAAGAAATCTGGGACCGGTGTCAGCAATTGCGTGACGCCAGGATACCCTTTGTATTGATTTCGCAGAAGCGGAGCCCCGCCATGCAGAAACAGAGCATCACACACGGCGCTACAGCGCTGTTGATCAAACCAGTCAGCGTGGAGGGGATTCTGGACAGCATACGGACTTCGCTCCGGGAGTAGCGCACCGTACCTGGTCAAGATAGCACCGTAAACAGTAATGCCGCCAGTCAGGCATTGATTTGGAGCCGTTCCCATGGTCAAACAGAATACAGACTCTTTGTGGATTGATGAAGACCCCCTCTGGTATAAGGATGCGATAATATACGAACTGCACGTTCGCGCCTTCTCAGATAGCGATGGAGACGGCGTGGGCGATTTCGCGGGCCTTATTGACAAGCTCGACTACCTGCAGGACCTGGGCGTCACGGCAGTCTGGCTGTTGCCGTTCTATCCCTCACCCCTCAAGGATGATGGCTACGACATCTCGGACTATACGAATATTCTCCCGGTCTATGGACGTTTGCCCGATTTCAGGCTTTTCGTGGATGAGGCGCACAAGCGCGGCATAAAGGTAATTACCGAGCTAGTCCTGAATCATACATCTGACCAGCATCCCTGGTTTCAGCGTGCCCGCCAGGCCAGAGCTCAAAGCAGGTGGCGCGACTTCTACGTGTGGAGCGATTCCCCCGAGAAATACAGGGACGCGCGCATAATATTCAAGGATTTCGAGACATCAAACTGGGACTGGGACCCTACAGCCAAAGCCTATTACTGGCATCGCTTCTACTCGCACCAGCCGGACCTCAATTATGACAGCCCGCTTGTTCAGCGAGCCATCCTGCGCATAGTTGACTTCTGGCTGCGCATGGGCGTCGACGGGCTGCGCGTTGACGCGGTGCCCTACCTGTTCGAGCGTGAGGGGACCAACTGCGAGAATCTGGCGGAGACACACCAGTTCCTGAAACGGTTCCGGAAATTCATCGATAGCCGGTTCAAAGCCCGCATGTGTCTTGCGGAAGCTAACCAGTGGCCCGAAGAGGCAGTCTCCTACTTCGGCGAGGGAGACGAAGCGAACATGGCTTTCCATTTTCCGCTGATGCCCCGCATGTTCATGGCTATCCGGCTCGAGGATCGATTCCCTATCATAGATATTATCCAGCAGACTCCCGATATCCCGCCCAATTGCCAGTGGGCGCTCTTCATTCGCAACCACGATGAGTTGACACTCGAGATGGTCACCGATGAAGAGAGAGACTATATGTACCGTGTTTACGCGCACGATCCTGTCGCCAGGTTGAACCTTGGCATACGCCGCCGGCTCGCCCCCCTGCTGAACAGTGATCGCAAGAAGATCGAGCTCATGAAATGCCTCCTCTTCTCCCTTCCAGGAACGCCTGTTATTTACTACGGGGACGAAATAGGCATGGGTGACAACTTCTATCTGGGCGACCGAAACGGCGTCCGCACGCCTATGCAGTGGAGCCCGGATCGAAATGCCGGTTTCTCCCGCACCAATCCGCAAAGACTGTACCTGCCTCCCATAATTGATCCAGAACACCATTACGAGGCCATAAATGTAGAGAATCAGCAGAACAACCCTGACTCCCTTCTGTGGTGGACGAAGCGCATTCTTGCGCTTCGCAAGAGATACAAGGCATTTGGAAGAGGTACCCTTGAGTTCCTGTTTCCGGAAAACCGTAAGATACTGGCATTCTTCAGGAAATACGAGAATGAAACTGTCCTTGTGGTCGCTAATTTGTCGCGAGCGGCGCAGCAGACTCATCTTGACCTTTCCCAGTTCGCAGGAAGGGTGCCGGTCGACATTTTTGGGCGTGCCCGATTCGCCCAAATTACGTCTGAACGATACAGCCTGACACTGGGGCCGTACGCTTTCTTCTGGTTCTCGCTCGAGCAGGAGCAGGTCACCACTATCCGTGCCGAGCCCAGGCCCCTCGAGGCAGTGCTGGAAACACGCGCCGTGACTATCAGAGGCGATGATATCTTCGATAAGGAAAACCGCGCCTTCCTTCAGGGCATTCTGGCTGATTATATAAGAGACCGCCGATGGTTCCGCGGGAAGGCCAGGGTAATTCAATCGACAGAAATCGTGGACGTGGTCCCTTTGAACTTCGACACCACCATAGCCAGCCTTGTCCTTTTGCGCGTGGACTACACGGAAGAAGAGCCGGAAGTGTACCTTCTGCCGCTGATACTCGCACCCGCCGAAAGCCGCGCGGAGATCGCGGCCGAGGGCTCTGACGCAATCATTGCGCGCGTCCGAAAACGGCTCAGAACTGGCGACCGGGAAATGGTCCTCTACGATGCCTTAATCGATAAATCATTCTGCACCTCATTGCTTGAATCTATCGGAAGGCGGAGACGGTTCCGGGGGGAAAACGGCAGGGCCCTCGCGCTTCCCTCAAGGGCTTTCAAGAAGCTGCGCGGACCAGAAGAACACCTGGAGCCATCCACGGTCAAGGCGGAGCAGACCAATACCTCCATCATATATGGAGACCGTCTCATCCTGAAAATATACCGGCGTCTTGAGAACGGACTCAATCCGGACCTGGAGATAGGGCGTTTTCTGACTCAACGTACGCCTTTTCCGAATATCGCTCCTGTAGCGGGCTCCCTCGAATACCGGCGGGGCCCCGAACTGCTGAGCCTCGGAATTCTGCAGGGATTCATTCCCAATGAAGGCGATGCCTGGCAGTACACGATAGATTTCCTGGGCCGGTACTTCGAGTACGCCCTCACTCACCCCACCGTCCAGGTCCCCCCTGTTCCCCTCAAGCCGTTGTTACCCTTAAGCCACGAGATTCCACAACTGGCGTTGGAGACTATCGGCCCGTATCTTGACTCAGCGAATTTGCTTGGGCAGCGAACCGCGGAGCTCCACACCGCTCTCGCTTCAATCCCGGATGATCCCGACTTCGCCCCCGAACTCTTCTCATACATGTATCAGAACTCCGTTTACCACGCCCTGCGGAGTTTTACCACGCAGAATCTGCAGCTACTGCGCCAGCAAACAAGGCATTTGCCCTCTGAAATTCAGGAAAAGGCGGCAAAGGCCGTCGAACTTCAGGACGTGATCCTTGATCGCTTCCGCTTGCTGAGGAGACACAAGATTCGGGCGCAAAGGATTCGCTGCCACGGCGATTACCACCTCGGCCAGATCCTCTTTACAGGGAAGGACTTTGTAATTATTGACTTCGAAGGCGAACCCGCTCGACCCCTGTCTGAGAGGCGACTCAAACGTTCCCCGCTAAGGGACGTTGCGGGCATGATCCGTTCTTTTGAATACGCGACACATACGGTGTTGCTGCACCAGGCCGCCCTGCCGGTCCGGCCTGAAGACCTGCCTGCCCTCGAGCAGTGGGGCAAGTTCTGGTATCACTGGGTCTCAACCGCGTTCCTCTCCTCATACTGCGAGTACATAAGGAAGGCCGACCTGATCCCGGAAGACCCCGAGGACCTCAAGACGCTTCTGGATGCCTTTCTTCTGGAAAAGGTAATCTACGAGATTCGCTATGAGCTCAATAACCGGCCCGATTGGCTCACGGTCCCCCTCGAAGGTCTTCTGGAGCTGCTGGAGGCCGGGCAATGAACAGGCAGATTCTGAACCGTGCGGTACGTGAGCTTGCTCTACTCTGGCATGTGCAGACCGCATATTATGATGTCAAGCACGGGCGCCATCCGTCGTCAATCGGCTCTCTCGTGGAAATCCTTCGGCGACTCGGAGCTCCCGTGGAAACCGCTCAGGATGCGCCCTCCGCGCTGCGGGAACGTAAGCTCCAACTTCTGCGGACTGCGGTTGATCCCGTCGCTGTGGCCTGGGATGGCGGACCTCCCGAAATCCACTTGCGCCTGCCTGCCCAGATGAGCGAGAATTCCGTCACAGGCGAACTGGCCCTGGAAAACGGCGAGAAGAAATCGCTTGGATGGAAATCGATCGATCTGCCACTGGTCATGGTCAAGGAAGAGGACGGTGCCCGGTTTCTCATCAAGAAGCTGGAGCTCGGGGAAGCACTTCCTCCAGGTTACCACCGGCTGTCCCTGGATATTCCGCCCGACCACCACGAGGTCATGATCATCTCAACGCCCGCGAAGGCTTACACCTTCAACCAGTCGCGACAGGCGCGTACGTGGGGCCTGTTTATTCCGCTCTATTCACTGCACAGTGCAGCAAGCTGGGGCTGCGGCGATCTCTCCGACCTGGAGAATCTGATTGAATGGGTCACCCGACAGCGGGGAGGCCTTGTTGCTACCCTGCCTTTACTTCCTCTCTTTCTCGAGGAATCAGGCGAACCGAGCCCCTATGCCCCGGTGAGCCGCCTCGTCTGGAACGAGCTGTATGTCGATGTTGCCCGCTCTCCGGAACTGAGCGGCTGCGCAGCGGCTAATGATCTTCTTGCTTCCGTATCAATGGGCGCCGATATGGACAGGCTGCGTAGATCATCACTGGTTGATTATCAGGGCGTTATGGCGCTCAAGCGCCGTGTTCTGGAAGTACTTTCACGCTGCTTCTTCACCGGGTCCAGGGATGGAACCGCTCCGTTCAGGGACTTCATCCGCAATAATCCTGTAGTCGGAGACTATGCCGCCTTCAGAGCCGTTCACGAGAGAAAACGCACTCCGTGGCATGAATGGCCGCCTCCGCTGAGGGAGGGCTCGGTAACCGAAAAGGACTTCGATCCAGTCGCAAAGAGCTTCTACCTTTACACTCAATGGCTCCTGCACCAGCAGATGCGCACGCTTTCCGAGGATACTCGCCGGAATAACGGGCTTGGCCTTTTCCTCGATTTCTCACTGGGTGTGAGCCCCAACGGGTTCGATGCCTGGCGCTACCCGGACCTTTTTGTGGATGGCGTTTCGGTGGGAGCGCCGCCCGATCCGGCTTTTACCAGCGGCCAGAATTGGGGATTCCCTCCCATGCACCCGGAGAGCATCAGGCAGGAGAAATACACGTACTTCAAAGCGTGCATCCAGCACCATCTGCGCCATGCGGGAATTCTTCGTATAGATCACATCATGGGGCTGCACAGGCTGTTCTGGATACCCGCCGGCATGGACGCTTCCGACGGCGTGTACGTGCGCTACAACGACCAGGAACTCTATGGAATCCTCACTCTTGAATCACATAGGAACCACGCGGTGATCGTGGGAGAGGACCTGGGTACCGTGCCTCCCGAAGTCAGACCTGCCATGAAGAGTCACGCCATTCACCAGATGTACATTATCGAGTATGAGATGGCAGCCGGAGGCCGGGCGCTTCGTCCCATCCCGTCGCTTTCAGTGGCCAGCTTGAATACCCACGACATGCCGCCCTTCGCGTCCTTCTGGCAGGAAGCGGACATCGAGAAACGCGTGGAAACAGGGCTCGTCGATAACGAGGGCGCAGCCGGGGAGCGCCTCGACCGCAGGAAACTGAAGGAGGCTCTGGTCTCGTACCTGCGGAAAATGGGTTTCGACCACCGAATCTCCTCTGCTCAGACCGGCCCCCTTTTCAGGGCTGTTCTGCGATTACTGAGTTCAAGCCCCGCCCAGGCCGTTATCATCAACCTGGAAGACCTGTGGTTGGAGACAGAAGCTCAGAATATTCCGGGTGTCCGGGAGCACCCCAACTGGCGCAGGAAAGCACGTTACGATTTCGAGACATTCTCCCGCATGCCGGAACTGGCAAACATTCTGCGCGAAGTAGACCTTATCCGCCGAGGAGGACAGGCATGACCAGGCGCAAGGATGGCAATCCCGGAAAGTCACGTCAGGCAGTGGAATACGGCACAACCCTCCTGACGGATAATGACATCTACCTCTTCAATGAGGGAAGCCATTTCCGCCTCTACAACCATCTTGGAGCCCACCCGCTTGATTTGAACGGGGTCCAGGGGACGCATTTCGCCGTATGGGCGCCTGCTGCCAAAGAAGTGTCGCTAATGGGTGATTTCAATGATTGGAGCCCTTCCAGGCACCCCTTGCGGGCACGAGGCCGGTCAGGAATCTGGGAAGGATTCGTGCCGGGGATAACCCGGGGGGCGTTGTACAAATACCACATCGTTTCAAACTACAACCGGTACAAGGTGGACAAGGCGGACCCTTTTGCGTTCTTCGCCGAGGTACCCCCGAAAACGGCCTCGGTGGTATGGGACCTCGACTATACCTGGGATGACGCGGACTGGATGAGGGCGCGCAGCAGCCGCAATAACTTCAATGCGCCCATATCAATCTACGAAGTCCATGTCGGCTCCTGGAAGCGGCTCCCGAAGGAGGACTCCAGATCGCTTACCTACCGCGAGCTGGCCCCGGAGCTGGCCCATTATGTAAAGCGCATGGGTTTCACTCATGTCGAGTTCATGCCAATTATGGAGCACCCGTTTCCAGGCTCATGGGGCTACCAGTCAACAGGGTATTTCGCGCCCACCAGCCGGCAGGGTACGCCGCAGGACTTCATGCACCTGGTAGACTACCTCCACCAGAACAATATAGGAGTCATACTCGACTGGGTCCCCTCTCATTTCCCCGCCGATGAACACGGGCTTGCCTATTTCGACGGCACGCACCTGTATGAACATGCCGACCCCAGGAAGGGGCTGCACCCCGACTGGAACAGCTATATCTTCAATTACGGCCGGCACGAAGTGCGAAGCTTCCTCATTAGCAGCGCCCTTTTCTGGCTTGATAAGTACCACGTGGACGGGCTCCGGTTGGATGCCGTAGCCTCCATGCTTTATCTTGACTACTCCCGCAAGACCGGCGAATGGATTCCGAACCAGTACGGCGGCAACGAGAACCTGGAAGCGCTCGCTTTTCTGCGACGCTTCAACCAGGAAGTGTACAAGAGCTTTCCCGATGTCCAGACGATCGCGGAGGAATCAACCGCATGGCCGATGGTTTCCCGGCCCACCTACGTCGGAGGACTCGGTTTCGGCCTGAAGTGGGATATGGGCTGGATGCACGATACGCTCTACTATATGACCAGGGAGCCGGTACACAGGAAATTCCATCATAACGAACTCACATTCCGCATGATTTACGCATTCTCCGAGAACTTCGTCCTGCCCCTGTCGCACGACGAGGTTGTTCACGGAAAAGGGTCGCTGCTGGCAAAGATGCCCGGTGACGACTGGCAGAAGTTCGCCAACCTCCGGCTCCTGTTCGGGTACATGTTTGCCCAGCCCGGAAAGAAGCTGCTATTCATGGGAGGCGAACTCGGACAGTGGACCGAATGGGACCATGACGGTGCTCTGGAATGGGATTTGCTGCAATACAAGCCGCACATCGGCCTTCAGAAATGGATGCAGGACCTTAACTTCACTTACCGCCTCGAACCAGCCTTGAACCAGCTCGATAACGACCCGGCAGGGTTCGAGTGGATAGATGCCAGCGACTCCCAGAACAGTACCGCGAGTTTCATAAGGAAAAGCGCGGGGGCCAGGGACATTGTACTCGGTGTTTTCAACTTCACCCCCGTGCCGCGCATGAGCTACAGGGTCGGCGTGCCGCGAGGCGGCTACTGGAGAGAGCTCCTGAACAGCGACGCCGCTGAGTACGGAGGAAGTGGGCTCGGCAACCTGGGCGGAGTCAAGTCACTCGATGTTCCGTACCACGGCCGTCCTTCTTCGCTCGGTATCACCCTGCCACCCCTCGCCGCGGTATTCTTCAGGCATGAGGCAGATGGATGAGGGAGATGGAGATGAGTCCCGGCGCGACATACCTTGGACAGGGAAAGACCCGCTTCCTTGTATGGGCCCCTTTTTGCGAAACGATTGACGTTCACTTCCTCGCCCCGCAGGATCGATTCGTTTCCCTGAAAAAAATAAATCGCGGCTACTTCCACGCCGAGATCGACGACGCGGGACCGGGAGCCCTGTACTTCTACCGCCTCGACGGGCTAAATGAGTACCCCGATCCGGCCTCCCGGTATCAGCCCGAGGATGTGCACGGCCCTTCCCAGGTGCTCGACCCTTCCTTCACGTGGGAGGACAGGTGCTGGTCCGGGCATCTTCTGGAAGACTACGTTATCTACGAGCTTCATGTCGGGACCTTCACTCCCGAAGGCACATTTGAAGCGATCATACCCTGCCTGGACGAGCTCAAGGAGCTTGGCATTACAGCGATCGAGCTTATGCCTGTGGCACAATTCCCGGGTAGCCGCAACTGGGGCTATGACGGGGTGTTTCCGTTCGCCGTACAGAAGTCATACGGCGGCCCTGGCGCGCTCAAGAAGCTGGTCAATGCCTGCCATCTCAAGGGCCTCTCCTTCATTCTCGACGTCGTCTATAACCATCCTGGCCCGGAGGGAAACTATCTGTCCATGTACGGCCCGTATTTCACGGACCGCTACAAGACCCCCTGGGGCATGGCGCTGAACTTCGACGCGCCTTACTGTGATGAGGTGCGTCATTTCTTTGTAGAGAATGCACTGTACTGGATAACTGACTTCCACGTCGACGCTCTGCGCCTTGATGCGGTCCATGCGATCATGGATAACTCCCCCGTCCCCTTCCTCCAGGAGCTGGGCTCGACCGTCCACGAGCGCTCGGCAAGGCTTAATCGGAGAGTCTACGTCATTCCGGAGAGCGCTGCGAACGATTCCCGCCTTATTCGCAGCATTGAGCTCGGCGGCTACGGTCTGGACGCGCAGTGGAACGACGATTTCCATCATGCGGCGCACGCACTCCTCACAGGCGAAAGAACCGGCTACTACGAGGACTACGGTGAAATACGCCACCTGGCAAAGGCGTACCGCGATGCCTACGTTTACACGGGAGAGTACTCCCCTTACAGGAAGTGCAGGCATGGAAGTCCCGCAAGAGACATCCCCGCGTCGCGCTTTGTTGTTTTCGCGCAGAACCACGACCAGGTCGGGAACAGGATGCTCGGTGAACGCCTCAGCGGCATGGTCTCGTTCGAAGCACTGAAGCTCGCAGCCGGCCTCGTAATCCTGTCTCCCTATATTCCCCTCCTTTTCATGGGCGAAGAGTACGGCGAAACGGCGCCCTTCCAGTATTTCATCAGTCACCTGGACCCGGAGCTGGTACAGGCGGTAAGAGACGGCCGGCGTGAGGAGTTTGCCGCCTTCAAATGGGAGACAGAACCGCCTGATCCGCAATCTGAGAGCACATTCAGCGCCGCCAAACTCAATCGCGCCCTTGCCCGCGACGGTCGCAACAAGCGCCTGCGCGAGCTGTACCGGGAATTGCTGGCCCTCCGGAAAGCCGTCCCTTCTCTCGCAATCTTGAGCAAAGACTTTCTCGACGTGATGGCCTTCGAGAAAGCCGGACTCGTATACCTTCGCCGCTGGAGCATAGATGATCAGTCCATTACCCTCTTCCACTTCGGGAAGGAACCGGTGGAGCTGAGTCTTCCCTTTCCTTCCGGGAACTGGCGGAAGCGGATAGACTCGTCAGATGGGACCTGGCTGGGCCCTGGAAGCGCGATCCCTGAAAAACTCACCTCTGACGGCGGATCCACGGTGCAGCTCCGACCTCAGTCTTTCATGCTCTTCCTGCAGGGAAAAGGAGCCGTATCATGGTAAGACACGTCTGCATCCACGGCCACTTCTATCAGCCGCCTCGCGAGAACCCGTGGCTCGGGTATATCGAACTGCAGGACTCGGCGTATCCGTACCACGACTGGAACGAGCGAATTACAGCCGAGTGCTATGCTTCCAATGCTACAGCCCGTATTCTTAATGCTGAACGGAAGATAGATGAAATTGTCAACAACTACGCCAGGATGAGCTTCAATTTCGGACCTACCCTCCTGGCATGGATGAGGTCATGCGCCCCTGAAGTCTATAAGGCCGTTCTTGAGGCTGACCGGCTGAGCCAGCAGATGTTTTCGGGGCATGGTTCTGCCATGGCGCAAGCATATAATCACATGATCATGCCGCTCGCCACCCTGCGCGACAAACGAACGCAGGTAATTTGGGGAATCAGGGATTTCGAATACACCTTTCAACGCTCGCCGGAGGGTATGTGGCTCCCGGAAACTGCGGTGGACCTGGAAACACTGGACGTGCTCGCTGAGCAAGGAATTCGGTTCACAATCCTTGCGCCCCACCAGGCGGCGCGGGTCCGGCCCAAAGGAAGCAGTACCTGGAGCAGCGCCAGCGACGGCATCGACCCAAGAATGGCTTATGATATCAGGCTGCCATCAGGACGCAGCATCTCACTCTTCTTTTACGATGACCCGATATCTCGCGCGGTCGCCTTCGAGCAGCTCCTCACAAGCGGCGAGAGTTTCGCGCTCCGGCTCGCGGGTGGGTTCTCCCCGGACAACGACCACCCCCAGCTAGTGAATATCGCAACGGACGGTGAGACGTACGGCCACCACCACCGCTTCGGGGAAATGGCTCTCGCTTATGCCTTGCGGTATATGGAAGATAACAAGCTCGCTCAAATAACGAACTACGGGGAATATCTGGCGAAGAACCCACCCACCTGCGAAGTCGAGATTCTGGAAAATACCTCCTGGAGCTGCGTACATGGCGTCGAAAGATGGCGCGCAGATTGCGGCTGCCGGGCCGGCGGCAAGCCTCAATGGAATCAGGCCTGGAGAGCGCCACTACGCGAAGCCCTGGACTGGCTTCGCGACTCGCTGGCCGAAGCATACGCCGACAGGATACAGCCATTCGTTCAGGATCCATGGGCGACCCGCGACGATTATATTTACGTGGTCCATGACCGCTCGCAGAAGAAACTGCGCTCGTTTCTGGCAAGGAGAAGCCTCAACCCCCTCAAGACCCACGAAACGGTCTCGGTCCTGAAGCTGCTCGAGCTTCAGCGAAACGCGATGCTCATGTTTACGAGCTGCGGCTGGTTCTTCAACGAACTGTCCGGTATAGAGACTGTACAGGTACTCCGCTATGCTGCACGGACTCTTCAGCTTGCCCGTGAGGTGCTGGACCAGGACCTTGAACCGAACTTTCTCGAGTTACTCGGAAAGGCCACGAGTAACTTTCCTGAATTTGGGAACGGCCGAGACGTGTACGAGAAATTTGTGAGGCCCGCCAAAATCGATCTCAAGTCTGTGGCGGCTCACTACGCCATCAGCTCCCTGTTTGAAGAATACAACGCCAAAGCCCGCATCTACTGCTACCGGGTAAACGTCGCCGACTACCAGAAGCAGGAGGCAGGCAAGGCGCGGTTGGTTACTGGACGAGCCAGGGTCACCTCCGAGGTAATACATGAGTCTGCCTCGGTGGCCTTCGGCTTACTACATTTCGGAGACCATAACATTAACGCCGGTGTCGGCGAAAGCCAATCCCCTGAGGAATACCGCGGTATGGTGGCGGAACTCTCCAGCGCATTCTCAACGGTAGATTCTCCCAGGGTGATCCGCACACTGGACAAGCATTTCGGCATGACTGCCTATACCGTAAGATCTCTCTTCCGGGATGAGCAGCGCAAGGTCCTTTCCAGCATACTTGAATCTACTCTTGCTGCGGTCGAATCGTCTTACCGCCAGATATACGAGACGAATTACCCGTTAATGAGATTCCTCGCTGACCTTGGTAACCCGCTTCCGCGAGCCTTTCTGGCGGCGGCCGAGTTCATTCTGAATACCGATCTGCGCCGCGTCCTCGGCTCAGCGCCGGTCCAGACAGACACTGTGCGGAACTACATCGAAGAGGCCCGGACCTGGCAGGCGCACCTGGACACCGAAGGCCTTTCCTACGTGCTTGAGCAAAGCCTCAACAAGATGATGGAAAGAACGGCATCCGCTAAAGGAGATATGTCAGGCCTCGAAGACTTGACCGATGCGGTCGGCATTGCACAGACACCACCCTTCAGCGTCGATATCCGGAGGGTGCAGAATCTGTACTACCTGATGATGAAACACGTGTATCCCGGGTTCCAGCATGACGCCCAGGCCGGCAGCGAGGAGGCACTTGAGTGGACCCGGAAATTCACACTTCTCGGAGAAAAGCTTGGTATACAGGTTGGTTAGATGGGCACGTCAAGAATTCCCGTTTCCACGTGCAGGCTTCAGCTCAACCGCATCTTCGGGTTCAGGGAAGTCATGCTCATCGCATCCTACCTGCGCAAGCTGGGAATTTCCGATGTCTACCTCTCCCCGGTGTTTAGATCCCGGCCGGGAAGCACCCACGGCTACGACATAACCGACCCACGGACTCTCAATCCCGAGCTGGGATCCTCCGCTGATTTTCAGGACATGGTGCGCGAACTCAAACGCCTCGACATGGGGATCCTGCTTGACATCGTGCCTAACCACCTTGCCGCCGATGCCCAAAACCCCTGGTGGATGGATGTCCTTGAAAACGGCCCCGCCTCTCCGTGGGCGCAACTCTTCGATATAGACTGGCAGGCGGAGGTTCTTCCCCGGAACAGGCTGCTTCTGCCGGTCCTCGGAAACCCAGCACTTGAGGTGATAAACAAAGGCGAAATTCTCTTGAAGCTCGACGGCGACGGTCTCTCCCTCCACTATTTCGAGAACCGCTTTCCTCTCGACGTGAGGTCCTACGGACTGGTCTTGTCCCACGTTCTCGACCGTTCTGGACCTGAACGAGTATCGCACGCCCGAAATGCGGATCCCGCACGTCTCCTGGACTCGATTGAACGCCTGCCTCCGCAAGGCACCAGCGAGCTGTGGCATGCCGGGCGGTATAGAGAGCGCCAGGCTGTTAAGGCCGCCTTCACCGACTTGCTGTCCGGCTCCGCCGAGATCAAGGACCTCATCTTTCACGGTATCGAGGCCGTGAACAACAGGGGTGAGGGTGATCCCAGCCTGGATATGCTTAAGGACCTGCTGGAGCAGCAGGCCTACATACTCGATTTCTGGAAGACCGGCCTCCCGAGAGTAAACTACAGGCGGTTTTTCGATATCAGCGATCTTGCAGGTGTGCGCGTAGAGAACCCGGAATTCATGGATGCTACCCACTCGCTCATCTATGACCTTGTGCGGGAAGGGAGAGTAACCGGCCTCCGTATAGACCATATTGACGGGCTTCGCGACCCACTCTCATACCTCCGCCGGTTGCATTCCATCCTCTCTCCCGGCAGTAGACCGAATCCCCAGGATCCTCCCTTCTTCCTACTGGTGGAAAAAATCCTCACCGGCGACGAGGTTCTGCCACCGGAATGGCCCGCGCACGGAACGACCGGTTATGACTTTCTCAACGTCGTGAATGCCGTCTTCATCGACCCCTCGGGACTCAGCAAGCTCGTGGAAAGATACGGCGACGTTATGGACATGAAGGAAGGTTTCGAGGAAATCCTTTACCGGAAGAAGAAACAGGTAATGGATGACCTCTTTCGCAGCGAAATCAAAGCCTCCGCCAGGCGGCTGGCACACCTTGCGGCCTTGTACAGTCCTGACGTAACCGCGGAAGACCTGCAACAGGCCGTCATCGAAATGACCGCCTGCCTGCCGGTCTACCGTACCTACATCAGGGATTTCAACCTGTCGCAGACTGACAGGCACTACATGGAACAGGCCGCAGGCGAAGCCCTGCGGAGGGTTCCATCGCTCGATATGCCTATCCGGTTCTTGAAGAGAGTACTCTTCATGGAGTCTCCACTTACCGCCCCGGACAGGTGCAAAGATGTGTGGCTGGACTTCGTTATGCGCTGGCAGCAGCTTACCGGCGCGGTTATGGCCAAGGGGCACGAAGACACCGCCCTCTATAACTACAGCCCGCTCATTTCGATCAACGAGGTGGGGGGAG
>JACUUS010000233.1 GCA_014859215.1 Dehalococcoidia bacterium | reverse complement strand
GCCCCCGCAGACAGCGGTGCTGAATGGGTACATGCCGAAGGTGGGCGGGCAGTTAATTACCCTGTCGCCGGGTTCAAGGAACATCCTGAGGACCAGGTCGATCAGCTCGTCGCTACCGCTTCCCGCCACGATATGCTCCCTGCCGATCCCCGCATACTCCTCCAGGGGGCCTTCCAGCTCGCGCTGCAGCGGGTCCGGGTATATATGAAAGAACGGGTAGCCTGCCAGAGCGCGGCGTACGACGGGCGAGCAGCCGTAAGGGTTCTCGTTCCCGTCGAGCTTCACGAGCCTTTCCGCCGGAATCCCTGTAAGCTCGCTGAGGGACTCCAGCGGCCGGATAGGCTCATACGCCTGAACTCTCCTTAAACCGGCCCTGATAAGCCTTTCAGGGTCTCTACGTGGACCGTATGTCATGGACCGCGCCTTTCTCTTTCCGTGACTAGCCTGTATCCCGTTTCACGGGACCGAGCCTCTTCTCGATCGATATGGCGTGGGCCTCCAGCCCCTCCGCCCTCGCGATCATTGCCGCCGCGGGACCCAGGGCCTCCAGGCTCTCCCGGTCGATGTCAACCACTATGGACAGCTTGAGGAAATCAAGCACGCTCAGGGGCGAACTGAAGCGCGCTGTTCCCCCGGTTGGCATCACGTGGCTCGGCCCCGCGGTGTAGTCGCCGACTGCCTCCGGCGAATCTATGAACACCCCGCCCGCATTTCGCACCCGGTCCAGGCAAGCGCGCGGGTCCCTCACCGCCAGGCACAGGTGCTCGGGGGCATACAGGTTAGCTGCCTCCATGGCTTCGTCGAGGCCGGACACGATTAGTATCACGCCGTTGTTTTCCAGCGATCTCCGCACTATCTCCTTACGGGCCAGCCTCTCCGCCTGGACTTCGAGCTCCTTACTCACTCTTTCGGCAAGGCCGGGCGAGGTGGTGACAAATACCGCGGAAGCCATTTCGTCATGCTCGGCCTGCGCCAGCAGGTCGGCCGCGCAGAGCGTCGGGTCGGCAGAATCATCGGCCAGCACCATGGTCTCGGTGGGGCCGTGAAGCCCGTCGATCCCGACAGTCCCGAATACCATCTTCTTGGCCAGTGTAACATAGACATTGCCGGGCCCGCAGATCTTGTCCACAGCCGGGACTGTCTCCGTCCCGTACGCCAGGGCCGCAATGGCCTGCGCACCGCCGACTCCAAAAACCCGGTCCACGCCGGCAACAGCGGCTGCCGCCAGCGTTGGAAGGGGAACGGTCCCGTCCGGGGAGGGAGGCGTGCAGACGACAATCTCCTCAACTCCCGCCGCCCTTGCCGGCGGAGCCGTCATGATTACCGAGGAAGGGTACGAGGCCTTGCCGCCCGGCACGTACACTCCTACCCGCCGCACAGCGCGCGCCGTGAAGCCCAGGCCTCGCTCCTCGAACGCAAGCCCGAGCCTGCTCATCTGCATTTCATGGAACGCTCGTACCCGGCGAGCGGCCAGCTCAAGGGCTTCTCTGAGGCCGGAGTCTATTCTTCCGGGCGAACTCTCTATCTCCTGTCGCGATACCTCCAGCCCGTCAAGCCTGACCCCGTCTATCTTCTCCGTGTGCTCGCGAACAGCCCTGTCGCCGCGCGCACGCACGTCGTTGACAATGCGGGCTACAGTCTCCCGGCGTTCAATGGAAATGCCCGTATCCGCTGCGCCGCCGCGTCGCCGATCCGCGAACAGAGATCGTGCCTCTTGCAGGCCCCTTACTACCTTCAACCCAGGTACTCCTTCGCAACCCTCACGGAATCCCGAATGGAGGCTTCGCGGAACGACTCGATCTGTTCTTCGGGCACAATCTCAAGTACCTCCTGGAGCCTCGAATCGAACGAGGCGAAGAACGAAGCCTGTTCTTCGGGTGATATCTGCCTTGTGCAGGCAAGATATTTCTCCGCGAACCAGCGAAAGTCTTCCCGGTGCGCCCTCCTGGAAGTGGCTATTGATACGAACTCCTGCCACCGTTTCAAGTTCGAAGAGTCAATGAACCGGACCCCTATCCCCGTGACCGGGCTGCTTATTTCAGACCGAATCATTGATATACTTGCGCCATTCATTCTCGCCCGCCGGTCAAGCTCGAATTGCAGGAGACGGTCTAGCAGGTTCGCTATCGGCGTGCCCTTCAAGCCCGATGCCTCGCCAAAGAAGGGGCGGTAAATACGGTATATCCATGCCTCATCGGTGACCAGGTGTGAGAGATAGCCGGCTATGAAGGCGCGGGTGGCGGCGCTGAGGTTCGTGTTGCCGAGCTCCGGGTAGGCTTCCAGCATGGGCCAAACGCCGCTCTCACCTTCATCGCTGTTCAGAGACAGGAAATGCGTCTGCTCCCGACCGGCCTTCATGAACAGCCGCATATCCGGTGCCGTCGAGCCGAGATAGTAGTACCCCCGGTTCTGATCGATGACCGGATGCCTTAGTCTCGCACTTACATCGTGTGCGATCGCTAAATGAGTGCAAATAGGAGGCAAGTCTTCTCCTTAGCAGCCCCTGCCCAAGGCATCGGCCAGGATTGTCATTCTCTCTCTCTTTTCCGGTCGTTTCACCGCCTCAGAGTTCACTATGAGGCAGGCACAGGACTCGAAAAGAGTCTCAATGATCTTAAGATTATGCCTGGCGATGGTTGAGCCTGTCTCGGTATTCTCTATGAGTACGTCGGCGTCTTCGGGCAGGAAGGCCTCGCTGGCCCCCCATGTCGGGATTATCTTGTATGGAGCCAGCTGATTTTCAAGCGCGTACCTGTCAGCGATATTCACGTATTCG
>JACUUS010000232.1 GCA_014859215.1 Dehalococcoidia bacterium | reverse complement strand
TCCACGTCCCTCCAGGGCATACTTGACATGGAAATACTGCTCAGTGCTGGTGAGCGCTTGCCCGGCACCGTCAGAGGGTATCCCGACTACCCACCCGAATTCAACGACGGATTTGCGCCCGACCGAGCGCCCGCGGGTCACCAGTGTACCGGCCAAATCTGTGACAGCACATTCCTGGAGCATCCTCGTCATGATCTCTGATTCGGTCGCCTTTCTTTTCTCAGTCTTGGACCCGCTCACAGTGAATTCCTGTTCCTTCTCGCAGAAGTCGATGAAGTCAGGATCGGTGTTGATCCGGTCGGGATCATACACTCTTGCGCCAGGCGAGAGGGGTTGTTCCGCCTGCTCCAAGAGTGGGGTCAAGTGTTCCACCAGGATGTGTTTAAACATGTCCCCGCTAACGGCATTGACTACTGCCCGCTGTCCTGTCTGATCGATGATATGGACCATGCGGGTCTGTTGCTGATTCCCCTCGGTCCCCTCGCTGTTGAGGTTATGGAGGTCCATTGTGATGCGGGCGCACAGTGAAAGCGAATTAACAACCGACATTGTTTTTCTCCTTCTTTGTAATCAGGCGTATCTGTTCTTATTGATCGCTATCGTTTGCCGCCAAAGCCCCGGTATTCCCGGCCTCCCCCTGGTCTTCGCCATCCCATTTTTCCTTGCACGATCCGTATGCGGCCAGAAGGGCACCGACTGTAGCCGGGCGGAACTTATCCACGAGAACTACGAACGATTTGAATTCATCATCACTCACGTTAGCCGGGGCCGATCGGAAGTCCCCCGTGTCCTCCCGACGCCGGGCATTCTCGTAGTTGTACTGTGAGAGGAATTCAGCAACGCGCTCGACGAAGGCATTACCTGGAAGCTTGCGTGTTCGGTGCAGGTCATGCAAGAGATCATACCGTACTTTTCGCCATTCCTTTTCCCCACCCATTTTCTCCCTGGCTTTCCTGTTCTGTGCCCTTACCGTGGAATTCCGCACCGCCCGCGCCACTGCCTCGAAACCAGGATCATCCAGGATTTGCGAGAATCCATCGTTTGTTTCCACCAGAATCCTCCTTATATACTGAGCAGTGAATCTTGTTACCCAGCGGCGTCTACCGTTGGATACCAAGCCGTTGGCCCGCATAATGAAAGGGCCATAGTGTTCCAGAAACTCGATCAATGCCCACGCTGCTGCCTGCCCACGCCCCGCGACGATAGGCCATGATCAATCCGATTTCGTCCGAGCGGTCGTCCTGCAGCCCTCGCACAGCGCGCTGGTGTTCTCCCAGTATCTCGAGCCATTCCTGAGCGTCATCCGGGGAGTGGATTGGGAACCAGCCGGGCAAAGCGAGGTCGGACATGGCGGAGACAGCCCTGGCATTGCCCATGGACTGGTAATGAGTAACAGATATGCCGCTCACTACATCTGCCGGGCCTCTCCCGGAGAGACTCAGCCCGGGGAAGGGGCTGCCATCGGCGGAATGATACTCCTCGGAATGCTCAATCAGGAGTTGTGCCGCCTTCAGGCTTGCCAGTGCATCCAGCTTCGGCGCAGTGCCTCCATAGACCCCTCTCCGGGGAAGCTCCGCGCTCAGGCTGACGAGCGCGGCGAGCGAAATATCTCCCGGAATAGGGCACAGGAGCCGGATGTTCTCCGCCTTCTGCCCCAGGAAGAAAGGACAGGCAATCCGGAAATAGCCCCGGTAGCGAAGCCATTCAACAAAGGGGTCCGCCCACTGCTCCTTGGTATTGTCATTGCGGCTGGTGCTGTCCGGCTTGAGACGGCTGTATCCTTTGGCTCCCAGCGGAGTAAACAGTTGTACAAGGCTTGCGTGCCAGTTCGTTTCAGTCCGCTGTCCGGCAACAATCAAACTGAGAGATGTTGCCAACTGAGTGTAGAATTCGTCTGGATGCATACCTACAATGGCTTTGTGCACCTTGTTGGACGTTTCATCTCCCTGAAGCGTATTGAGGACCTGGAGCAAGCGCCAGTCACCGCGGACCTGTTCTTCCTGCATCATCTGCTGGGTCTCGGCATCGAGGTTTCCCTGCTTCGCCTTTGCCTTCTTGATTCTGTCTACCTTGGCCCTTTCCGCCTTATAGTCCACCGGATCAATGACTCCTGCGGGCACCGCAACCTTCTCATTCGCTTTCAGAAATGGATAGCCCGGGATCGCGGGTATGCGCTGGAGGTCTTCCTCAGTGAGCACTCTGGGCAGCCGGACGAGGAAGTGGCTTTGCCTGCCATCGATCCGCACAGCGCCGCCATCTATTGCATAGGACAGAAGGTCGGCCATGCCCACTGCCAGCAGCACGTCAGCGTGAGTTCCGGTGCTCTTGTTGATACGGATATCGGGTCCCAATTTCATCATTCCGTGCCTCCTTCCGCTGTGGCTTGCTGGTCGGCGAGCCGCAGTATTCGCGTGAAATAAGCCACTAGCGGCCACCAATGCAATAGCTTCTCTGGGTGAACCGTCAGCTCCAATAATCTCTTGATCTCTTCGGATTTCCTCCTTCCTTCGAGTTTTAGAGGGTGCGTATACTGATTGCCGGTTATTGCAGTGCCCAGAGCTTCAGCGAGAGCGCAGTCTGATTTGGCGAAGAGAGAGTCGAGAGCGATCTCTTCTGGTATCCAGCCCCCATGATGGGCGATAATCGCGGCCACGCAGGCAGAAGCTGCTTCGTAACCTATATCGGCAGGGACGGCCTTCAGCATTGTGGAGATAGAAAGCGCGCTGATGTACGCGCTCTGAGCAGCGTGTGGTGGCCTTCGCAAGCCTCTGCTGCGCAGTTCGGCTTCGTG
>JACUUS010000231.1 GCA_014859215.1 Dehalococcoidia bacterium | reverse complement strand
AGTGCCTACAACTTTAGTATCCGGACGGTTTTCTGTCAATACTTGCTCGTAAGAAGAGGGTAGAAACTCTCATGAGCGATCAAGTCCTGAAGCGGGCTATATCCCGGTCCAGTTCTGACAGCCCCAGCGCCGCGAGGGTTTCGCCTGTAGGTATCCCGTTCTGGTCCCAGCCTCTCGCTTTATAGTATTCGTCTATTATCGCGTCCGGTTTTCTGTAGAGCTCGCCATCTCTCAGCCCGCCCTGCAGGGGCTCGGAGTGCATTCTCGCGGGCAGGGCATCGTCCTTGCGTGCAAAGCCCTCGCGGATATTGAAGCACCTCTCAAGGTTGTAGACTTTTTCACCCGCGTGCCACAGATAATCCGCGCTGCCGTATTTGCTCTCGCCGAGAGCTGCCAGCAGCATCTGGCCGATAATCTCCAGCCCGAAGAGCTCGAGGTTATGTGTTGCAAAGGTGCAAGCGTTGACCAACTCGACAGCAGCGACAAAATCGTGATTGTATTTGACGATGTCGCCTTTGCCCTCGTCGGCAGCCGCATCGACCAGGCGGGGCCTTGGGTTGCCCATCTCCTGCTGGGAGTAGCCGTAGCAGTGGTTCGCGCCCATATTACTCAGGGCGTAGTTCATGCCCAAAGCCTTCAAGGAACGAGGCTCATATCCAGGCATCTCCAGCCCCTTGACATGCATGGCGTATTGCTCGGAGCCCTTGCCAATGCGTTGCGCAGCCCTCTTTACGCCCTCCGCGAGGATGTCGCCAATGCCGTGACGGTATCCTATCTTGTCAATAAGCTTGATCATGGGTTCGGGGTCGCCGTACCTGAGTACGAGACCACCGGTGTCCCTGGTGGTCAGTATTCCTTTTTCGAACAGCTCATAGGCAAATCCGATCGTGTTGCCAGTGCTAATGGTGTCAAGCCCCAGTTCGCAGCACATCCGGTCCGCCTTTACTGTAGCCCCGAGGTCGGCGCACGCTGTGGGACCTGAGAACGCCCATACTGTCTCGTACTGGGGGCCTTCGGTGGTCACTCCGGCATACGGTCCTTCCGCTACGGTGCGTGTCTTCCCGCACCGCAGCATGCAGGCATAGCAGCCAGAGTGTTTCTGCGTTATTGCCGCGTACTGCATGAAGGAAATCTTCTGCCATCCATCCAGGGCCGCGGAGCGGAAATTGCGCACGGGGAAAGTCCCGATAGAGAAACCCGGAAAGTCAACGCCCATGACCGTTCCATAATCCCGAAAGGGGCCAAATCCCAGCCCGGACTTGAAGCTGCTTACCTGCTGTTTGACCAGCTTGCCGAACTCCGCCGGATCAGCCACCTGGTCTTTGCGCTGAGCCTCGACGACTATGGCTTTGAGGTTCTTTGAAGCCATAACAGTGCCCGTACCTCCGCGGCCCGCGGCGCGCCGGCCGGTGATGATCGCCGCATAGAGGACCATCTTCTCAGCAGCGGGACCTATGCAAACGGTGCGCACTCTGGCCCCGTGCCGTTTCCTGAGGACGTCCTGAGTCTGGCTGGTCGTCTTTCCCCAAATGTCCGCGGCGTCCAGGATCTCGTATTTGTTGTCTTTGATATACAGATAGGAAGGTTTCGAAGCCTTGCCTTCGAGGACTATCATCTCCAGTCCTGCCCATTTGAGCCAGGCGCCGAAATCGCCGCCGCCGTAGCTGCGGGTAAAGGTATTAGTCACCGGGCTTTTGGTGATGACCACCCATTTCGAAACAGATTGCGCATTCGTGCCCGCCAGCGGGCCTGTAACGAGCAGCAGCTTGTTCTTGTTGCCTAACGGGTCTGTACCTGCGGGGACCTCGTCATAGAGGTACTTAGCCCCGAAGCCGCGTCCTCCGACGTAATCAAGAGCTATTCTGTCAGGTATCGCCTCTTCGTTGATTGCTTCGCTGGACAGGTTCACCCGCAACAGCTTGCGCATTTCTCCTCCTGCTCAGTTAAGGTTTGCGTACGCCTGGAAACGTGTGCAAGGCAGACTCCCGCCACCGGCTGCAGACGAGGTACAGTTCGGCTCACATCGTGAATTAGTAGACTCTTGTGCGGGCCAACAGGGTGAAGACGTTATAGCATGGGGCCGGGCCGTTGTCAATGATGCGGGCGGAACAGAGCCTGTATCTCTGGGTTGGCAGGAATTAGGTAAAAAACCCGGCAAGAATAAGTATGAAGGCGTATTCCTGAACGTCAGGCAGTCTGCCGCAGAATTAAATGGGGAGGACTCGTATGCCCGGAATCTAGTCAGTTCCAATACAGGAGGAGCGCTATGTTTGCAAGAGTGAGCACTATCGTGGGAAGACCTGATCGGGTAGATGATGCGGCGCGCTACCTCGGTGAGGAGATGCGCCCGACAGGGCTCGAGGAAATGAAGGGAGCATACTTGCTGGCTAATCGGAAATCGGGGAAATTATTGACTATCACCCTCTGGGAAACGGAGGAGGCGGTAGATGCCAGTGCCAGTGCAGCCAGAGGTGTACGTGATGAAGCAGCGCGGATTGCCGGCGCCGATCCGTCTACCGTTGAGGTGGATAAATACGAGGTAACCTTGCAGCCTTCCGAAATCATGCGATAGAGCAGTTTTTGCACTGCGAAGGTGGCCGACCAGACTCGATTCCGCCCCTGACGTGATCATGTGATGTCATGGAGTATGCTCTTCGCAGGGGAAGTGCGTGTTGCGCCGCCTGTGTGCGGCATGTAAGATAGGTTAAGTAATGCTCGAATCGCGAGGAGGACCGCAGTATGGCCGAGCCGAAAGACTCGTGCGTCAAACCCTCCAGAGGACCGATTGGTGCTTCTAAAGCAGGTTCC
>JACUUS010000230.1 GCA_014859215.1 Dehalococcoidia bacterium | reverse complement strand
AATCGGCTGCGGTGACCAGCACGCTGGACGCGGTTCCACTCTTCACTGTATCAAGCGCGGACCTCAGGGCAAGTGTCCCGGACCTGAGAGAATTAGCGAAATCGCTCGTAATGATATCAGTCCTTAAATCCGCAGCGGCGGCGATAAGAGCCGCCCCCTGTTTCTCTCGATAGGGAGAGGTTGTAGAAGCGAAAAACAGACCGTCTACTTCTTCTCGCTTAATTCCTCGCAGGCAATCGACGGCCGCCTCAACTGACATGGTAATGCTGTCTTCGTCAAAACCAGCTACACTTCTCTCACCCCCCGCTGAAGCTACTCCCCAAGCCCTGGAAATAGCCTCCCTGCTAAGTCTCCATACGGGGACATAAGCTCCGTAGGCAGTAATGCCCGCCATGACCTTTCTCCTTCAGGCTACTTGTATTCGTAAAACCCTCGCCCGGTCTTTCTCCCGTAGTCTCCCGCCTTTACTCTCTTGATCACACACTGTGCCGGACGGAAGATTTCCCTGCCTGTCTCCCGGTACATTGTCTCACTACCTGTCAGAACAATCTCCAGACCGGCAATATCGCCGAGCTCAAAAGGCCCCATTCTGAAGTTGTAGGCTGTCTTGAAGGCCCTGTCAATATCCTGGAAGGAGGCCAAGTTTTCATCGTAGAGCCTGAAGCTTTCATTCCGCCATGCCTGAAGAAGCCTGTTGGCGATGAAACCAGGCGAGTCTTTGACTACTGCTGCTTCCTTGCCAATCGTCTGGCACAGCTCAATTATAGCGTCCAGCGTTTCCTTTGAGGTCATTTCGGTTCTCACGAGCTCTATTCCTCGCATCACCTGGGGAGGGTTGAACCAATGCATCCCCACGAATCTGTCAGGTCTACCGGTAAGAGACGCCATCCCCGTTACGGACAGGTAAGAGGTGTTGGTGGCGAATATACATCGTGGGTCGCATATTTCGTCGAGCCGGCGGAACACATCGTTCTTTGCCTCAGAGTTTTCTATGATAGCCTCAATAACGAAATCGGCATCGCGGACCGCCTCAACCAGATTTACTGTCCCGCTTAGCCTGCTTGATGTCCCGACAAGCTCTTCCCGGGTTATCTTCTTGCGCTCCAAGTTCGTATTGAGCGACTTCTCTATTTTTTTCAGACCGGCCTGAACCAGGTCCTCCCCGACATCGTGAAGGCAGACATGGATCCCGCTCCGTGCAAGAACCTGAGCTATTCCATGGCCCATCGTTCCTGCGCCGACCACACACGCCCTTTCGACCTTCATATTCCTCCTTAGCTACTGTCCCTTGAATGAAGGTTTCCGCTTCTCAAGAAAGGCAGACATTCCCTCTTTCTGGTCCTCCGTGGCAAAACACAGAACGAGATTGCTCCGCTCCGCACTCAACCCCGCGGCCAGATCGGTGTACATTCCCCGGTTAATGGATTTCTTGGCCAGCCTCATAGTGAGTGGACTCTTGCTTTTAACGCTGTCAACAAGCTCTCCCACAGTCTTATCCAGGTCGCTTTCAGGCACGACTTTGTCAACCAGGCCTATCCTTTCCGCTTCAGCCGCATCTATGATCCTGCCGGAATAGATGAGTTCCTTTGCCCTCCCCCAGCCTATCAGCCTGGGAAGCCTTTGAGTTCCACCGCCTCCGGGTATGATTCCTATGTTAATCTCCGGCTGCCCGAACTTGGAGTTCTCGGAGGCTATTCTCACATCACAGGCCATAGCTATCTCACAACCTCCACCAAGGCAGAACCCGTCTATCTTCGCAACAACCGGAACCTCCAGACTCTCAATATCAGTGTATAGCTGCTGTCCCAACGTGCCCGCGAATTCCTCCACCTGTAGTGGAGTCATGTCCTTCAGTTCCACTATATCCGCGCCCGCGATGAAGGCTTTCTTACCCTCTCCGGCGATTATGACGACCCGGATGCTCTTGTCATTCCGTATATCCTCGACAGCGTCTCTAAGCGCTTGCCTGACTGCCTTGTTCAAGGCATTCCGGGCCTCAGGCCGATTAACTGTGATTCTGGCTATACCATCTTCCTTGGTGAAGATTAGTGGAGTTGAATTCAATCTATCCCTCCTCGCTTCGACTGTAACTATAGAAACCCCTGCCCGCCTTCACACCCAGCCTGTTCATGGCCACCATTTCTCTTAGCAGATCGCAGGGCTGGAATCGGGGCCCATAATGCGCTTGAAGGGCTTCCAGAGTAGCAAGCACTTTGTCCATGCCTATGTTGTCCGCAAATTCGAATGGACCCATCGGCCAGTTGAGACACAGTTTGGGTATTCTGTCAATGTCTTCCAGACTGGCGATGCCGGTTGAATACATGATGGCCGCTTCATTTATGACACAAGCAAGAGGGCGATCCAGTACAAGGCCAGGCGTATCCTCCACAATAATGGCTGAAACACCTATCCTTTCCATCAACCCCATGCACAACTCCGTGGTCTTATCTGAAGTACCCGGCCCTTTCATTAGCTGAACAAAAACCTTCCTCTCATCCTGTGGGTTGAAGATGAAATCCAGCCCGATGACTTTTTCAGGCTTCGCAGTCAAACCTGCCAGCTCGATTGTAATCCCTGGTGTTGCCGTGGCCATAACAGCATCAGGCCGAATAAAACCTTGCCAGCGATGCCAGGCTTGCTTGCGTGTCTCTTTGTCGACGGCAAGGCATTCGAAGACAAAATCGGTACCCCCCATCTCCTCATGAAAATCTTCATCCGCTTTGATGTCCAGTCCAGCCGCGGAGAACAGGCCGCCTAATCTCGTCTGGACATCTTGATCACCAATAATGGAAATCTTCTCTATCCCTTTCATTCATTCCTCTCTCTTCCCGTGACCTGCAGC
>JACUUS010000029.1 GCA_014859215.1 Dehalococcoidia bacterium | reverse complement strand
ACGATCCCGGCCTCATGTTCGACGCTGTAGGCTCCCGCAAGCTCGTATTCGGTCTGAAGCTCACCCAGCTCACGCATGAGCTCCTGGCTGCTCTTTCCATCCTCCTCCCCTGCCAGCTCTTCCCGGAGGACTTGTATCTTGTGCGCCAGTCGGGTGATACCGGTTGCCGCGTTTGCAACGTCGTCGAGAAGCTGCGAGCCGGACGGCCTGGTCTCCTGCTCGAGGTAACCAATGGAGGTCCCCTTCCGCATGCTGACACTGCCCGAGTCAGGCGGCACTCTGCCGGCGATCACCTGGAACAATGTAGTCTTGCCTGAGCCGTTCGCGCCTATGACCGCTATGCGGTCCCTCGCTCCGACATTGAAGGTGAGATCACTGAACAGCGTCCTGGTCCCGTAGGACTTGGATATGTTTGAAATGGTGAGCATGCACGAACCCCGCTAACACGATTATACAGGTGATGCAACGTTGAGTGAAAGCGAAGTGCATGTTCAGTGGGCCTGACCTTCTCCTGTGTTGGTCAGCCAAACCCGCACTAACCGATTCGGGTATACGCAGGTTGCTGGACACAAGCCTCTCCAGCCTGTACTATGAGTCCTTGGGTGTCGCTCGGAGGTCAAACGCCTGTGAAGATGCTTGACTGGCGACATCGGCCCGGCCGTACTGCGGCGCACCCGGATAGCATGACCGGCCCCGAAGGGCGGAGTACGGCGATGTCCGGGGGAGTGATCCAGAACAATCGATGATAGAAGAGGCCACCACATGTTGGTAGTCACATGCGTTAAACAGGTACCCGATACCACCCAGATTGAAGTTGACCCGCATACAGGCACTCTGATTCGGGAGGGCGTGCCTTTCATCATGAACCCGTTCGACGCTCATGCATTGGAGGAGAGCCTCAGGCTAAAAGACAAATATGGGCTTCGTGTGGCGGTAATTTCGATGGGGCCGCCCAACACTGAAGCAACCCTGCGAAAGGCTCTAGCTCTGGGAGCTGACGAAGCCATGCTTCTCAGCGACCGCGCTTTTGGTGGTGCCGACACTCTGGCTACCAGTCTCGTTTTGGCTGAAGCAATCAAGAGGCTTGGACGGCATGAAGACGTGATTATGGTCCTTTGCGGCAGGCAAACGATTGACGGAGATACAGCTCAAGTTGGGCCGGGAATTGCCACCCGGCTGGGGTACTCACAATTGACCCTTGTTGACCTCATCGAGAATTTGTCTGTGCAAGACCGGAGAGTAACAGTGAGGCGAAGACTCGAGGGCTGGCACGAGGTAGTCGAAGCTCCTCTTCCGGCGGTGATCGCGGTTGTGCGGGAGATAAATCGCCCGCGCTATCCAAACGTCCCTATGAAGTTGATAGCCGAGGAGTCAACGATTCCCCTATGGGATAACAAAGTGATGGGACTGAAAGAGGACACTGTAGGACTCAAAGGCTCGGCGACCCTGGTTCGCAAGATATTCTCCCCGGAAAGAGCCGGAGGGGAAATACTGGGTGATGGAGTCAAAGACCCGCAAGGCGCCGCAAGCCTGCTGGTGGACAGGCTGATAGAAAAGGGTTTCATCTGCGCCTAGAGTCAAGATAGGGCAATCTCTAAAGGGACAAGAAGATATACGCAATGGATGACGGGAAAGAAGTCAAAAGACCCCGCGGCGTGGCTCAACTTATTCCCGGTAAATGCATAGCCTGTGGAGCCCGTTGTCAGGCTACATGCCCCAAGAGTGCGATAGAAATGAACGACAGGGGTGAGCCGATCATTCTAGTGGACAAATGCATCGGGTGTCGCAGATGCGTGAAGGTTTGCCCCGCCGATGCTCTGGAAATGTATTACACAGAGGAGGAGAAGAGGATCCTCGCTGAAATGGCGGCGAGTGCAAAGGGGACAGAACCCCAGGAGATAAGTCTTGAAGAAGCCGCTGCTCTAGCCGAGATTCAGGAGTACAAGGGTGTATGGGTCTTTATTGAACATACGGAAGGTGAACCCGCTGACGTTTCCTGGGAGCTTATCGGGGCAGGCGCCGGGTTAGCCCGGAAACTGGGAGTTGAGCTGGGCTCGGTGGTAATCGGCGATAAGGTGGAACCACTATGCCACGAGTGCTTCAGTTATGGAGCCTCCAGGGCCTACTATATGGATGCCCCCCTATTCCACTTCTATCGCACCGAGCCTTATTACAGGGCAGTCTGCCTCCTGGTAGAAAAGCACAAGCCCGAGATCCTGCTGATGGGGGCTACGGGTGTGGGAAGGGATTTGGCGGCAGCCGTGGCTACGAGACTGAATACGGGCTTGACCGCGGATTGTACGGAACTGGCGATCGATGATGGAGGCTTGCTGCTGCAAACGCGCCCGGCCTTTGGCGGCAATATCATGGCTACCATTTTGACGGAGCACGCGCGGCCACAGATGGCAACGGTCCGGCCGCACGTAATGCCCTTGCCCGTAAAGGATGCCTCTCGCAAGGGCGAGATCGTCCGGGAATCGCTGCCGCTGCAGGAGGAGGACATCGGCGCAAAGGTAATCAAGGTTATCCCGGATGTGAGGCAGGGGGCCGAGTGCATAGATCTCGCGTCAGCCGATGTGATTGTCTCCGGGGGAAGAGGCATGCGAGCGAGGGATGGTTTCAATCTTTTGCAGCAACTGGCCGACGAGTTGGACGGCGTGGTGGGTTGTTCCCGCGCCGCGGTGGAGGCCGGTTGGATGCCTCTGGAGCGGCAGGTAGGCCAGACAGGCAAGACGGTCCGGCCCAAGATCTATATAGCCTGCGGCATAAGTGGAGCCATTCAGCACCTCGCCGGCATGCAAGGCTCGGACGTTATCATAGCCATCAACCAGGACAAAGAGGCCCCTATTTTCAAGGCAGCTACCTATGGGATAGTGGGCGATGTCTTTCAGATAGTCCCTGCCGTTATTGACCGCATCAGGAACGCCAAAGAGCAGGTTGGCGTATGAAAATATTTAGAGAAAACCAAGGGGCAAATCGTGTCGGCTAATCTCGCCATATTTACGGCTTTTCTTGTGGTCGCTCTAGCATTCTTTTCCTGGAGCTGTTTCAGGCGTTTTCGCCTGGTGTTCCTGGGCAGGAGGGAGAACCGTTTTGGAAACCCGGGTGAGCGCATCCGGGGTACGGTCTTACACGCTTTCGGCCAGCGATGTGCGGTATCCCATGATTACCGCTTTGGCCTGAATCACCTTGTACTATTCTGGTGTTTCCTCATCCTGTTGATTGCGAACACCGAGTTCCTGCTACACGGCCTGGCTCCAGGTTACATCAGCTTCTCGCGTTTGCCTGACACCGCATACTTCACCTTATCGTCCGTGTTCGATATTCTGTCCGCCCTCGCGTTGCTGGCGGTTCTTACTGCACTTGTCCGTCGTCTCTTCTTCGCCCCTTCTTACCTGGAGGCTCGCACCCGGGATGCCTTTACCATTCTAACCCTGGTTGCTTTACTGATGATTGCCTACCTTGGACTGCATGCGAGCGAGATATCCCAGGGTGTCGAGAGAGCCGCGCGATACATGCCCGTATCCAATTTAGTAAGCTCGACTTTCTTTTCGGGCATTCCGGCAACCGGCCTGGATGGCGCCATTAACGCTTTCTGGTGGATTCACGCCATAGTTCTGCTGGGTTTCTTGAATTATCTGCCCTACAGCAAACACATGCACATCCTCACCTCCATCCCGAACTGCTTCTTCAGGAGTCTGACGAAGGTCAATACACAAGCGCGAGAGGCATTCGAAAAGGGTAGAACCTTCGGCGTAGGGCAAATAGATCAGTTTACCTGGAAGGGCCTGTTCGACTCCTACTCTTGCACTGAGTGCGGACGCTGCTCGGATGTTTGCCCCGCCACCTTCACAGGAAAGCGTCTGAATCCGCGGCTGGTCATTCGCGATATCAAGGAAAACCTCCTGGAGAATGGACCTCTACTCTACCGAAAGAACGAAGCAGCGCTCCCTTTGATAGGCGATCAGAAAGGCAGCGTGTCAGAGGAGGTTATCTGGGACTGCACTACTTGCGGCGCCTGTATGGAGGTGTGCCCGGTCTTCATAGAGCATGTACCAAGGATCATCGACATGCGCAGAAATCTGGTAGAAATGCAAGCCCGATTTCCGGAGGAACTGTTAACCCTCTTCGCGAACATCGAGCAACGTGGCAATCCCTGGGGAATTGCCCCCGCGGCGCTGTCCAGGTGGGCTGTGGAAATCAATGCCCCATCTTTCGAGGCTGGAAAAACTGAGTATCTCTTCTACGTGGGCTGTGACGGCGCTTTCGACGCACGGAGTCGAGACACAATATTATCGGTAGCCAGGATTCTGGATGCCGGGGGTGTTTCCTGGGGTGTCCTGGACAGGGAACATATATGTTGCGGTGACAGCTTACGTCGCCTGGGCAACGAGTTTGTTTTTGACCGAATGGTTGAAGATAACGCGAAGTTTCTGGAGAAAAAGGGGGTCAAGAGAATAATCACTCAATGTCCTCATTGCTATAGCACCCTGAAGAACGACTACCGCCAGTACGGTGTCGAACTTGAAGTCATCCACCATACCGAGATCATAAGCGACCTGATAGCCTCGGGCAGGCTGGAAATCAACAGGACACAAGAACCGGGTAAGGTCGTGTTTCACGACTCCTGTTACCTGGGCCGGCTCAACATGATCTATGACGCGCCGCGCAAAGCCCTCGTGGCGGTTACCGGCCGCAGTCCAGTCGAAATGGACCGCCACCATGGCAAGTCGTTCTGTTGTGGCGCCGGGGGTGGGCACATGTGGATGGAGGAGAAAACTGGAAAAGGTATCAACATAGCGCGCGTTGAAGAAGCTCTGGAGAAAGACGCTGAAACCATTTGCGTCTGCTGCCCTTACTGCATGACGATGTTTGAAGACGCCTTGAAGTATAAGAACGCGGTAAGCACTACGAGGGTTATGGACCTGGCCGAGATTGTGGCGAACAGCTTGATGCCGGCCCGAAGCATTGAGCCCAGAGCAGTGAGCGGAGTGACCGGTGACCAATGACTTCAGCCTTCTCACTCCTGCCCGTCCCTTCGCACCCTGCAAATAGCTAAGGAGTTGGCCCTGGTGCTGTACTAGCGACACGTGGTTCAAGAAAGAGAGGCAAAGATGAAAGGCTGGTTCAAAGTAGCTCTGGTTCTGCTTCTGGTTGCACTGGTCGGGGGCATGGCGGCTGGATGCAACGGAGAAGCGAGCCCCGAGGATACTGTGCGGGGGCTGATAAAAGCCATGGAGGCACAGGATGCAGAGAAGGCGGGCCAGTATGTCGTAGAGGATACGAGAAATGAGTTTGTGGCCGGTATGAAAATGGCCTTTGCCTTTATTGACAGCATGAAGATAAGCAATCTGAAGTTAACGGTGGCATCGCAGACGGAAAACACAGCGACAGTTGTGGCTGAGTTCGATCTCGAGGTCAAAATAATGGGCGAGACGGAAAAATCCCGCGAAAGCGATACGCTAGACCTCGTGAAAGTGGATGGCAAGTGGCTGATTATTGAGTGAGCCATTGGCAGAGCAGTTGACATGGAGTCAGTGGCTTATCGCATACCGCTTGATACTTGCAGGCCCAACCCAATTGAACCCGGCATTGAAGACGTCTCTTTAGTAGTGTGGTTCGAGACAATAATCAGCTTCAACGAACCGTTTCCTTGCCGCAGTCGAAGGTACGCCGTTGCCCTGACGAGCAAATGGGACAAAGTTCCAATCACCCTGGCCCCCCGCTCGGACCTTTGCCGATTAGACTCAACGGCAGCGGCAGAGTTTGATAAAGTGGTATCCCTGAAGTATAATACCATCTTGGAAAACGAGACTGCCTGGAAGCATTAGCAGAAGGCGATTTCGGCACCCGGATTGACAGATATCGAAGCAAGGAGAGGTGTCCGAGTGGTTGATGGTGCCGCTCTCGAAAAGCGGTGTTGCGTTTAGCAACCGTGGGTTCGAATCCCACCCTCTCCGCCATTCACAACTCTTTGGAGATTATCTCAGTCCCGGGAGAGGTGCTGGAGTGGACGATCAGGCGCGCCTGGAGAGCGCGTGGCCGGTCTACCGGCCCGTGGGTTCGAATCCCACCCTCTCCGCCAGCTTGAAATCCGCCGGAATCGAGGGCAGGGCCAGACTATGACGACCGCAAATCAGGCCGTAACACCGACTGGATGCTGCATCCCTTTCGATCCTGAGCCGTGGCAGGACAAAGAAATAGTCTGGGACAGGAAGCAATTCGTCAAGGACCATGTCAGGAGCCTCTTCCACGTCCCGCTCAACATGGGCAAGGTCGTCATCAGGAATATGGACCTGATTGAAAAAGCTGGAGCCAGGAGCCCGTATCAGCTGATGCTGTGCGACGAGAAATCCATGTGGGGTTCGGACATCTTCATTGATGTCTCCAAAGATGTGCCGGGCGCGCAGATGGCGTCCCTTTCCGGAAAGTATCTGACCAGGGTCTTTGAGGGACCATACCAGAATGCCGGCAAGTGGGCGCGCGAGATGAATGTATACGTAGCTTCCAAAGGCAGGCAATTGAAGAAGATGTACTTCTCTTACACAACCTGCCCGGCATGCGCGAAAGCCTACGGCAAGAACTACGTCGTGCTTTTCGCCCAGGTGGACTGAGCCAGTATCGCACCAACTATTGAGGTAAGGTAAGCAAACAAGAGATGCCAGCCATCGCGATAATCGGGGCCCAATGGGGGGACGAGGGTAAAGGGAAGATAGTCGACCTTCTCGCGGAGAATGTCGATGTTGTCGTGAGGTTCTCAGGCGGGAACAACGCGGGGCATACAGTCGTCAACCAGTTCGGCCAGTTCCGCATGCATTTGATACCGTCGGGCATCTTCCATCCGAACGTAATCTGCATTATAGGAAACGGGGTTGTTATAGACCCCGCACAGCTTCTGAAGGAAATCGATGCTCTCAAGGAGAGCGGAATCGAGGCCCGCAACCTCTACATCAGCGACCGGGCGCACCTGATAATGCCCTATCACATACTCCAGGACGGACTGGAGGAGGAGGCCAGGGGCAGCAGGGCGATCGGCACGACCCGTAAAGGCGTGGGGCCGGCATTCACCGACAAGACGGCCCGCATGGGCATACGTATCTGCGATCTGCTGGACGCCGGGGACTTCAGGAAGCGCCTTTCCTTCGTGCTGGAGTACAAGAACAGGGTCCTCACCCGGCTTTACGACGTTCAACCTCTTTCCGTGGATGAGCTTTGCGAGACCTTCGCTCACTTCCGCGAAAGGCTGGCTCCCTTTGTCCGGCAGACCGACGCCATCGCAAGAGAAGCCCTTAGTGAAGGCAGGAAGGTCCTGCTCGAGGGTGCGCAGGGGACCATGCTGGACCTGGATTACGGCACCTACCCGTACGTAACCTCGGCTGTGTCCGGCGCGGTCTCCCTGGGGCTTGGCATGGCCCCCACCAGCATCGAACAGGTTGTGGGCGTTTTCAAGGCCTACATCACCAGGGTGGGCGGAGGGCCAATGCCGTCAGAGCTGCACGACGATTGCAGTGAAATGCTCCGTGAACGCGGCCACGAATACGGCACCACCACAGGGCGACCCCGCAGGTGCGGATGGTTCGACGCCGTGGTAGGACGCTACGCGGCGGAAGTGAACGGCGTTACCGGCGTCGCTCTAACCAAGTTCGACATCCTGGACACCTTTGAGACCGTCAAAATATGTACCGCGTATGAACTGGACGGTTCAACCTGGAAGAAGCCGCCCGCAAGCTCGGAGCTGCTTGAACGCTGCAAGCCGGTCTACGAGGAAATGCCCGGCTGGCAGACGCCGACCGACCGCATCAGGCGTCTGGAAGACCTGCCCCGGCAGGCCCGGGACTACGTCAGACGAATCGAGCAGCTCATCGACTGCCCGGTAAGCCTGGTCTCAGTGGGCGCCGCCAGGGAACAGACCATACCGGTCAGAAAAATCGTCTAACCCGCTCTCAAAACCCACTCTCCCGCCCGACTTCGCGGATGAATATACGCTGGAGAATGCCCGAGCCTTTATGCTATAATATCCCGCGAGTCGGCAAGAGATGCAAGGAGGTATAAATGGCGATCACAGAAAAGCCGGAAGTGACCTTCGGAAGGATCACTGAAGAAGGCCTGGCCAAGATGCGGGCTGCCTTCGGCAAGCCCTACTACATGATCCGGCAGAACGAAGTCGCTTCAAAGGACGCCATCAGGCAATTCTGTAATGGCATCGGTGATCCCAACCCGCTGTTCCGCAATGCTGATTATGCATTAAGAACCAGGTGGGGGCACATTATCGCGCCGCCTATGTTCCTTTACGCCGTAGCATGCCCCCAGGGTATGGAGGGCTTGCCGGGTGTGCACGCTTTCTATTGCGGCTGCAACTGGGAATGGCATAAGCCCATTCATGTTAACGACGAGCTTACCTGTGTCGATGTGCCAATCGACCTGGTAGAGAAGCAGGGCCGTATGGGCGGCCGGCAGTTCCTGCAACTGGGCAGGACAATCTATTACAACCAGCGAGGGGAAGTCGTAGCCACACAGAAACGAGAGACGATGCGGGTGGAACGCCAGGAGGCGACCGAGAGAGGCAAGTATTCGGGCGTCACCAAACACAAATATACCGCCGAGGAGCTGCGGAGAGTTGATGAAGGCTATGAAAACGAGGAGATCAGGGGAGCTAATCCCCGGTTCTGGGAAGACGTCAATATCGGCGACGCCCTGAAGCCTGTCATCAAGGGGCCGCTTGCGCATACGGATATGGTCGAGTTCTGGGTAGGCATCGGCGGCGGGCAGGGCGCGCACGGTATCCGCAGGCAGTATATGAAGAAGCATCCTAAATGGGGCGTCAAGGACCCTGAGACAGGCGCAATAGAGCCCATGGCGGACGTCCACTACGAATCGTCCAAATCGGATGCCATCGGCGTGCCGGTCGCGTATGACCTCGGCATGCAGCGCTTTTCCTGGGCCGGACACCTCTTCACGAACTGGATGGGGGACGAGGGCTTCCTGAAGAAGCTGAGCGCGCGATGTACCCGCTTCAACGTGTTTGGCGATACCCAGTTCATTCACGGCACAGTGATAAACAAGTACCAGGAAGGCCATGAGTACCTGGTCGATATCGAGATGAAGACCCTGAACCAGAGGGGTGAGGAGACCATGCCGGGCAAGGCTACGGTCTCATTGCCGTCAAAGGTGATGTGGGTATAGACCCGGAGTAGAGGCTTTCTTCAGCGCCTCCTTGCGGGAGGCGCTGTTATCTTGTCCCAGAGAATATCACTTAGTTCGAAGACGGGGCCGTCTTTACAGACTTTGCGGGGACCGCTCTTCGTCTCGATAGTACAGCTCAGGCATGCGCCCATGCCGCAGCCCAGCACAGCTTCGAGAAGCAAGCGCACAGGTTTCCCGGCAAGGCAGGACAGTCCTGCCATCTTCCGGTACATCTCCAGCGGGCCGCAGGCGAAAACCCGGTCCGCATCCCGACTCAGTTCTTCAATGAAATCGGTCGCCATTCCCTTCCTGCCCGCCGACCCATCCTCGGTCGTGATTATGGTTGAGACACCGGCCGGGAGCAGATTGTCGGGGTAGATGCCCGCTACTGTCCCGGCCCCGATAACAAGCGTGACAAACGCGCCCTCGGCAAGGGACTGGCAGGCAAGCGATACCATTGGCGCAACGCCCATTCCGCCGGCAACGAGCAAGACCCTGCTCGAGGGGGGAACAGCATCAAACCCGTTGCCCAGGGGACCAATGATGTCCAGGGCATCCCCCTCCCGCCGTCCCGCCAGCCATTCAGTCCCGCGTCCGACCACGGCATACAGCAGCTGAATTTCACCTTCCGCGCTGGTCCGGTGCACTGTCAGCGGCCGGCGCAGAGGCATTTCCATTCCCTCCCCGCAGCGAACCATTACATACTGGCCGGCCCGCGCGTGAACCAGGTCCGGGGCTCTCACCCGCAGCAGCCACGCCCCGGGATCGGGCAGGAGGAGGATATTGGAGGAGACATCAGCCTTTACCTGTATCACTTCCTTCAGCTCGCCTTCGACAATTCAGGCTTCCTGAGATAGTCAGACAGGGGCTGCACGCTGACCAGTTGTGCTACCGCCGTCAGGGCCTGCACAGCAACGCGGGCTGTATCGATCGAGGTGAAGCACGGAATCCTCTGCTCGGTAGCGGCGCGGCGGATTTCAAAACCGTCTCGCATCGGGATACGCCCGCCGGTAGTGGTATTTACCACGGCGTTGACGGCCCCGCTGTGAATGAGGTCTATTACGTTCGGATGTCCTTCGCTGATCTTCTTGCTGATCATCGTCACTTCCAGGCCGGAGGCGCGAATGACTTCGGAAGTGCCTTCAGTGGCGAAGATCCTGTACCCGATGCTTGCCAGGTCACGGGAAAGAGACAGGGCCGAAGCCTTGTCCCTGTCCGCTATGCTCAGCAGGGCTCCTCCCTGGGGCGAGAGGGCCATTCCGCTGGCCAGAAGCGCCTTGGCCAGAGCCCGCCCGAAGTCATAGTCAACGCCCATTACCTCACCTGTCGATTTCATCTCAGGCCCGAGGTAGGTATCCACCCCCGGCAGTTTGGACATGGAAAACACGGGGGCCTTGATCGCGACAAGCTTCTGCCTCTT
The DNA here is from genome assembly GCA_014859215.1 of Dehalococcoidia bacterium. Lineage (GTDB taxonomy): Bacteria > Chloroflexota > Dehalococcoidia > SZUA-161 > SZUA-161 > Kmv37. The sequence continues at coordinate 6,617 of JACUUS010000029.1, read as the reverse complement.
CCACAGCCCTGACGGATAACCCTGCTCCTTCAGGCTTATCCCCAGCATTACCTTGGTTGCCACACGGACCATCGGCAGGCCCGTTACCTTGGACAGGAACGGTACGGTCCGGCTTGAACGCGGGTTCACTTCGAGAACATATACGGTCGAACCCGATCCTGCATCGTTGGGCATGATTACGTACTGGATGTTCATCAGGCCATTGACTCCCAGCCCGAGCCCTATGCGCACCGAGTAATCGACAATGCATTCAACCTCCTGCTCGGTGAGATTGATACCGGGGTAGACCGCCATCGAATCCCCGCTGTGGACGCCCGCACGTTCAATATGCTCCATGACGCCCGGGATCAGGACCCGTTCCCCGTCGCAGATGGCGTCCACCTCGACTTCCTTGCCTTCCAGGTACTTGTCTATAAGTACGGGGCGTTTGGGATCTATATCCGCCGCCAGCACCATGAACTTGGCGAGCTCAACCGGGTTCTGTACGATTTCCATTGCCCGGCCCCCGAGCACGTAGCTGGGGCGGATCAGCACCGGGTACCCGATGAGATCGGCGGTCTTGAGCGCCTCCTCCAGTGTGAAAAGGGCCGCGCCAGGCGGCTGGGGGATGCTCAGAACACTCAGGAAGTCCTCGAACCGCCTCCGGTCCTCCGCCTGGTCAATGGTCTCCGCGCTGGAGCCGAGAATGGGTATCCTCGCCCTCGACAGGGGCTGGGCCAGGTTAATGGCCGTCTGGCCTCCGAACTGCACTATCGAAGGGGGCGGGCCGTCGCCGGTCCCGTTGCCGCCCTCGTTCTCGATGAGATCCCTCAGGCTCTCCTCATCCAGCGGCTCGAAATAGAGTCGATCGCTGGTGTCGAAGTCGGTCGAGACCGTCTCCGGATTTGAGTTGACCATGATGCTCCTGATTCCGGCTTCGCGGAGCGCCCAGGCGGAATGTACGCTGCAATAGTCGAACTCTATCCCCTGTCCAATCCGTATGGGGCCGGAACCTATCACCACCGCTTTCCGTTCGGACGTGTACTCCGTCTCGTTCTCGGTCTCGTATGTACTGTAGAAATAGGGGGTTTCGGCATCGAATTCCGCAGCGCAGGTATCAACCATCTTGTACACGGGCCGGATTTGCCAGTTCTGGCGCAGCTGTCTCACCTGCTCGGGAAGCCTATCCGCCAGCGTGCCGATCTGCTCATCAGAGAATCCCAGCCTCTTCGCGTCGCGAAGCAGGTCCGGCGTCAGCGTTTCGGAGAGCAACCGCTTCTCCATCTCGATGATGTTCCCGAACTTCTGCATGAACCAGGGGTCGATCTGCGTTCGCCGGCACAACTCCTCCACGCTCGCTCCTCGCCTCAGGGAGGCCATGATGGCCCACAGTCTCAAATCATTGGGCGCGAGCGGCAGGTCGGAGTCTTCCTTCCACCTCGGGTCCTTCCACAGCAGGCTCCGGCCGCCAATCTCGAGAGAGCGCACCGCTTTCTGGAGCGCGGCTTCAAAACTGCGATCGATGGCCATGGCTTCACCCGTGGACTTCATCTGGGTGCCGATCACGCGGTCCCCGGAGGCGAACTTGTCGAAGGGCCAGCGCGGCATCTTCACCACGATGTAATCGATGGTCGGCTCGAACGCGGCGGTCGTTCGGCCGGTGACCTTGTTTGCGATCTCGTGGAGGCGCCTTCCTACCGCAATCTTCGCGGAAACCCTCGCAATTGGATAGCCGGTAGCTTTGCTGGCCAGTGCGGAGCTGCGGCTCACTCTCGGGTTGACCTCGATTACGTAGTAAGGGTTCTCTTTGCCCTCTCTTGGCTCGATGACCGGGCTGGGCTTGAGGGCAAACTGGATATTACATCCGCCCTCTATACCGAGTGCTCTTATTATCCTGATGCTCGCGGAACGCAGCTTCTGGAATTCCTTGTCAGTAAGCGTCTGGCTGGGCGCGACCACAATGCTCTCGCCCGTATGCACTCCCATTGGATCAATATTCTCCATGCAGCAAATAGTCACGCAGCTGTCGTCGGCATCCCTCATTACCTCGAACTCGATCTCTTTCCAGCCGACAAGGCACTTCTCGACAAGCACCTGGTGGATACGGCTTGCGTTCAGGCCGGCGAAGACTATGTCTTCAAGCTCGTCCCACGTATGCGCTATGCCGCCGCCCGTGCCGCCCAGCGTATAAGCCGGCCTGATCACAACGGGCAGTCCTATCCTGCCTGCGGTTTCCCTCGCTTCTTCCATGGTGTTTGCAGTCGCGCTTTCAGGAACAGGCTCCTCGATTTCAAGCAGCATGCGCTTGAACAGCTCGCGGTCTTCGGCCTTGCGTATGGTATCTATGGGAGTCCCCAGCGAACTGACGCCGTACCGGTCCAGTATGCCGGCATCGGCCAGTTCGACCGCCATGTTCAGTCCCGTTTGCCCCCCGAGAGTCGGCAGGAGACCGTCCGGGCGTTCGCGCGCTATTACCCGCTCGATGACTTCGGCGGTTATGGGCTCGATATAGACGATATCGGCTATGCCTTCATCCGTCATTATGGTGGCGGGATTGGAGTTAATGAGTAAGGAGGTTACACCCTCCTCCCTGAGAGCCCGGCACGCCTGCGCACCTGAGTAGTCAAACTCCGCTGCTTGCCCGATTATTATCGGACCCGAGCCTATTACGAGGACCTTCTCTATCTTAGGCATCCTTCTCCTTGAAATCGCAACTCAATCAGATAGCGTTACACCGCCCGAAACCCGCCAGGACAGCTCTCATCCGCGCTCTCTTCCCATCAATTCTATGAATTCCTTGAACAGGTACACACTGTCATGCGGCCCCGGTGAAGCCTCCGAATGGTACTGGGTGCAGAACAGGGGCAATTCACGGTGGCGGAAGCCTTCCACGGTCTGATCGTTGAGATTGATGTGACTGACTTCCAGCCCGCCCCCGAGGCTGTCCGGGTCCACGGTATAGCCATGGTTCTGGGACGTGATGGACACGCGCGAGCTCCGCAGGTCGCGAACGGGATGATTAGATCCGTGATGCCCGAACTTGAGCTTGTACGTCCTGCCCCCGAAGGCCCGCCCAATAAGCTGGTGGCCCATGCATATTCCCATAACCGGCTTCCGTTCCACGAGGATTTGTACAGTCCTCTCTACGTACTGGAGATGGGCAGGATCGCCCGGGCCGGGCGAAATCAGGACTCCGTCAGGCTCCAGCGCAAGCACTTCTCCCGCCGGCATAGTGCAGGGAACGACCGTCACCCTACAGGCCATCTTCCGCAGGTTGCGCAGGATGTTGTATTTGAGGCCGCAGTCCAGGACGACAACGTGATACGCCTCTCCGCAGCTGCCGGCATCCCACTCGTAAGGAGCTTCGGCAATTACACCTTTTACCAGGTCAACATCTTCGTACTTCGGCAGGGCTTTCAAACGAGCCAGGGCTTCCGACGGGCTTTCGCCGGAGGTTATGAGTCCCATCATTACTCCGGCAGAGCGCAGGCGCCGTGTTATCGCACGGGTATCGACCCCGCTAATGCCTGGGACGCCGTACTTGAGCAGGAACTCGTGCAGGGTCTGAATGCTTTGCCAGTGACTCGGCTGCCGGCATTCCTCGCGAACAACAAATCCCGCAACCTGTATGCGTTTCGACTCGAAGTCCTCTTCGTTCACCCCGTAGTTGCCGATCAAGGGGTAGGTGAGGACAACAATCTGCCCCGCATATGAAGGGTCAGTAAGTTCTTCCTGGTACCCCGTCATCCCTGTGTTGAACACGACTTCTCCGTGTCCGACAGCCTCGGCCCCGAAGCGATAGCCCTCGTAATACGATCCATCCTCAAGCACCAGCATAGCTCTGTCAGGCATTGATATTCTCCAGTCCCTTTAGCATCCGCATTTTCACAACATAATCTTTGTAGGCGATATGCCCGCCGACCAGCGTACAGATTACCCTGCCCCTCAGAGTGCGTCCCGCCAGCGGCGTATTCCTGCCCATGGAAATGAAGTCCGCCGGATCTACGACCCACTCTATCCGCGGATCAAATACCACAATGTCGGCCACTGAGCCTGGCTTGAGCGTTCCGATGTCCGCACGGCGCAGGACCCCGGCGGGGCCGGACGTAAGACGGGCCAGCAGCGTCTTGATTCCCAGGCTCCCCGTATGGACCAGGCCCATAAGGCTGCCGAGAGCTGTCTCGAAACCGCTGATCCCCGAAGCGGCCAGGCTGAATTCACCGTCCTTGTCCCTCGCAGTATGGGGCGCATGATCGGTGGCGATCGCATCCAGCACCCCTTCCTCCAGGGCCTCGATAAGCGCGTCGATGTCGTCCTGCGTCCTCAACGGCGGGTTGACCCTGGCGCTGGGTCCCACCCTGCCCACCTCCTCTTCGGTCAGAGTGAGGTGATGCGGCGTCACTTCGGCTGTCACGGCCAGACCTTCGCTCCTGGCACGGCGTATGAGATCGGCAGAGCCAGCGGCGCTGACGTGGGCTACATGGAGCCTGCCTCCCGTCGTCCTTGCGATCTCAATGTCCCTGGCTACCACACTCTCTTCGGAAGCTCGCGATATACCCTTCAGCCCCAACCGGCGGGCCGTCTCGCCTTCATTTATCACGCCGTCCATGCTCAGCGCCGGGTCTTCACAGTGATCGATGACCGGCAGGTCTACCTCTCTCGCGGTTCGCAGAGCTTCCTTCATCAGGGACGCATCCGCAACCGGACTGCCGTCATCGCTGAAACCGATCACGCCTGACAGCGAAAGCTCGCCAAAATCGGCGAGCTCTTTCCCTGCCCGGTGCTTGCTGACACATCCAACAGGTAAGACACGGACAACGCCCTCGCTTCCGGCGATGCTCCTTACCAGTTCCACAACCCCGGCTGTGTCTATAGGCGGCTCCGTGTTAGGCATACAGCAGACCGTTGTAAACCCGCCCCTGGCCGCCGCCCGGGTCCCCGTGGCGATCGTTTCCGCATCTTCAAAACCCGGCTGACGAAGATGACAGTGCAGGTCGATAAACCCGGGGCACACGACAAGCCCATCCGCGTTGAGGACCGGGCAGTTGTCCGGCAAGGCGGCGGTCCCGCGAAGGTCCAGGCGCACTACCCGACCGCCGGCTATGTAAATATCGCCCTTCGCGTCTATATCCCGGCCGGGGTCGATAACGCGGCCGCCACGAATCAGCAGGTGTTCGAGCTCGACAGCAGGCTTGCTCATGGTTTTTCGCCTTCCTGTGCTCCCGTCTCCACGAGCCTCCTTCCTGGCTTGAACCCCTGTTCCTGCGCCGCGGATTCCGAATCGAAGATGATGATGTTATCCGGGTTTATCCGGCTGATCATGGAGCCCTTCGCTGCATAGTAACGCTTGTTTTCGGCTGTTCCCTGGTGCCATTTAGAGCTTGCAATGTAACGTGGACGGATCTCGTGCTCGCAATATGCGCATCTCAGGATGAGCGGGTCTGTGGAGACTATCAGGAACTCGGGCCTGATGTATCGGGACTCGGTCTCCTGGCTGGAAACACACACCCGGTTCGGGCACCTGATTCCCGTGTCACGCGTGTACGCGGGATAGGATACTTTTCGCGCGAAGATTGGCTTTTTCGTCTGGAGGATATGCGCTTCCCTGGCTCCCAGTATGAGGGAAACCAGGGCCATCCTGATAGGAAGCCCCCGTGCCGCCTGCTTGAAGTACATGCTCCTGGGGTCGGCATCCATCTCGTACGCAAGCTCATCCACTCTCGGCAGCGGGTGCATGACCATGGTCTCCTCGAAGCCTTTTTCCCGCAGCAGCTTGCGGTCGACCACCGGATACCCCTTCTTCGAGAGGCGGCTTTCGGGACCGAGCCTCTCCTTCTGCACTCTCGTCACATACAATGCGTCGACGCCCTTTTCAAGCTCGATTTCCAGGCCCACTGCCGGAATATTCGCAAGCTGGTGCGGGCCGCTCGGGGTCATGTAGATAGCGTCAAGCGGGAAGAGGCCCTTCTCGTCCAGAGCCCTGGGCCCGTCGTACTTTTCCAGCCTGCCTGTATACTCGGTAGCCAGCTTCCTGGTAACGTGCTCGGGCATCTCGAGGCCCGGGCTGGGCCGGAAATGGATGGTGGCCCCGAACCTCGCCAGCGCGTATGCCAGGGAATGGACGGTTCGCCCGTATTTCAGGTCTCCCCACAGGGCGATCTTGAGCCCTTCGAGCGTCTTTCGCTCCTTCTTCAGCGTATAGAGGTCGCACAGGGTCTGGGTCGGGTGCTCATGCCCGCCGTCGCCTGCATTGATGACCGGCACGTCCGAGTAGTCCGCGACCACTCTCGCCGCGCCTTCCCAGAGGTGCCTGATGACGATAATGTCGGCGTAGCTGCCTACCACCCTGGCCATATCGGCTATGCTCTCGCCCTTGGCGAGGGAGGTATTGGACATCTCCACCACGGAGATCACCCGGCCGCCAAGCCTGTTCATGGCAGCCTCGAATGACAACCGGGTCCTCGTGCTGGGTTCGAAGAACAGGCTGGCCATGACCTTACCCTGGCACACCCCGAACTGCCCGCCAATCGAATCGGACATCTCGTCCGCAAGCGTGAAGACCGACTCTATCTCCTCATTGGAGAGATCGTCTATCGTTACCAGGTCCCTGCCTGCCAGATTCATGCAAGCTCCTCAGA
>JACUUS010000028.1 GCA_014859215.1 Dehalococcoidia bacterium | reverse complement strand
CCATCCTGATTGTGTCGCTGATGGTGTAGCCGCCGGGGAGGAGATCCGCGCCGCTCAGCCGGCAGAGGCAGGTGTAGTCCTCACCGGCCTTCTTCTTCATGTTCTCCAATATCTCCAGCAGAATCCGCATGCGGTTTTCCAGGCTGCCGCCGTACTGGTCGGTGCGCTTGTTGGTGAGCGGGGATAGGAACTGGGCGAGCACATAGCCAACGCTGGCTATGACCTCGACCGCGTCGAATCCCGCCTCGCGCGCCCTCCGCGCCCCATCTCCGTAGGCCTCGACCATCAGCTCAATCTCCTCCAGGGTAAGCGCCCGAGGCATGGTCGGCTCGAAGGGGCCGCCCAGCCTGAACGGAGTCCCCGGACGGCCGGACAGGGAAACGCCGGAGGGACCGACAACCTCTACGGGGCCGTCACCGAAGGCGAAGCAGTAGCCCACACCCATTTGAGCATACATGAAGGCGTCATGAGCATGCACCGTATCCGCGAGCTGCCTGAGCATCGGTATAACCCGGTCTTCATACAGGGGCAGCATGGGGTCCTGGATGAGCCGGGTTGCGGTGCAGCTGGCCCCGATCAGGGCTGCACCGCCCTTCGCGCGCTCGGCGTAGAATGCCTTCAGACGGTTGATCATCACCTCTTCTGACTCAGGCGGGACCACCGCCATAGCCGGCATCTTTATCCGGTTCTTGAGCGTGAGCCTGCCTACCTGGATAGGTTCGAAGAGTTTCTTGAGCTTGGCCATTCGAATGCCTCCGGAAAAATCTGCGCCGGATTCACCGGGGCAGGCGCTTTACTATGAGCTCCCGCTGTATCTCGGATGTGCCTTCGAGGAGCTCGTACATCTTCGCGTCGCGGAATATGCGCTCTATCTTGTACTCCTTGCTGATCCCGTAGGCGCCGTGCACCTGCATACCCCACCTGCACACGTCCACGGCAGTCTGCGTGACGAAGAGCTTGGTTATGGCCATATCCTTGATGCTGTCCGTGCCCTGGTCCTTGAGGAAGGCCGCCCGGTAGGTAAGCCAGCGGGAGGCTTCAAGGCGGGACGCCATCTCCGCCAGCAGCCAGTGAATGGCCTGGAGGTCGAATATGGGCTCATCGAAGTGCATCCTGGTCATGGAGTACCTTACGGCTTCCTCCAGCGCCGCCTGCATCAGTCCCACGCAGTGCGCGCTGAGGCAGAGTTTCCCCAGGGTCATGGCGTCCTTGAGCGCGTCAAACTTGCCGCCTTTTCCACCCAGCAGGTTCTCTTTCGGGATGCGTACGTCGTCCATCATCAGGTCGCAAAGCTCGGTGCCTCTCAGGCCGAGCTTCTCCATCTTCTTGCCGCGCGAGAAGCCTTTCGTATCGGTATCCACGAAGAAGATGTTGATGTCGCCCTCCAATTTGGCGAAGATAAGCGCGACATCGGCGAACATCCCGTTAGTCACGAAACGCTTGGTGCCGTTGAGGACAAAACAGTCTTTCTCTTCGACCGCCGTGGTCTTTATCATCTTCGGGTGAGAGCCCGTATCCGGCTCGGTGAAGCAGAAACAGCCTGCCATCTTACCTTCGCATATGGGCAGGACGTACCTGTTCTTGATCTCTTCCGTGCCGAGCTTGAGGAACCTGTCGCAGGTCGTATGCTGGCACTGGACATGCATTGAAAGCGGGGCGATCACGCGCGCCATCTCCTCCAGGGCCAGCGTCATACTGACGAAATCCGAACCCGCGCCACCGTACTTCGGGTCCCACGGTATCCCGTAGAGGTTCATGGCGGCCAGCTTCGGCCGTATCTCGTGGGGGAAGGAGTTGTCCCTGTCCATGATCTCCACCAGGGGAGCTATTTCCGCCTCCGAGAACTTCCTCACCTGTTTCCTGAACATCTCCTGCTGCTCGGTCAGATTGAAGTCCATCGATTCTCCTCTCTTTTCTCTGGGACCGTTCTGCGGCCTGGCGGCCCGGGGCGGTTGCCGGGGTTCCGGCTCTGGAAACAAGATAGGACGCAGTCCTTCAGGAATCTTCGTCCGGCCAGGAGTGCGTCCCCGTACATGGAATTGTCCTGAGTATAGCTTTCACACGTACTCGTGTCAACCAATTTGATCGTGTGGGAGGCACGGCCGGCGAATTCCCCGACCGCACCCCAGGCGGCCCGGCGGCCCACCGCTACAGCCCCACCTCCCCTTCAGCAGTGCAGGCATGGCAATCAGGCATAATCTCATGCCTCAGCCTGAATCATGGTCCCAATTTGTCCCGATTGACAAATAAGCGCAAACGCTTATACTGTAGACAGGTGGAGATACGATTCAGCCGTCATGCCAGAAACAAGGTCAGGCTCTACAAACTGACCAGCGACGAGGTTGAAGATGTTATCCAGCTGGGAGAACAGCTCAACCAGGGAAGTAAACTGGAATCCCGACTGGGAGATCTCAGAGTCATCTGGCTGATGGTTGCCGAGTGTGCCTTAGTTGTGACAGTGATAAGGACCAGGCGGAGGTGAAAGATGGTGGGCCGAGCGAAGACGCCGGTAACGGCGAAGTCCCCCTTGAAGATCGAATATGAACCTGAGGTGGATATTCTCACTATCTATTTCAAAGACCCCGAGACCACGCTGAGCCACAGCGGCGAAGCGGAGCCAGGGATTATACTCAATTATGCTGAAGACGGCAGCCTTTCCTCGGTGGAGGTGCTGGACGCTGCACAGCGTTACCCCGCCAGCCAGCTCACTGCTTGCAGCGTCGACGAGTTCATCGACCTCAAGACAGCATCCTCGGTCTCCGGCATTGCCCCGGTCACTCTACGGGCACAGGCGGATAAGGGGCGGCTATGGGCAATCAGGCTTGCCGGGAAGTGGGTGACCACCCGGGAGCGTCTCCAGCAGTACGTCGATAGTCGTGCCAGAGGCCCCAGGTCCGCCATCTGAATTGCATGCGCGTCAGAGCCAGCACGTCCCGTTCTGGATACCGCCGGCTGGGAAACCTGCGCTACTTTTTGCACCCCGACCGCACCCCAGGCGGCCCGGCGGCCCGCCGCTACAATACCCCGCCCGCCAAGGACAATCCAACCGCATCGACTTAGTCTCAATCTTAATCTCAATCTGAGTCTCAGTCTGAATCTGAATATGAATCTCCCGCGACATTTGACACCGGTGCAAAGCTAATCTATTCTAGTTGCGCTGGAGTCAGGCGAAATGCCGAAGATCAGGCTGGCGACCGAAGAGGACATTCCCCACATAGTCAGGCTCTACGATCAACTGACCATCCATTTCTCTGAGATGGAGAAAGGCCTTTCCGGATCCCCGGCGGATTACCGGAAGGTGTTCGACGAAATATCCGCCGACGCCAGGCACGAGCTTTTCGTGATCGAGGACGGCGGCGAGGTGGCCGGTACCGTGGCGCTGCTCACCGTCCCCAACCTCTCTCACAAGGGTACCCCGTGGGCTATGGTCGAGAACCTCGTGGTTGACCCGAAGAGCAAGCGCCGCAGTCTGGGCAGGCTGCTGCTGGAGCACTGCATTGCCCGCGCCCGCAAGAAGGGCTGCCACCGTATCGAGCTGTGCAGCGACAAGAGACGCGAGGAAGCCCACCGGCTCTACAGGTCCGTCGGTTTCGAGCCGCTGGCTTACGGGTTCCGCATCTACTTCTGACATGTTTTACGATTACGCATTCGATCCGCCCCGCGTGAAACAGGAGAGGTTCCGGGAAGAGGAGAGCGGCGTAGAGGTTGCCGCGGTCCAGATGGAGCCCCTGCTCCTGGAAAAAGAGTCCAACCTGGGCAGGTGCCTGGAATATATCAGCGCCTGCGCTGAAGAGGGCGCCAGGCTCGTAGTGCTCCCGGAATGCGTACTCACCGGGATCATGTTCGACAGCCTGGAGGAGGCAGGGCCGCTGATGGAGTCGGTGCCTGGACGCAGCACGGACACCCTGGCGCGCGCCTGCATGGTCCATAAAGTGTACGTGGTCGCGGGTATGCTCGAAGCGGCTTCAGGCCGGCACTATAATACCGCCGTCCTGGTGGGGCCGCGGGGTTTGATCGGCAGGTACCGCAAGACCCACCTCCCTTTTCTGGGTGTAGACCGGTTCCTCGACCACGGGGACGCGCCGCCAGAAGTATACGAGACCGAGATCGGGAAAATCGGCATGGGCATCTGCTACGATATCCTGTTCCCCGAACATGCCCGCACGCTGGCCCTGAAAGGGGCTGAGATATTCGCGCTGCCGACGAACTGGCCACAGCAGAGGGTCCACATCCCCGAGTACGTCGTTCCGGCCAGAGCGGCTGAAAACCGGATGTTCGTCATTGCCGCGAACAGGGTGGGCGTCGAGCGGGGAACGAGGTTCCTGGGGAGAAGCATCATCGCGCACTGCGCCGCCGGGGAGCCCCTGGCAAGAGGCAGTCTCGAAAACGAAGAGGTCTTGTACGCCCGCATAGACCGCGAAAGGGCCAGGCAAAAACACGTCGTGATCGCGCCCGGGCAGTTCGAGTTCGACCTGGTCCGCGACCGCAGGCCGGAGCTGTATGGTCTCCTGACCAAGCCTGTTGAAGCGTCCTCCACGGAAGCAGACGCCTAGCCGGACTTGCTGATCTGCTCCCACCTGGCCATGAAGTCGGCCACCTCCATGCCCAGGCCCGCTACGAACTCGTCACGAGCTCTGAGTATTTCCTCCCAGGGAAGGTCCGGCCGGTGGCCGTGATCCCTGATGTACTCTATGTGCAGCCGCCCGTCCGCCGCATGTTTATGTAAACGGGCGTCGTTCACGCCGTCGAACTCCACAGGCACATATCCGTTATCCCGGCACAGCTTGAGATCGTATGCCGGCGTGGCCGCGACCCATCTGCCGTTGAGCAGGAACTCGGCAAAGCCGTGGTAGACCAGGATGTTGCTTCCTCCCATCATCTCCGTGAATTCCTTCGACAGGAGGTGGTTCCGGATGTCGGCGAACCCGAGGCGCGCGGGTATGCCCGATGAACGAGCCATGGCTACGAGGAGTATCGCTTTCTGGTAGCAGAACCCGTGGCCCCTCCCGAGCACCGCGCTGGCCGCGTTAAGCTCCAGGAGATGGCCGGGAGAGTATGGGTTGAACCTTATCGAGTCTCTGACGAAATAGAAAAGGGCCACAGCCTTCTCCCTGTTCGTCTCCAGCCCCCTTGTCAGCTCGTTCGCCTTGCCGCCGACATCGGGCCTGTCATAGTCAATCAGGTTCGTGCATCTCAAATAATCTTCCATCGCACCTCCGTCCGCCCTTCGTCCGGTGTGTTTACCCGAAATCGACTATGCGTCTTCCTGGAGCTGGCTACGCACCCTGCGCCTTTCCCGGCTCAGCCGCGTTCCGGTCCCACCAGTCCTTGAGCGCGTCATTGACGGTTTTCCATCTCAGCCAGACGCCCGTGGGATTATCTGGTCCCGGCCTGTTGCCTGCGGCGACAAGCACGTGCAGTCCCAGGATCACCAGCGGGAAGGCCAGCCGTACGGCTGCCAGCCAGGGATCATTCAAGGAGTAGAATCCGGTACCCGGCCCTGTCAAGGACAGCACAAAAAGCGCCAGCAGGGCCAGCACTGACAATAGAAGGGCCCTGATCAAGAACCAGTGGAGATAATAGGTCATGCGGCATTCAAACCAGGCTCGCCATGAAGCTGCGAAATACTGATGGTTAGGGTTGTCACCGTCCTTCCACCGGCGGAACTCCGAAAGCCATCTGTCCCTGGCGACGGGCGCCGGAAGCCCGTACCGCGCGGCTATGTACTTCCTGGGCCACTGGGCGTGGAAGAAGGCCGCCCGGCTGTTCTGTCGGGCTCCGCGATGCTGGAGCGGGTCCCTGTTCAAATGGAGAAGGTCCGCTGCAATGAGCACCATAAAGGGCAGGAAGATCCGTGGAAGGTCGACCGCAGGATCGGAGAAGGACAGATGAACGACATATATGAGCAGGAAGGCTACCCCGGTGACGCCCAGAACAAGCCCCCTGCGCAGACGCAAACCTCCCTCTCCTGCGGGAGAGAGCAGTATGCGCTCAAGCAGCGCGCGCCGCGATGCCAGAGCGACCAGAGCAGGGTCCGTTCCGGGAGCAGTCTCCGATCTGCCAGCGGCTCCCATGCCCGGTCCTACCTCCGGTTGGCCACCGGGAGACTCTTGCGAGCTACCGTGCGGAAATGAAACCCGTACACGGCGAAAGACATGGACATCGGGAAAGTACGCGGCCTTTTAAGGAGGGTAGAGAAGAAGAACCGCCAGTAGTGCTTCCTCTCGCGGTCCCTCACGCCGAGGTACCACATTAACCTGGCAAAAGCCCACAGGTGCCAGGGCTTGAGTTCGGATATCGTCTTCTTTTTCTTGTGCGGCCTGTACTCTTTCAAGAATGTCTTGACGCGCGTATAGAAATCTTTCGACGAGTAGATCGTGGTCATTATCTGGTGGTACCCGTTTATCAGGGTCTCGCGGTCCATCTTGGGTATAAAGTTCATCGAGCAGTCCGTGTTATCGCCGGTGAACTCTCCCAACAGGCGATCCTCTTTGTGCAGGCGCTGGTAAAGCCTTGTCCCGCGCGGCGCATTGAGCAGGCCGACCATGGCGGTTACGATCCCGCTTCTCTGGATGAAGTTTATCTGGCTCTTGAAGATCGAGACCGGATCGCTGTCGAACCCGAGTATGAAGCCCCCCTGCACCTGGAAACCGTGGTTCTGTATTACCTTCACGGACTCGACCAGGTCGCGTTCGCGGTTCTGGAACTTATTGCATTCGGCCAGGCTCTCCTCGTTAGGAGTCTCGATTCCTATGAAGACGGTGTCAAATCCAGCCGCGACCATCGCATTCATCAGTGCCTCGTCGTCGGCGAGATTGATCGATGCTTCAGTGAAGAGGCCGAAGGGATATTTTCTGGCCTGTTGCCACTCCTCGATAGACGGCAGGATTTCAGCCTTGAGCTTCCTCTTGTTTCCGATGAAATTGTCGTCAACCACAAATACGCCTTGCCGCCAACCCCTCCTGTAAAGTGCGTCCAACTCGGCAAGCACCTGGTCTCTTGCTTTTGTGCGCGGCCTGTTCCCGTTGAGGATGATTATGTCGCAGAACTCACAATTATAGGGACAGCCTCTCGAATACTGGATGCTCATGGTCGTGTACTTCTTCATGTCGAGAAGGGACCACATCGGGATCGGCGTCTTCGTGATATCCGGCCGTTCCGTGGACGTGTAAACACGCTTCGCGCACCCCTGCTCGAGGTCCTGTAGGAACAGGGGGAGTGTGACCTCCCCTTCGTCGAGAACCAGGTAATCCACATCGTCGAACTTCTCCGGCTCGCTGGTAAAAAGCGGCCCGCCCGCCACCGTCTTTGCACCGAGTTTCTTGCAGCGGGCTATGACGTCCTTGACGGATTGCCTCTGCACCACCATGGCGCTTATGAATACGTAATCGGCCCACCTGATCGCATCGTCGGTCAGGGAGGCCGCGTTCATATCCACGAGTTTCTTTTCCCACTCAGGCGGCAGCATCGAAGCGACCGTCAGCAGGCCCAAGGGGGGGAAAGCCGCCTTCTTCGATATTACTCTGAGCGCATGCCTGAAACTCCAGAATGTATCGGGATACTGCGGGTATACAAGGAGGATTTTCATCCCAGCCACCTCACTAGTCGTGGTCAAGTAATATACTATTATATATCGGATTTGCTCACGTTCGCAATTCCCCTAAGTCCAAATATCCTACCAAATCGCAAGTTGAGCCCATTTGCCTTCGAGGGGCTCTCCACTTATTATAGGGCGTGCCTGCAAACTGGAGCGGGGTACGGAGGTTTCACAATGCACTGGCTTTTGCTTGCGCTCGCCATAGTTCTTGAAGTCTGCGGGACAACCTGCATGAAGCTGTCGGAGGGGTTCAGCAGGCTTGTGCCCTCGATACTCCTGTTTGTTTTCTACGTCCTGTCTTTCACGGCCTTCGTTTATGCCCTCAAGCGCATAGATGTCAGCGTCGCATATGGAATATGGGCGGCCCTGGGAATTTTCCTGATAAGCGCGATCGGCATTGCGTACTTCAAGGAGCCACTTACTCCAGTCAAGGTCATCTCAACCGTCCTGATTGTGGCAGGGGTTGTCGGCCTTTACTCAAGCCAGCCTGTTCGGTGACTGATTCCAACATAGATATTCCACCCCGCCGCGACAATACGTGAGACTACATAATTCCAAGATGTGTACTACTTACCACCCGGCCGCAAAGAGCGCGCCCTTTCCGAATTGGCGCATCCCTTGAGAATGTCGCTCCATTGCGACCAATGTACTAGAGATACCCGATTTTCCGGTCCTTTTGTGCCATTGCGCAACAGGACGGCATATGCTATTTTGGAGTAGCTTCGCAGGCGTCCGCGCTTGTTCTCCTGAGCGCTGCGGAAGCCAGAAGGCTGTAATGATCTGGTTCAGACGGGTCCTGATTATTCCTTTGAGCATTATCCTCCTGCTGGTCCTCTCGTCTGTTCTGCTTGTGACGCAGGTAAACGATACTCTGGGCAACCCTCGCTTCTACAACGACCAGATGAGCCGGAACGACATGTATGCCTTCATTCACGAGGGCGTCCTTCCGGCGGCGCTTGATGATTTCGAGACGAACGGATACGCCGAAGATATGCCGGTAAGAATAACGGCCATCGGGGATGACCTGATTGCCGCAGCCGGCAAGATCCTGCCCGCCCGGTGGCTCCAGGACTCCTTCGAGTCGGGAACAGAGGCGGTAATCCCCTACCTCACCGGCTCCCGCGACAGCTTCACGTATACACTGGTTCTGAAAGACAGGGTCGAGACGGCTTCAGCGGTAGTTAAGAGCGACATTCTTGGCGCAGACGCGTTCGGTATCTTGTACCAAGACCTGGTGGACTATATCACCCGCAACATGCACGAGGAGTTCCAGGACCTTCCCGCCGAGCTGACACTGACCCTGGCTGAAATCGAAGAATCAATGGAACGGATCGCCCCCGCGGACTGGCTCGTGGATAGGCTGGAGGTTCTCCTGGACTCCATAACACCCTATCTGACAGGCGAGACCGACTTCTTTGCTTTTGAGACCGGGCTTGAAGGCCGCGTCGACGCCATAGCCTCGGTAGTTATCGACCTGTTGTGCAGGCCGGAGACCTATGACTATTTTCTGGAGCAGGTCCTGGTCCCGGAAATCATGCAGGAGCTGGAATCCACGATATGCCTGCCTTACGGAGTTGCGGTCAGCGCGGAAGAGGTTGAATGCGCGGTGAGGACAGTACTTCCCCTTTCCTGGATGCGGGAGACCCTCGCCGAAATCGTCGGCTCGCTGGCGAACTACATAAAAGGGGAGTCGGCCTCTTTAGGGGCGGTAATAGACCTCAGCGATGAGAAAGAGGCTATTAAGAACAGTGTGGCCGCGCTGGCGAACGAGAAAATGGCGGACCTCCTTTGCAGCCTGCCTGTATGCACCATGGCGCAGTTCCTGCAAATTGTCAGTGCTCTGCCGCCGTACACGCTCCCCGGCTGCAGGCCCCTGGAACTCAGCTGCGATGAACTCAGGGCTTACCTCGAGATAGAATTCGGCGCGTATGTGGAGCAGGCAATAATTGATGACATACCGGACAAGATAGCCCTGGACGGCGAGGATATCCGCCTGCTGCTGGGCGATAGTGCGATCGACTTCGTGGACCGAGCGCGGGAACTGGTAGCCGACTATTCCACCGTTGACGAGAACGACCTTGCGCAGTTGCTCGGCCGGGACGGGATGGAAGAGCTACAGGATATGCGCAGCACCATAGCGCAGGGCTACACGGTAACCGACTCCGATCTCAGGGAGATCATTGGAGTCGAGGAGGACCAGGCGGCGTTTGATGATGCGCGGCGCTGGATCGGCACCACAAGGTCCTGGCTGTGGGCCTTCTGGCTCATACCGTTTGCGGGACTCGTGCCCATCGGCCTGCTCGGGGGCCGGACATGGAGAACGCGGCTTATCTGGGCCTTCGCGGCGCTGTTCTTCGCCGCCCTGATTGTCTACATTGCCGTGGCCGTCAGCTATCCCGTCCTGCTTGAGCCTCGCATTGAGGAACTGAGCCTTGAGGCGTCAGGCGATTCACATATCGAGGCGGCACTGGTTCTCAAGGGAAATGCACTGATGGAAAGCGCAGCAACGACGTTCACATCGGGTCTCAAGAACAAGATACTGATGCTGATGGCAGGCTCAGGCGCAGTGCTGGTGGGAGCGGGACTCTGGCCTCTGATCCGGAAAAGGATAGGCGAAGACCAACTAGACAGCGGCAGCAGCGGCAGTAGCGGCAGCAGTAGCGACGGGTAGCGGGTGGCCGCAGGCAGTGCAGTGTCCGTTCCGTCCGGGCAGGATGTCCGTCAGCATATCCAGGTAGTCCGTGAGGAGCCTGGTCATTAAGAAGTTCTCCCTCACGGTCTCCTTGCCTCTTCTGCCCAGTTGTTCAGCCAGTTTCGGATTCTTCAGAAGTTCAACAACACGGTCGGCGAACGCCTTCGTATCATTCGGGTCCACCAGGAACCCGTTTTCGGCTTCGACAAGCTGATGCGGGATACCTCCCACCCTGCTGCCTACTACCGGCTTGCCCTTCCACAAAGCCTCGGTGACAGTGAGGCAGAAGCCCTCTTTCTTTGACTTCTGCACCAGGACATCGGAGAACCTTTGAATAGCGTTTACAAGGACCTGCTTGCAGCCCTGCACGAACAATACGTCGCCACTCTCGATGAATTTCTTTGCCTTGCGCCTCATCCTGTCGAGGACGATTCTTCCCTCGGGATCGTCTGAAGCCATGTCGTAACAGTACAGAAGCCTGCAATCGACCTGCTTCTTGACCTGCTTGTAGACCTCCAGCACACCCTCCGGGTCTTTCCAGATATCCATCCTTGAGACCTGAGTCATGAGGGGTTTGTCGGTGGGAATGCCCGCCTTACGGATGTACTTAAGCATATCGCCTTTCGAGAGTTCCCTGTTTTTCAAGGACAGGGGATCGATGGCAGGATAGATAATTCTCTGCTCCAGCGGCAGGCATTTCTTACAGTACGCCTCACTGGAGACAACTGTCATGTCATACCTGATCACAAACGTCTTGAGGAACTCCCAGAGATCCGGGGCAGGGTTCGAGAGATCGACGTGACAGCGCCAGATCCAAGGTCCATTCTTCTTATAGAACTTGATGAGCGGGAGCGGCTGAGGATCGTGCACAACCACGCAGTCAGCGTCTATGTGACAGTAACTGGAGAATGTCCGGTTCGTGTCAACATAAAGCTGCTTCTTGTACTCGGACAAATTAAAGGCCCGGCCCTGCAATCCGTTATGGAATTTCTTGGTTATCTCGAAGAAGTCCGGCGTGCCGTGAAGGACTCTCCAATCAGCTTCAAGGCCCGCATCATTCATCAGCGGGACCAGGGACCTAAGTATCTCCGCAACTCCGCCGCCCTGGTTGGTGGAATTAATATGGAGTATACGTGTGCCCTGCAGTCTCCTGGCTTTCGCATATATCTCGTTGATCTTGGAATCGCCGATTATAGAAGCGTAATTTTCCAGTGACATTTTCCTAAACTCCCTACGTATCTAAAATAGTATCATACGTAAACTTTCTGTCAACTAACTAAGTAGCACTATGGTAGGCAATTTTACATATCTAATACACCGAATAAATAGCCCTTTCGCCTGCCCGGACCGGGACGATAGTCCTGCGGGAACATGAATTTGTTCCCGAGTCACAGGCGCAGCCGCTCAAATACAGCCCGGAAAATAGGTAAGCAGCTGCAGGTAAAGTGTACTTAGGTAGACTGCGGGCGGCAGAGTAACGGCCCCGGTCCAGCCAAAATATACCTAAGTACCTTCACCCTTGATTTGACAATCCGCCCGAAATATCTGAAGATACTCTGGCATCTTTTTCGGGAGTCCCGGACCTCGCCGCCGGGAGACGGGCAGGAGGACAAAGTGATCTGGCTCAAGTACATGATGGGAGGAGTCCTGACCATAGCGGGCCTGTTCGGGCTCGTAGTGATCTTCATCGGGACTGTAGTCCCGCTTTTCATCACTGGGATCGGGAGACTTGACCTGGAGGTGGCGCCGTCCGCGATACTGGGCGTCCTTGGCTTCATCGTGTTTATGGGGGGCGTTTACCTGATGCGAAGCGCGTAGTCTTCACGCTTGAAGCTCTATCCCCATTTGACGCTTCTCCACGTGAGAGTTAATATTACACCCGTATTGCTGAGACTGGAAAGCCGGAAATGAGACCCGTAATGAACTCCAGGCTCCTGGAGATCAGGTGGCATGGCAGGGGCGGCCAGGGGGCCATCACTGCAGCAAAGATCCTGGCCCAGGCGGCATACCTGGGCGGGTACCGTGGCGTCACCGCGGCGCCGTATTTCGGCGCCGAGCGCCGAGGAGCGCCGGTCAGCGCTTCAACCCGGATCGCTGCGGCGCCCGTGCATGTCATGTCGCAGGTGGAAAACCCCGATATCGTGGTTGTGCTGGACCATACCCTGCTCTCCGGAGAAGACGTGACCTCGGGTCTCAACAGCGACGGATGGCTCGTGGTCAATACCTGGCACAAGCCGCAAGATCTCGACTTAAGAGGGCCCTTCAACGTAGCAACTGCCGACGCGACCAGGGTATGTTACGAACTGGGGCTTATAGTAGCGGGCCTCACTGTCGTGAACACTGCTATCCTGGGCGCCCTGGTCAGGGCCACCGAAATCGTGGACCTGCCGAGTGTCGAGAAAGCCGTGGCAACGCGTTTCTCTGATTCAGCACTGGCAGTCAACCTGGCAGCCATTCGCAACACTTACGAAGCCACTCTACTCTAGTAAGCAGGGGCAGAACAGGCATTGGGAACAAGGGAATGCGGGCACATATGCGGCGAGTCCCTGCCGGGGATAGGCGAGGGGGGAAAGACCGGCGAATGGCGCGACCGGCGTCCGGTAATAGACCAGAGTAAGTGCACCCCCTTCAGGCAGAACAAACCTGCCTGCTTCCTCTGCTGGCTCTACTGTCCCGACGCTGTGATGACCAGAACTATTCCAGTTCAGGTAGACCTTGAATATTGCAAGGGTTGCGGAATCTGCGAAAGAGTGTGCCCCGTCGGCGCGATAACGATGGTCGACGAAAAAGGAGTCCCCCTCTGACAGGCCCCGACCAGTCAGATAATGTCCTCATACTGGACGGCAACCGCGCCGCCGCCCTTGGCGCAAAGCTGGTCCGCGTCCAGGTCGTCGCTGCCTACCCGATCACGCCTCAATCGCCGGTTACCGAGGCCCTTTCCGAATTCGTCGAAAAAGGCGAACTCAGGGCCGAGTACGTCGCAGTCGAAAGCGAGCACAGCGCCCTTGCCGTCTGTACGTCGGCTTCCATAGCTGGAGCGAGGACTTTTACCGCGACAAGCTCGCACGGCCTCGCCTACATGCACGAGATGCTGCACTGGGCCGCCGGGACCCGCCTTCCTATCGTGCTTGTCTGCGTGAACAGGGCAATCGGAGCGCCCTGGAACGTGCTCAATGACCAGCAGGACTCCATCTCGCAGCGGGATACCGGGTGGGTCCAGATTTATGCCCGGAATAACCAGGAAGTGCTCGATTCGGTCATACAGGGCTACCGGATTGCCGAGGCTTGTTACCTGCCCGTGATGGTCTGCTACGACGGCTATATCCTTTCCCATACCGAAATGCCGGTGGAGGTACCGGCGCAGGAGACCGTTGACAGGTACCTTCCGCCCTACAAGCCTCATACTGTTCTTGATCCCGCCGACCCTCGCAACTACAACCTGGTCACGCTGGCTAACCCCCGCCATAACGTCGAAGGCAAGTACTGCCACGGTTACATGGAGCTGCGGTTTCTCCTCCAGGAGGCCCTGCAAGATTCACGCAAAGCAGTAGCAGAGGCCGGGCGAGAATTCGGCCGGCTGTTTGGCCGGGACTACTCAAGCCCTATCTGGAAGGACCGGCTGGAAGACGCTGACATTGTCATGGTGGCAACGGGGAGCCTGGCCCTGGAAGCTCTTGTTGCAGCTGATTCCCTCCGGGGGGAAGGCCACCGGGCCGGGGTCCTCGGGCTCAGGTTATTCAGGCCTTTCCCAAAAACGGAAATGGTAGAGGCCTTGAGAAACGCACGCCTCGTCGTGGTCTTTGATAAGAATATTAGCTACGGCTCCGAGGGGGCGGTCTCCTCGGAGATCAAAGCCTCCCTTTACGGAAACGGCGTCAACCCGGTGATACGTAACTTCATAGTCGGACTCGGGGGTCGCGATATCAAGGCGCGTGAACTCGCGGAGGCGGTAAAGCGGTCGCTGCCGTCGCTTGAGGTAGGACCCGTCAACGTGGAGTACCCGGAATGGATCTGCCTCATTTAGGGATTCAAAGATGAAAATCAACGCCGTCAATCTGAACGTAAAAGAGTATATGCTGCCCGGCAACCGGCTCTGCCCCGGTTGCGGCTTATCCCTCGCTTACCGCCACATTCTGAAGGCGCTTGACGGGCAAGCCATAGTCACCGTACCGGCAAGCTGCCTGACGGTACTGCACGGTATGTACCCGGTGACGTCCGTGGCCGTGCCGTGAGTAAACACTCCTTTTGCCTCGACAGGAGCTTCAGCGACCGGGCTGGTCGCCGCCCTGAATATTCTGGGCAGAAACGACCTCACGGTGGTGGCGATAGCCGGCGATGGCGGGACGCACGACATCGGCATCCAGGCACTCAGCGGCGCTGCCGAGCGGAATTGTGATTTCATCTATATCTGCTACGACAACGAAGGGTACATGAACACCGGGAACCAGCGCTCGGGCTCGACCCCGCTGGGGGCTATTTCCGGCACTACGCCCGTCCTGGGCAAACAACAGGAGCAAAAAGACATGGCGGCTATCATGGAGGCTCACGGGCTTCCTTACGTGGCGACGGCCAATGCAGCTTATCCGCTCGATCTCCATGACAAGGTAAGGAAGGCCATGTCAATGAAAGGGACAAGGTTTATCCACGTATTCGTTCCGTGCCCGCCGGGCTGGCGTTTTCCGTTCAGCGACACTATCTCGATAGGCCAGCTTGCGGTAGAATCCGGTTGGAATATTTTGTATGAAATCAAGGACGGGCATTTCCGCATGACTGCCGGAAGCGAGGCTATCGCCCGCAAGGGCAGACTGAGGCCTGTCAGAGAGTTTATCGCCAGGCAGGGAAGGTTCGCGACCGTGACCGAGGAGCAGGTCAATCGGCTGCAGGCATGGGCGGAAACCCGGTGGAAGCGCTGCCTGGATAGAGCAGCATCACAATGAGATTTCGCTCACCTCAACTGAGTCAATCAGGCCCTGCAGATTCAGAGTGTCGTACCCGCCTGATGCGGTAACAGCTAAATGATCCCTTTCGCCTGCAGCCCGCTTATTGTCTCCTCCTCATAGCCCAACAGCTCCGAGTATACCTCGGCGTTATGCTGCCCCAAGAACGGCGCTTGAAGCGAGGGATTGCCGGGGGTCTCGCTCATTTTGAAAACGGAGCCGGGAACCTTCAACCTGCCGCTGATGACTTGCTCGATCTCCGCCTGCATGTTCCGGCTGGCAAGCTGAGGGTCCGCAGCCACCTGGCTGAATGTCGGTACCGGTGCGCAAGGCAGATCGGAGCTTCTCAGCAGAGCGAGTATCTCTTCAACGGTCCGCTCTTCCGCCCATTTCGCTACCACGGAATCCACATCGTCGATATGCTTGATGCGATCAGCCTGGCTGCGATATTCCGGCACATCTTTGAGGTCCTGCCTGCCCATGATATCAAGGAGGCGCTCCCACTGCCCGACTGTCACGATTGCGATAACGGCATACCCGTCTCTTGCCCGGTAGACATTGAAGGGCGTGACCTCGGTCATGCGATTGCCGATTCGTTGAGGCTCTTGCCCGCTCATGAGGTAAAGCGGTAGGTATTGAATCGCGGTTATGGCCCAGACGCAGTCCTGCATGGAGATATCAATATGCTGCCCTTGCCCTGTCCTCGAACGGTGCTGAAGCGCCGCAAGGATGGCCAGCGCGCAGTATATGCCTAAGTCGGCTACGGCAGGCCCCACTTTCGTAGGCGGTGTATCGGGATGGCCCGTGACGCTGATCAGGCCGCCCATAGCCTGGATGATGGTGTCGAAAGCGGGCAGGAAGCGCGAGGGGCCCGTGTGACCGTACCCCGAAATGGAGGCGTAAACGATGCGGTCATTTGCGGCCTTGAGTTCTTCATAGCTGAGCCCCAGCTTGTCTGTCACTCCCGGGGTGAAATTCTCGATGAACACGTCTGATTTCTTCGCCATCTCCCGGCATATCGCCTTCCCCTCCGGCGAGGAAAGGTCCAGCGTGACGCCGCGTTTGCCCCGGTTCAGGATTGCGAACGGATAGCTCTCCATGCCGCCGGTCATGGGTGAGAGATTGCGAACCCCGTCACCGGCTTGCGGTATCTCGACCTTAATGACGTCCGCGCCCAGCTCCGCCAGCAGCATGGTGCACATGGGGCCGCCATACATCCTTGTGAGGTCAAGAACCCTTATGCCCTCAAGGGCTCTCTCCATCTTCGCCTCCAGCTAGCTCGTTTCCCGGAGATACTCGCCACACCGTACCAGGCACGCCAGGGTCTCGGCAGCCTTCTCCGGGCACGGGCCGATGAACTTTCGATATTCTTGGAATATCGCCAGCCTCATAACGGCGTCCGTCCAGTCTTCCTCAACCGGGCAAGCCCGCCGACGGCCCTATTCCGCCGACTACCAGGCACGCCTGTCCCGGGAAACGCCTGGTCGGGACTATCCTGCCGCCGGTCTGGCGATGCCCAGGTAGCGGCTGTATTCAACCAGTCGCGCAAGAGCCTTCGCAGCCCTGTCGGGTGCGGGATAAGGCACCAGGTTGTTCTCCTCCAGGGCCCTGTAGAGCGCCCCACCCTTGACCTCGCCGGCAACCCAGACCGAGAGCATAACCGGCTTCCCGAAACGCTTCATCAACTCCATGGTCAGGTTGAGATTCCGCAGGGACTCCTCCTCTACTGCCTGCAACAGTGCTTCAAGCCCGGCCTGGTAATCCCTCTCCCATGGCGGCGTACTTATGAAGGCTGACAGCCCGGCCGGACCCCAGATGGGGCCGGCTATGATTACGGCATCCACATTTCCGTCTTCCAGTAAAGGCAGCAGGCACGGGTAACTGATATCGCCGCTGGTGTCGACCGGGTTGCCCCTGGACCACCGCCCGGACAGCACGGCCCCGAGTTTCTCCATCGTAGAAGCGGACAATTCTGAAAGCTCCAGCCCGTATTTGTCCAGTGTGTCCGCCGCGACAACCCCGAGGCA
>JACUUS010000027.1 GCA_014859215.1 Dehalococcoidia bacterium | reverse complement strand
CCCGCCGGAATGTCCACCACTTCAATCCCTGATAACGGGGCAGTTACCGAATATCGCTGGCATACCGTTGCTACGGAGGAGCAGCTTCAGATAATAGAGCAGCTCTGGGGTGATGACATAACTATCGGGGAATTCTTTCAGGCTGTATGGCCGGAGGTCGCAGAGGACTTGCCCGTGCTGATTCTCAAGTCCAAGATCAGCGTGGAGTGGCCGGGGGAAAGTGTCGACTGGGACTCCGGCCTGTCGGGAGGATTTGTAACGGCGGGTTTCCAGGCCGGCAGAGGTCCAGGCATTTCCTGCTCCGGCAAGGCCGAACCGGACCACCCATACGGCTTCCATTACTATATAGGGCCTCCTCCAAGCCCCTGGGAAAAGGCGATGGAAGTTACGCCTTCGCCGCCCCCGATATCTTATGACAGTAACCGGGAGGACTACTACATTTGCATCTATACCGGAAGCTAGACTGGCTTTGCGAGTCGAATAAATCGAGAAAGGGTGAGGAAATGGGCCGCTGTCTGATGCTCGTACTTGTTATAGCTTTCCTGTTTGCTGTCCCGGCTTGCAGCAGCCAGGGGGCCGAATGCAAGGCTGCCATAGAGCGGGCCGTAATGAAGATGAGCGAGGTGCAGTCATACCGGGTGGAAGGCAGTTCCGAGGTCGTCACCGGCGGTGTAGAGACGGCCTCCACTTCATTCAAGACCGAAGTGGCCGCAATTGACCGTGTCCATTCAAAGACCACCGGAGACTCCACCTGGCAGGAAGCTGTCAAGGACGGCGATCGCTGCTATTTCCGGGAACGAGAAGATGGGCCCTGGAGGCCGTGCGTGGAAGAATTGGAAGAGGGATATTATCGGATGATCGCAGGGGTGCCAAAATTCGAAACACCCATACCGGGGGTGTTCAATTTGCTGGCGTTTATTAAGAATATCCAGGAACTGGGCCAGGAGTATGTCGGCGGCGCCCAGTGTACGCGATACCAGATGGAAATCGATAGGAAGGCTGTTTCTCGCGAGTTGGCAATGCCGGAATCCCTTCCGAAATGGCTAAGCATAGTACAGATCTGGATCGATGAGGAGGACTACATTCGCAGGATGGACATTGAGACCGGCATCCCTGCCACCGGCGAACACGGTGAAACACTTATGAATAGTACGATCAAAGTCTATGATTTTGGTGAGCATATAGAGATTACCCTGCCTGAGGTGTAACCGTTTCGGGACTGGGCTGCCAACCCGACGCCGGATTCCTGGTGGATTATCGAACTTGACACAGGCCCCGGGACGGTATAGCATTTTCCACGAGCGGAGGGAGGTGGCGCTATGCCCAGGATATCTACTGAAGATGCAGGCAGATGGTTGAACAATGTCCCGGATGAATATGTTTTCAGATGCCGGGACGGCAAGGTATTCAAGAACATGCAAGAGCTCGAACAGGCTCTGGTGAATATGACCGACGAGAGCTTTGCTTTCCACGTGGATGACCACCACAATGACTTCCACAACTGGGTAAGGGATATCATAAAAGACGAGAAGCTTGCCAGAGACCTCGCGAAGTCCCGGTCCCGCAGCCAGGCAACCGTGAGCGTTTCCCGGAGGTTAGCCTTCCTCAGGGATCGGCTCCAGTAGCCTGAACCAGGCTGCATTGATACCGCCAGATGAACTCGTGTATACCTGCGCAGGCAGCTGCGCGCCGGTTATCAGTACGTGTTTGTCATAATTCTTCAACTTTTTGCAGACCGATTATATGACTTCTTGATGTTTATGCCGTAGCATACAGCCATCGCAATCTAGTTTCTGGCCCCCCGGCTCGCAGCGAGGGATGTACTCCGTTACCGCCTTCAATTTGTTTCAGGGACTCCGCGCCGCCAAACTACTGCTCATGGATGGGATGGACATGCAACTGGGAATGATCGGTCTGGGGCGCATGGGAAGCAGTATGGCTGAGCGCCTCATACGGGGAGGCCACACAGTCATTACATATGACATAGATCCCGGAGCCGCAAGGCAGGCAGTCGAGAAGGGCGCCCTGGGGGCTGGTTCAGTCGAGGAACTTGTCGAGAGACTGGACCGGCCTCGTATTGTGTGGATTATGGTCCCTGCGGGCGAGCCTACCAGGAGAACCGTTGAAAGCCTGGCAGGACGGCTCTCGGAGGGCGATATCATTATCGATGGGGGCAATTCCTACTACAGGGACACAGTCGAACTGTCGGCATGGCTGTCAGGGAAGGGCCTTCATCTGCTGGACGCGGGCACGAGCGGCGGTGTGTGGGGTCTTGAAGCAGGCTACTGCCTGATGATAGGAGGCGAGAAGGAAACGTTCGCGAAGGTTGAACCTGTATTTCGAACGCTTGCTCCCTCACCCGACAGCGGATACGCTCATGTCGGACCCAACGGCGCCGGGCACTTCGTCAAGATGGTACACAACGGAATTGAATACGGCATAATGCAGTCCTATGCCGAGGGATTCGAACTGATGCAGGCCAGAACCGAATTCGGCCTTGACCTGTACCAGATTGCCGAGGTCTGGCGGCGCGGGAGCGTCATACGATCATGGCTCCTGGACCTTGTCGCCGCGATCCTGCACGAGAGCCCGCGGCTCGATGACATCGAGGCGTACGTTGATGACTCCGGAGAGGGGCGGTGGATGGTCCATGAGGCGGTCGATCTTGCGATTCCCACGTTCGCTATATCTCAAGCGCTCCAGGCGCGTTTCAGATCTCGACAGGAACAGCCGCTCGGGCCCAGGTTGCTGTCGGCGTTGAGGAGTCAATTTGGCGGTCACGCGATCAGGAGGTTTGGACAAAGCGTTTTGCCTGCGGAGCCAGGAGGAGAACCGGAGGATGCCTGAAGGCCGCTGTCCTGCTGCGGCAGGTCTGGCAATCAATTCAGGGAGGAGGAAGCGATGAGGAAGGCTGTAGTAGTACCCGCGATTCTGACGGAGAATCCCGGCACGCTTGATATTATGATTCAACAGGCCGAGCTTTTCTGCGACTACGTGCAGTTCGACATAATGGACGGGCTGTTTGTGCCCACTCGCAGCATAACATACGAGGACCTCGCGAGAGCTCCCACCAGGCTGGCGTGGGAGGCCCACTTGATGACGCTGCGGCCGGAGTCCCTTCTTGAAGGCTTCCGCCGGGCCGGAGCCAGGAAAGTCACGTTCCACTATGAGGCGGCAGGGTCGCCGCGGGATGTTATCAATGCTGCCCGCAGGCAGGGTCTACAGACAGGAATTGCGATCAATCCGCAGACCGATGTAGAGGCCATCCGGCCTTATGTACCGGAGGTGGATAGTGTACTCTTCATGACCGTGAACCCTGGAGCCTACGGGTCAGAGTTCATACCGGAAGTACTTGACAAGGTTGCCCGGTTCAGGCAGCAGTACCCGGATATCGAGATTGGCACTGACGGCGGCGCCAAAGAGGAGAGCATCGCGCGGATAGCGCGGAGCGGTACCAACATTATCTATGTGGGCAGCGCCATCTTTCGGGACCCCGATCCCCCCCGGGCATACGAGCACCTCAACTCGCTTGCGCACGAAGCAGCCGGAATGCGCGCAGGTTGACCCCGGCACAGCCAAATGTCATAAGTTTTCAACCTTTTGTACGTGCATTTTATGACTTCTTTATCCGCAAGCACCTATGATTGGTCTGTCCCGGCCAGAGAATGTCGACTGAAAAGGGACACCTGATGCGCATCGGAATCGCTGCCGACCACGGCGGGCTCGAGCTCAAAGCCGAGATAGTCACCCGGCTGGATGAGATCGGTCATGAAATCGTGGACTTCGGTGCCTTCAGCATGGACCTGGACGACGATTACCCGGATTACGTCATTCCCCTGGCGCGCGCCGTGGGCAGGGGTGAGGTGGAAAGGGGCATCGCGGTGTGCGGCAGCGGTGTCGGCGCCTCTATCGCCGCCAACAAGGTGAAGGGCGTCCGGGCCTGCCTGGTCCATGAAATCTATTCGGCCCACCAGGGTGTCGAGGACGACGATATGAACTTCATTTGCCTGGGAGGCCGGGTTGTAGCTGCGCAGCTTGCCTGGGAACTGGTCTATGCTTTCCTCGGGGCCCGCTTCACGGACGAGGAGAGGCACCGGCGGCGGCTTGCCAAGATCGCAGCCATCGACTCCGGCAGGAGCTCGGATGAAAGAGAACCCATTACTTAGAATCCGGTCCCTGGGGCAGAGCATCTGGCTGGACTCACTGCGAAGACGTCTGCTCACGCCGGGAGAACTTGATAGGTCCATCCGGGAGGATGGGTTGCGGGGAGTCTTCCTGGACATATCCTGGCTCGAGAAGGCTCTCACCGGAACACACGAATATAATGCTGTCCTGAATAGAATGTCGCGGGGGCAGAGCCAAGCGGGACTATACCGGTCCCTGATTGTGGAAGACGCCCGGCTCGCCGCGGACCTGTTACGCCCCGTCCACGATCGTACCCTGGGCAGGGATGGGTTCGTCACCGTTCCCCTTAAGGTCAATACGGAAGCAGATTTGAAGACTTGGGTCGAGGACGCGGCAGACCTGTGGCAGGCTATCGAGCGTTCGAACGTGCTGCTCGGCATTCCGGGCACGGAAGATGCGCGCCTGCTGCTCCGGCAGCTGATAGCCGAAGGAATGAACGCCGGGGTCATCCTCATTTTCAGCCTCGACCATTACAGGGAGGTTGCGGAAGCTTACATCGACGGCATGGAGGACCGGGAATCTCAGGGCAAGCCGCTGGACCGGATTGCCTCCATCGCGGCCTTTTCGATCAGTCCAATCGACATGCTGGTTGACTTCTCTCTCGAAGGTATGATGAATCAAGCTGAAGACGCTGTAAGCGAAGCGGCGAGGGCGATGCGCGGCCTTACCGGGATTTCAGTCGCGCATGCTGCTTACCGGATCTACCGGGATGTTTTCAGGGGCGAACGCTTTCGCAGACTGGCCAACAAAGGCGCGCGCAGCCAGCGCCTCGTTTGGACCGACATCGCGGCGGGCAGACCCGGTTATCCCGATCTGTTCTATATGGAGGAACTGGTCGCTCCGGAAACCGTTAGCGCGCTGAACCTGGAATTGCTGAATGCTTACCGGGAGCGTGGAAGCCCGGAGCCCCGTTTAGAGGCCTTCGGCGACGATGCTCGTCTTGTTCTCGATCGGCTTCCTTTGACCGGAAATGAGCTTGGTGAGGTAACCGCGCGGCTTGAGGAAGAGGGCCTGAGGAGGCTGGCCGTTAATCAGGAACGGTTACACGCTTCTCTCAAGTCTGCAACCGAAGGCCGTACCCGCCCATTCGTGGACCGTCAGTCTTTCATGCTTGGCGATTATGAGGGCGCTGTTGGGCGCCGCGCCGAAAAAATGGAAAGAGCGGATTTCAGCGAGCGTTTTTGGCGTAAAGACTCCACCTTGTGGAGGAACGGGGGATTCCGTGCGGCGATACGGAACGGCATGGGATGGCTTCACGTTCCGGAGAAGACGGCCGGTTACACGGACCGCCTTTTCGATTTTCTGGACGAGATGCATCATGAGGGCTACGACCAGCTAATACACATGGGCATAGGGGGAAGCAGCCTGGCCCCCCTGGTCTTCCAGCGGGTTTTCCCGGCGGCTGCCAAGGCGCTGGAGCCAAACATCCTGGATACAAATGACCCCGCCGCTATTCTGGAGACCGAACGCAATGTCCGTGTGAACAAAGCGCTGTTTATTCTCGCCTCCAAGTCCGGTCATACAGCCGAGCCGCTTGCACTGGACGCGTACTTCTTCGGCAGGATGCACAGCGTCAAGGGCGAGGCCGCCGCCGATCATTTCGCTGTCATTACGGACCCGGATGGCCCGTTGGAGCAAGTGGCTCGTGAACGGAGCTATCGCCGGGTCTTCTATGGATTTCCTGACGTGGGTGGTCGGTATTCCGTCTTCTCGAATTTCGGCCTTGTGCCGGCGGCCCTCATGGGATTGAACATCAGCGGGCTCATTGACCGGGCGCTGGCCATGATGTACGCTTGCTCGCCCGGTACTCCTTTGCACGAGAACCCCGGATTATTGCTTGGCACAGCGCTTGGAGAACTGGCTCTGGCCGGCAGGGACAAGGTGACACTGGTTATGCCCCGGTCCATTGCCGCTTTTGGTCTGTGGCTCGAACAACTGCTTGCGGAAAGCTCGGGCAAGGACGGCGTTGGACTCCTGCCTGTAGCCGGAGAGAGTCTGGGGGACCCCTCGGTCTACGGCAACGACCGGGTCTTCGTTCACTTTCGGGATGGCAAGGACACCGCCGCGGAGAGCAGCGTGGAGGCTCTGCGCCGGGTGGGGCATCCTGTCATCTCGCTTGAGATAGAAGGCCCGATTGACCTGGGACATGAGTTCTATCGGTGGGAGCTCGCTACAGCTGTGGCTTGCAGCATTCTGGATGTCAACCCTTTTGACCAGCCCGATGTCCAGCTGAGCAAAGAATATACAAACCGGCTTCTGGCAGACCTCCGCCGCGGCATCCAAATCTTTCAGGAGAACCCCTCTAACGTGGAGGCCCCGCTCCGTTTCTATGGAGACGTTCCGGCATTGGGCTCAAGGAGTCTTCTGAGAGATTTCTTCGGCAAATCACGTAAAGGGGACTATATCGCGATCCAGGCTTTCGTGACCGAGACGGCAGGGACCGATCAGGCCCTGGACAGACTCCGGCTAAGGCTTAGGGACAGTCTCGGGGTGGCAACCACGGTTGGCTATGGGCCTCGATTTCTGCACTCTACCGGGCAGTTTCACAAGGGCGGTCCGAATACGGGCCTGTTCCTGCAGCTCACGGCGGATGATATCGAAGACATGGCGCTGCCCGGTGTGTCGTACACTTTTGGCGAGTTCAGACGCGCTCAGGCTATGGGCGATCTCGAGGCCCTCCGCGCGCGCGGGCGCCGGGTGCTCCGGATTCACCTCGGTGAGGATGTCGGGGCGGGGTTGACCGCGCTGGAACAGCTCATGGAGCCGGTACTTGCGAGAAGCCTGTGAGATCTATAGCGCCTGAAGCGCTATTTCGGGGGCCTGTGACATGAATGTGCTGGCGGTGAATTGCGGAAGCTCAACGCTGAAGTTCCAGCTCATGGACACGGCCCGGGAGGTGCTTCCAGGGGAAGAGCAAGCGCTGGCCGGTGGGACGGTGGACGCGATACCTGGCGCCGAGGCGGTCCTGCATTTCAGGAGCGAAGAAGGCCATTTCAGGCAGACGTGGCCCGTATATGACCACGCCGAAGCTGCGAACCGCGTTCTTGGGTGGCTCGAGTCCCGCAACCTTGTTCGATATATGGATGCAGTGGGACACAGGGTGGTCCACGGCGCAGACCTGTTCACGGAACCTGTCCTGATAAATGAGAGCGTAATCCAGGGGATTGAGTCCCTGAGGGACCTCGCTCCTCTACATAATGAACCGGCGCTGGCCGCGATCCACGCAATGCGGGACTCGCTTGAAATCCGGATGGTGGCCGTATTCGACACGGCGTTCCATGCTGCGATGCCGGAGAACGCGGCCCGGTATGCGATCCCTGATAACCTGGCAGGCAGGCATCGCATTCGCCGTTACGGGTTTCACGGATTGGCGCACCGCTTCATGCTGGAACGCTATTCGGCGATTACATCGAGACCAGCGGCGGATGCGCGACTGGTCACGCTCCAGCTGGGCAACGGGTGCTCGGCCGCCGCAATCGAGCGAGGATGCTCGGTGGATACTTCAATGGGTTTCACGCCCCTGGAGGGCATGGTGATGGGCACCCGATCAGGAAATATCGACCCGTCCATACCCGGCTATCTCGCAAGGCATGAGGGAATCGGCATAGAAGAGGTCGAAGACAGGCTGAATACGAAATCGGGGCTTCTCGGGGTATCCGGGCTCTCGAGAGATATGCGGGAGCTTATGGAGGCGGAAAGCGCGGGTGACGCCAGGGCCGCACTGGCCATCGACATCTTCTGCCACAGCGTGCGGAAGTATATCGCGGCTTATATGGCGGTCCTGGGAGGAGCTGACGCTGTTATTTTCGGAGGAGGCATCGGTGAGAATTCCCCGGGTATAAGGCAGAGAATCTGTGCCGGTATGGACTGGTGCGGGCTCTCAGTGGACCCCGGACGCAACCGCGAGGCGGTCGGCAGGGAAGGTTTGATCAGTACCGACAGCGCTCGAGTCAGGGTCTATGTTGTGCCGGTCAATGAGGCATCCGTGATCGCGCGCGAAGCCGCCCGGTGCCTCCAGGGAAACGGTTGCCGGCGGGTGAGTCCGGGCACTTGAGACTTGGAGGTTGCAAATGCAGAAGGAGACTCTGGAGGGTATTCGCAGGGAAAAATGGGTGGAGCTTTACCGCGAGAATAATCCGGCTGCGGACCGCTGGGCAGCCGGCTACGGGCGCATCAGGCACAAGCCGGAGACCCAGGCCAACGTGTTCAGAATGGCTGATATGCTGAAAGCCCGCAAAGAAAAAGGCGACGGCGTTCCCATCTTCGAGATGCTCCATGCGGCTGACAGGCTGACAAGCTGCGCGATGTGGATTGCGGTCCACGAGGTCTATTCGCGCAAAGTCTACATGGACGGGCGGGACCTGGCGCAGCATGATTTCAAGGTCAGCCCGGAAGGTCATACCGGCAGCGTCCTGAACATGATTCCCGCCTATGCGGGCTACATGACGGTGAATGCCCTTACCGGAATTACGCGTTCCTGGATTATGGGCCAGGGTCACGCGGTGTCCGCTATAGACACCGTGAACCTGCTCGTCGGGAACATGACGCCTGCGCATGCCGGACGCTACTCGGTGACCGATGAGGGGCTTACGCGCTACGTGCAGGACTTTTACTCGTACAGACTGGGAACAGACGGGAGGCAGGAATCGCCCCTGGGAAGCCACGTCAATGTGCATACGGCCGGCGGGATGGCTGAAGGAGGGTACCTGGGCGTCATCGACCTGCAGTACGTGCACATGCCGCTGCCGGGGGAGAGGCTCGTGGCCTTCCTGAGTGACGGCGCTTTCGAGGAGCAGAGGGGGAATGACTGGGATCCCCGCTGGTGGCGGGCCAAGGACTCGGGACTGGTAATTCCCATAATGATAAACAACGGGCGCAGAATCGACCAGCGCACCACCCTGTCGCAGCAGGGCGATGTCACCTGGTTCGCGCAGCACATGAAGCACCATTATTATGATCCTCTGATTTTCGATGGGCGCGATCCGGCTGCTTTTGCA
This sequence comes from Dehalococcoidia bacterium, assembly GCA_014859215.1. GTDB lineage: Bacteria > Chloroflexota > Dehalococcoidia > SZUA-161 > SZUA-161 > Kmv37. Next base: position 8,110 of record JACUUS010000027.1, on the reverse strand, counting down.
TGGGCGATTTTCGAGATCGAGTTCAGGCTGGAAGCCATTTGCGCGGCTATAGATAGAGGCAGAAACGGTTATCCCGCAAGGCTGCCTTACGGCATAGCGGTTGCCCCGAAAGGAGCGGGCTTCTACAACGAGGGGACAAACCTGGCTCATAACCTTCCCCTCGGTACCAGTCCCCATGCCGACCCCGAAGCGGCCCAGCTGTTCAACACTCATGCGCGCCAGCTCTGGGTTCCTCCCGGCGAGATCATGGCTGCCATAAGCAAGTACCAGCATCATGACCAGTCCGGCAGGGTCAGGGAACGAGACAACTCCATCGCCTCCAGGAAAGTAAAGCTCGAGGATGTGCCCCCGCTGGTATCCAAGGCGGTACCCGTTGACCGGCGTGATATGAGCACGTGGCCGCGCTATTCGGCGATGTATGCTGTTGACGAGATGTTTCTTGCCATGGCAAAAGCCAACCCTCACCTCAGGCCGAGGATCGGGAATCCGGACGAGATGCGGTCGAACCGCATGCTGAATACGCTTGATGCGCTGGAATTCCGCGTAACCGCGCCTGAGCCGGGTATGCCGGAAAGCATCCACGGGGCGGTGATAACCGCGCTGAACGAGGAGGTCGTGGCCTGCGCAGCGCTCGCAAACAAGGGGGGTCTCAACATCATCGTTACCTACGAGGCGTTCGGGACGAAGATGTACGGGGCGGTGCGCCAGGAAATCGTCTTCGCCAATCACTGCAAGCTTGCTGGCTGCCCGCGGGAATGGATATCTGTACCGCTCGTGCTGACCTCCCATACCTGGGAGAACTCCAAGAACGAGCAGTCTCACCAGGACCCTTCGATGTCCGAGGCTATGATGGGAGAGCCCTCGGACGTCTCGCGAGTCCTGTTCGTCCCCGACTACAACACAGCCTCCGTAGTCATCCAGCGACTCTACCAGACTCACGGGCAGGTCTGGAGCCTGGTCGTGTCCAAGTACAATGTGCCCAACCTGTTCACGATCGAGGAGGCGACAAAGCTTCTGGACGAAGGGGCTATCCCGGTGGATTGGGCGGGATACGAACGCGAGCGCCAGAGGCTGATACTGACTGCGCTGGGGTCGTACCAGCTTGAACAGGCGCTGATGGCTTCCGCTCGACTTGCCGAGCGGGAAATCCCTCACACGGTGGTCTACATGATGGAACCGGGAAGGTTCCGCAAGCCCCGCACCGACGGAGAACGCAGGCAGATGGCCCCCGCTGGAGTGCGGGCGGGACTCTATCCGGATTCCGTACCCGGCCGCCTTTTCGTCACGCATACGCGCCCGGAGCCGCTGCTGGGCCATATACTGCCTCTTTACACCGACCGGACCTCAGCGCTCGGGTTCTTGAACTTCGGAGGAACTCTAACCGTGCCCGGCCTGCTGTTCATCAACCGATGCACGTGGGCGCATGTGCTGGACGAGGCGGCTCAGATTCTTGACATAACCAGAGAGAGACTCCTCGAACCGGAAGAGATAGAGGCCATAGAAGGCCGGCGTGGTCCTGAGGGATTGATTATAGGCGCGCCGGAGGCACCCGGAGGAGAGCTTGTGCCTGCCTTCAGGTAAGACGGGATGGGAGCGATGTGTAGAGGTGGTGAGCTATGAATGACGACCAACTTTCTAAACGCCCGGGCTCCGGGAGATCAACCGCACTCAAATGGGTCTACCTCGCCATACGGCGAGCTACGTTTCGGATACCAGAGGTCGAGTACCCCTCCACAGTCTTGAAGAAGATGAGCATGCCGCCGGTCAAGGACGAGAAGAGAAACGGGAATGCCAGACGTCTCGCGCTTGGAGGAGAAAACAGCGTCAAAACGAGCCGTTCATGGCTGGGCAGGCTCAGGCATGCCGTTCTCCAGCGAAGGAAGACCACGTACTGAGATGTCCGCAATCGTCCCGCCGGTCGGACTCCCGATATACGCGGAGGTGCCAGGAGACAACATGGAGGGTGGCAGGTTCGATACCGTCGAGGCATTCGTGGAGATTCCCCGCGGCAGCCGCAACAAGTATGAATACGATGACGCGCGGAAGATGATATATCTTGACCGCGTACTCTTCTCGTCCGTCCATTACCCCACCGATTACGGTTTCATAATCGGGACGAAAGCCAGGGACGGGGATGCGCTCGACGTCCTGGTCCTGGTGGAGGAGCCGACCTTTCCAGGCTGCCGCATCCTGGTAAGGCCCATCGGCGTGCTGCTCATGAGGGACGAGGCGGGGATAGATGAGAAGATACTCGCCGTACCCATTGCTGACCCCAGGTTCAACAACGTCCACGATATCTCCGACATCCAGAGGCACTGGCTGCTGGAGATTGAAAACTTCTTCAATACCTACAAGATACTGGAAGCCAAAGAGATCCAGGTGGAAGGTTGGGCCGATGCCCGCGAAGCGAAAGAGGTGCTTGCCAGATACTGGATTGATGAGTGATGCTCGCTTCGCACTCCACGCAGGGTGGTCGAAGTCCCGGTGGTTAGCGACACGACCTGGAATGCCGGCCACATAGGGATGCAGCCCACCGGAACGACCGCAGAGGCAGGCCACTGGTTACGAGATTCTTATCCGGGATAGGCAGGGTGTTCAGTGAGCCAGGCGGACATATTCTCCATGGTCTTCCGGTTGTATTTCTCGACGAACTTCTGAATCCTGCCTTCGAATAAACTGAAGGGGAATTTATATTTGACCTTCTCCGTGAAATGCAGCCTGGTGCTATCGGGACTCAGCTTCTCCAGTCTCAGTGTCCCCACCGTTCCGCTCCTGGTGGTATAGGTGTACCCGATGCCGGGTTCAATATCGTGCACTCTCTCCAGGCTCTTGCCTTTGATGCCCAGAGGCAGCTTGTAATGGACCTGACGCACCAGCCCGTTGCCCTTTTCATCGCCTTTCTCGACTATGCTTATGCCGGTGACCATCGGTTTGGCGAACTCGGGCCATTTGTCGTAATCCTGCATGGTAGTCCATATCCGTTCCGATGAATGAGGCATATCTATAGTATACGAGTACTGCTTCATAGTCCGTCACCCCCTATGGCGACATAGTCTATTCGGCCGGACCCGGGGTGTCAAGCTCTGCACCCAAGCTTAAACAGCTACCGATCAGATTCCTGTCGACCTACAGTCTGATGAAAACGCGGAACAGGTTGCAGCCTGCACTGCAATGCCTGCTCCCTACTGCGGCCTTACCAGCAGCAGCGGCCCTGAGCCTCCCATAAGCACGCGTTCGGCGACGCTGCCGAACGCCCAGCGGCTGATGCCGGACCTTCCGTGCGTCGCCATAGCCACCAGAGCCGGCCTGGTATCGTTTTCGTAGTCCAGGATCTTGTCCTCAGGAAGCCCGAAAAGGACTTCGGCGCGCACTGCAATATCTTCACCGCTGAACCGTCCCCGCACTTTGTCCAGGTAGTCCCGGCAGACCCGCCTGTGCCTGTCTAACTCTTCTTTGTAATGCTCCTCCCAGGCGCGGGGCATGGACGCCGCCGGATAATCGGCACGCACCGTCGGCGGCTCGCATACGCGGATCAACACTATCTCCATTCCTGCGCCTTTCCCGGCCAGCTCCCTGATATGGGGCAGGACGGACTCGCTCAGGTCCGACCCGTCAAGCGGCACGACTATCGTCCTTCCGGTGACGCTTTCGCGGAGCCTCTCTTCGGTCATGCCGGCGCGGACCAGCCAGACCGGCACCCTCGAGGCGCGGACGACCTTGTCAGCGGTGCTGCCCAGCGCCCAGCGGCGTATGCCGGAATAGCCGTGCGTGGCCATAAGGATGAGGTGCACGCCGGCCTCATCCGCGTACCGGAGGATTTCATCTGCGGGCAGGCCTTCCCGGATCTCGCTCCGGGACCGTACCGGCCTGCATTCCGCCCTGCGGCGATGGCTCATAGATGAATCCACTGCTCTGCACTGTAGCATCTCGGATACGTGATCGACATACGCACGGCGCATACTAATTGACTCAGCTTCGCCAGACCGGTAAACGTGCAGGACTATAGCCTCCATGTCCAGCCTGCTGGCCACTTCCCTGGCGTAATCGATTACCACCTCAGCCAGCTCTGACCCATCCAGCGGCACCAGCATCCTTTCATACATTTCACACCCTCCTTCCGTCAAGTCTCGGGCACGTGGGCTGGAGTAGACCCGCAATCGCTATGCCGAACGCGCCGCCCCAGAAGAAGGTCAGCGCGAGCGTGAACAGGGCAAGTTCCCGTGCGTGCAGCCGCTCGAACAGGTAGACCACGAAAACCGCCGGGACCAGGAAGGAACCTACAAGTACTGCGGCGGGAAGCAGGATGATGTTTTCCGTCACGGTATAAGCCGCGAAGATGATGGCGAAGATTGCCAGGCCGCTGATGAGTATCTGAAACCAGGTGCGCCGGAAAATGACAAACCTGCTGTCCACCCCACCCGTCCTCTAACCGGCGGTCCCCCCCGAATCCCGATGTCCCGAGGCCGCGCATGCTATGATAGCTTATGACGCGTGTATTTGTTATAAAATCCGGTCGGGAAAGGTAAAATTTGTGTTACATGGGGGAGACCGATGATTGAGATTGAGGATTGAGACTGAGGATTGAGATTGAGGATTGAGACTGAGGATTGAGATTGAGAATATAGATTGAGAATTTAGATCGAGGATTGAAATTCAGACGCAGATTGAGAGGAAGGTTGCGCCGGGCCGGTTCCCGGGCCCTGAGGGCTGCACCGGTAAGCCGGACGGCCGCCTGCTGCGCCGCGCCGCCACCCGGCTATACCTTCTCGACCTTGAGCATGTTGGTGGTGCCGACTACTCCCACCGGTACACCGCCCGTGATGACTACGAGGTCCCCCTCCTTGGCGACCTCAACCTGCCGCGCCAGGTTCCTTCCCTCCGAGAAGATCTCATCCACATTGGCGGGCGCAGGTTCGCGATAGGGACACACCCCCCATGCGAGGGCCAGGCAGCGCCTTACAGCTTCGTTGGGTGTGAAGGCCAGGATCGGAACGCGTGGACGGTACTTGCAGACCCGCCACGCTGTGCTGCCGGACTCGGTGAAGGCCAGAATTTCGAAGGGACATCATCCTGGGAGGGAGAGCTTCCTCTATCTCAATGGCTATGCGCACCATCATCTTCACAGCCTGTACCGGATACCTGCCCACCGCGGTCTCTGCCGAAAGCATGACCGCGTCGGTGCCGTCCAGGATCGCATTCGCCACGTCCGCGACTTCCGCCCTGGTGGGGCTCGGCGCGCTGATCATCGATTCCAGCATCTGGGTTGCCGTTATGGTCGGTTTTCCGATCCTGTTGCACTTCTTGATGATTTCCTTCTGGATTAGCGGCACTTTCTCGAGCGCCACCTCCACTCCCAGGTCTCCACGCGCCACCATCGCTCCTTCGCTGACCTGTAGTATGCGGTCCAGGTTGTGGACTGCCTCGCGCCGCTCTATCTTGGCTATAATCGGTATCCTGCATCCCGCGCGGGCAAGGATTTCTTTCACCTGGAGCACGTCTGAGCTGGCGCTCACAAATGAAAGCGCGATGTAATCGGCCTGCTGCTCCACGGCGAGGTCGATATGGCGCCTGGTCTGTTCCGTCACATAGGGGGTGGTCATTTTCACGCCGGGAGCGGCGATGCCCCTCCTCGGCTTGAGCGGACCTCCCAGGAGCACTTCGGTCTCGATTTCCGTCCCGCCTGCCTGCCGCACGCGTAACCTGATCATCCCATCGTCAAGGAGCAATTCGTCGCCCGGCTTCACATCATTGACAAGGTTGGGAAGATTCAGGGATACTTCCCTTTCGTCTCCGGGGACTTCCCTTGTGGTAAGCACAAGCTTTGACCCTCTCCTGAGCAGGACCTCGCCCTCGCGGACGTCACCTGTTCTGTACCGGGGGCCGGGAAGGTCCAGCAATATGGCAAGAGGCTGGCCGAGCCTGGCGGCTGCAGCCCTCAGCATACGGATATATGCCACGTGCGTTTCCGATTCGCCGTGGGACATATTAATGCGTGCGACGTTCAGGCCGGCCCGCAGCATACGGTTAAGCACACGCGGGGATTCGCATGCCGGTCCAATGGTGCCGACAATCTTTGTTCTGCGGCGGAAATCCGTCTTCATCCCTGACCTCTTCCCCTGAATGGGCCGGGACTATTATAGCATCCCGGCCGTACCCGCAGAAAAAGGCGCCGCTTGCCTCGTTGACGAGGTTACGATCGGAAAATGTGATAAGTTTTTTATCTTTCCCCCCTCGTTTATATGATTTGTTTACAGGGCGCAAATATCATGGTGATGGACTTTTTGTTGTGCAGGAATGAAGGAAGGAGGTAGTATATGAGAAGCAAAGCGCCCTGGATAACGTTCAACAAGGAAGAAATTGACGGCATGCTGGAATCGCCCGGAGCATACCAGCTGGTGCAGTCATACCGAAAGCAGGGTCCGTGCGTAACTGGAGCGTGCGAAAACCTGAAGCAGAAGCTGGCCGAGCACCTTCGGAACGGGGACGGGGACCAATTCCGCTATTTTCGATATCTTGAAGCGGGCTTTCTTGAGGACCCGCGGGAGCTTGGAACACAGTTTCCCGCCTGGAAGTAATTCGGAGCAGCTTGGAGCAGGCTTTCCACGAACATCACTGCAATGAAGCTGGTCGTATTCGATCTTGACCATACCCTCGTGGACCTGATCGCTATCCACGACGAGGTTACGGACGAGCTTTTTCGCGAAGAATACGGCGTACATGCCAGGCTTACTGAGATCGACTACTCCGGGCGGAGCATGACGGAGAACCTCATCCAGGTTGCGAGACTGAAGAATATAAGCCCGGAACGGTTGGGCGACAGCGCCGGTCTTCTCCAGAAATACGAGAAGAAGTTCAGCCGAAAGCTCCCCGTGCGAGCCGGTGAGTATATACTCTCCGGTGTGGAAAAGCTCCTGGGAGCAGTCGCGCGAAAAGGGCACCTGCTTGCGTTGTATACAGGCGACTCGCCCGGCATCGTGCAAGCGGTCTTCAAGAACACGGGGCTGGGAAAGCACTTCAGAATCGCGGTATGCGGCACGCAGGCCGAAACCCGGGACGGTCTCTTGAGGCTCGCCATAGGTCAGGCCGAATCGATCGCAGGCGGACAGTTCACCGACAGCGACGTAGTCGTGGTGGGAGACTCCGTTCGCGATATCGAGGCCGGCAGGAAAGTGAATGCGCGAACAATCGCTGTGGTCACAGGCTTCCATTCTGAAGAGGCCCTGCGAGAAGCAGGGCCTGACTGCCTGTTCAAGGACCTGCAAGACTGCGACGCCGTCCTTGGCGCTATTGAGGGAAAACCGTGCAACCGCTAAGATTACTGCAGGGAGCAGAGACAGCCGGATGAAAAAGAAGGCTATGCTGTGGGAGAAGACGGACGAGGGGAAGGTCCACTGTTTCCTCTGCTCGCACCACTGCAGGATCGCCGATACCAGGGTGGGCGTTTGCGGGGTACGGCGTAATGAGGCAGGGGAACTCCATACGCTGGTCTATGCGGCAACAATATCGGCCAACGTCGACCCTATAGAGAAGAAGCCCCTGTATCACTTCCTGCCCGGTTCAACCTCCTATTCGATCGCCACTATCGGGTGCAATTTCCAGTGCGGCTTCTGTCAGAACTGGCAGATTTCTCAGGCCGCAAGGCAGGAAGGCGGCCTCGTCTCTGGCTATGAAATGATGCCCGGGGAGGTCGTGAAGGAGGCGCAGCGGTTCAAATGCGCGAGCATTTCCTATACCTATACAGAGCCCACGATATTCTTCGAGTATGCTTACGATACGAGCAGGCTGGCGCGGGAAGCCGGCCTGAGGAATGTGTTTGTTACGAACGGGTTTATGACCCGGGAGGCTCTTGACACAATCCAGCCTTACCTGGATGCGGCAAACGTGGACCTCAAGAGCTTTCGGGAAGACTATTACAAGACGATATGCAAGGCGCGCCTGAAGCCGGTCCTTGATTCGATTACCTACATGAAAGAGCTCGGCATCTGGGTGGAGGTGACTACGCTAATCGTGCCCGGCTCGAACGACTCCGAAGAGGAACTGAACGACATAGCTGGATTCATCGCCGCGCTGGACAGGGACATCCCCTGGCATATCAGCAGATTTCACCCGG
>JACUUS010000229.1 GCA_014859215.1 Dehalococcoidia bacterium | reverse complement strand
ATACTCAGTGGAGAAATCTAGAACCGGGTCGCAGGCGCTTCTCGCAGTTTCCTAGAGTACGCTATGAAGGGTTCCGTGCGAGCCGGTACGAATGAAATACGGGAAGGAAGTGCTCAAGGGAAGACGTCTGCGGGATGGAGGTAGATGGGAAGATAGCCCGGCCAGCCACAAGCGCAAGGGGAATATCGGCTACTGCCCCACGCGCAAGCAGTCCTTCAGGGACAATCCTGCCTGGTCTACTGGAGGCCGAGGGCGCGAAACGGCCGGGCACAGCGGCCGAAGGGTGTAGAAAGATGAACTTCCTGACCGTATTACTGCGCTGAGGAGGGGAGCTTAATGAGCTCCCTTCTTCATTGCGGCACTGGAATTCCCACAGTTACGGCTGGAGGCTTGAGACCGGAAACCAGGAGTACACTTTCGAATCGAGAAAACGGCTGCCAGGACCTTTATAGAAGCAAAATGCCTCTTGTCAATCCCTGAGAGGCGAATATCTAAAACGACGGAGTACGATGAACAGGCGTGTCACCAGTTTTCTTCTGGCCTTATCTGCCGTGATGACGGTAGTCATTGCAACAGGGTGTTCTACGGCCTCTGTACCCTCGGGCGAGAACGGGCCCTTTCAACAGCCTGCCAGTGGATTAGTTCAATCCAGTACCGGAGGCACGGTGACCATAGATGTGAAATGGCTTTCACTGGACGATGCCGCTCTGACATTCAGTGTGTCAATGGATACCCACTCAGTTGAGCTGGACGGATACGACCTCGGCGCTCTGGCCATACTGCGAGATGACTCGGGGAATGAGTACAGTCCTCTTTCCTGGAACTCATCTCCTGGAGGCCATCACCGCCGGGGCACTCTCACCTTTGCTGTGTCTGCATCACTTGCGGAAGCGAGATATGTTGAGATGGTAATCCGGGATGTTGCGGGTGTTAAGGAAAGAGTCTTGAAATGGCAGCTATGAGAAGACATATTCTTGTGGGGGCTGTAGCAGCTACTCTTCTCATTGCTGCATACGCAGTGACCATCGGCCTTGTACAGGACTGGGGCCATGTCTGGCAGCAGGCGAGCGGGCTCTGGTATTGGCTGCTGGCTCTGGCAGGCGGTTTCGGGGTTCAGGCAGGCCTTTTTTCGTTCATCAGGCAGCGTGTCAAAGAGCGCCGGGTGATGAGTACCGCGTCCGTAACTGCATCCGGGAGCCTTTCGGCGGGTTCTATGGCAGCGTGCTGTGCCCACCACCTGGCTGAAGTCCTGCCCTTCCTCGGGCTGTCAGGTGCAGCCATCTTTTTGGCGCAGTACCAGCTTCCCTTCATTATCGCGGGAGTCCTGTCAAACATCGTGGGTATAATCATCATGCTGGAGACCATCCAGCGCCATCGACTTTCCGACAGGTTGACACGCTTGAAATGGAATTTGAACCAGGTCAGGAAGGGGGCGACCGTTTCAGCAGTGCTGGTTCTGGCGGCAACATTCTTCCTGGTTTCCCGGTGAAAACGCCAGGGCAATAAGAATGGAGATTAATGAGGAACCTGAGGAATGGCTGATTTTCTCGCCGGTTATGGTATCTGGGCCACCTGGACAGCCTATGGACTAATTCTATTCATCTTCCTGGTGATGGCTCCCTGTCATGCGGTGTTTCTCTTGCCGTTTATCGGGATTCCGCTGTTCTGGCTGCTGCCTTTGGCTTATGCTCTTCCAATCAATCTCCTTATATGGCTGGTATCGCTTTTTGTCTTCCGGATGATAAGAAGAGCAATGATAAGGCCGCCAATGGACGGATTCAGCCTCACGGGGACGACGGCCAGAGTTGTGTCCAGGTCCGGGGCGGACCATTCTGCCAGGTATTTGATTCGCGCTGGAGGGGAGCTGTGGAGCGCCTATTCAACAGACACCCTTCAAATAGGGGAACAGGTAAACATAGTGGCGGTGAAAGGCATCAGCTTAGGAGTTGAGCGTGTGAACGCGGATTTTCGAGCTGATGCGGGAAACGTGCTGTAATGGAGCTCAAACAGTGAAAATCAAGGAAACCCAGGCTAGAAGCAGAACCAAGCAAACCCTGATCATGATATTGTGCTGTCTCATACCCCTCGCAATTCTGGGTATTCTATGGGCTATTGGTGTTTCCGGGAGCTATCTGATTCTGGGTGTTCTGTTGCTGTGCCCGTTACTCCACATAGTCATGATACGCGATATGCACAAGGGTGGCGGCCATGACCGCTAAATCCCCGGTTGGCGTAGAGGAGTTTGAATATGCGCCCACTCGATAACATGGAATCTTATGCGTATGGGATGTGGCCCGTGGTGCTAATCCACGTGGCAATATTTATCTTCTTTGTCTTGAGCTTCCTTAAACCCAGAAAGCGGTGGGAGTGGCGTTCCATGGGGGTATTCAGCGCGTTCGTTATCGCCTTATTCACCGAAATGTACGGGTTCCCGCTCACCATCTATATTCTGCTTTCGTTGTTCGGTAGCAACTATCCCGCCCTGGATCCCTTCAGTCACGCCAGCGGGAACTTATGGGCAGCCTTCCTGGGAGACCTGGAATATCTTTCCGGATTTCTCATGTTCGCAGGCACGGTCGTGATAATTGCCGGGTTCGTGGTAATGGGAGCAGCCTGGAAGCGAATCCATAACGCGAAAGGGAAAATAGTAACCACGGGTCTTTACGGGTGGGTACGACACCCCCAGTACTCGGCTCTTTTTCTGATTATGGTGGGAACGCTAATTCAGTGGCCGACGATAATAACGCTGGCCATGTTGCCTGTCCTTTTCTTGATGTATTACCGGCTTGCACGCAGAGAGGAGAGAGAAGCAGCCAGCCAATTCGGTGAAGAATACATTTCCTACACCCGCCGTGTGCCCATGTTCATACCGGGGCTGCGTTCGCAAGATCTCTCTCAG
>JACUUS010000228.1 GCA_014859215.1 Dehalococcoidia bacterium | reverse complement strand
CTGTTCGACACCAAGTAAAATTACGTTCTGGCTCTCCCCCATGTATTTCACTGTTCCGTACGACATCCTGGAAGCAGTCGCCTTGTCCACGTAAGGCAGGCGGCGGACGGAGTCATACAGGTAGGGTGCAAGAACGTCATCCTGTTTCAGCTGCGGCCCCAGGAGGCCGATGCTGCTCGCGGGCCTGATGGTGACGAAGTTGGAGCCGAGAGCCTGCATTTGCTGTTCGAAATACGAGCGAAAGCCCTCGACCATGGCGGCATTCACCAGGACTGCGGTAACGCCTATCAGTATGCCCACCGTCACCAGGAACGAACGCAGCTTGTGGGCGGTTATCGATTCAACCGCCATCTTGAGTAGTGTTACCGGGTCCACCACTTCCTCCGCAGGGACCACCATACGGGCACGGAGAGCACAACCAGGGCCGGAGGAAGGATGTAGACAAGCGGGCTGATCCCTCCCGTTTTCTCGTAGTTCACGAGCATGCTCACAGGCTCGGTCTCATAGGTATTGCGGCCGATCCGGTAAATGAGTTTGAAACCCGGCCGCTCTCCATCGAGTACCGAGCCGCCGTTGATTCTGAAGCTGGCAGGAAGGAAGTCATTGGGAGACATGGTGCCGATAAAGAACTCGGACGGGTATGCCTGGAAGGTTCCCACCGGCACAACCCGCACCGCTTCCACCTGCACGGGCAAATCGTTGGCCACGTGTAACACGACCAGGGAATCTTTTCCCCTGGAAGCCGTCACCGGGTCTGCCTGTATGAGCCTCATGCCCGGGGTATCGATGATCGATGCATTGACGGCGAAATCCTTCTCAACCCGGGCGCGGCCGAGTCTGTACGATACCTTGAACTCTATCTCCGCCTGGCCCACGGCGGGATCCTTGATCTCGAAGGTTAACTCCTTCCCCCGGACGGACCTGGAAATCTGCTCCTGCTCCGTCGTGCCGCCTGTAAGCAGAGAGCTGAGGTCGACGACATAGACTTCCTGTGTTTCGGCTATCTGCTCGCCTACGTAATAGCCGTCAGGCTGCAGACCGGGAGTGAGCGACCTTATTTCCAGCTCACTGACGCCCGCCTGTTCGGCTGCCGCGACAACCAGCGACAGCCTGAGCGTCTCGGTGGCATAGCTGGCCGGGGTCAATGATGAAAGAAACACCCTGACGGCTGAATCGGCCGGGATAACCTCGAACTCAAGGGGGACGGCGCGAGATTTTCCGCGTTCGTGCTCGGCTACCAGGTCCAGGCGGTTGACGCCGGTCTCGCACTGGTCCAGCCGCAGGTCGATGCTGAGAGACTGGTTAGGGTTAAGCGCCCCCACGTAATAGAGCACTTCACCGGCGCTTCTTATGCGCGTCCCATCTACCGCTTCCTGCCATAGATTCTGGACTTCGATTACGGCGTTGAAAATGCTGCCCTCGTATATCGACTGCGGGGCCTGGACAATCCGCAACGTGACCGACTCCTCCGGCGGTCTGACCTCAAACCAGATTGACTTGCGGGGCGACTCTCCGCCGGTGTGGGTAGCGTGCAGCTCAACCCTGTTCAGACCGGGTTCGTACGTGGTAAGGACGAATGTCGTTTCCCTGCTGACACCGGGCGCCAGCGAGCCGACCACTTTTTGCTCACCGGTGGACGAGACCAGCGATATATCGTAGACCTGGCTGCTGGAGACATTGCTGATGCTGACCAGTACCTCTACTCGGTCACCGTCAAAGACCAGGTGCGGATACCTGACCACCTCCAGGTCCAGCATGACGTTCTGGGCCGAGGCGGGTAGTAATGGCTGGAGAACGAAGAACAAGGCCAGCAGAATAACCAGACTATGCCTGAGCTTCATCGATTACCCTCCCATCTCGCAGACGGATTACCCTGTCTGCCCAGCTTGCGATCTCGGAATCGTGAGTTACGACGATTATCGATTTGCCATCCTGGTTCAGTTTCTTCAAGATTGACATGATTTCCTTGCTGGTCTTGGAGTCGAGGTTGCCGGTCGGCTCGTCCCCGAAAATTATCATCGGGTCGCCCACCAGGGCCCGGGCGATGGCCACTCTCTGCTGCTCGCCGCCGCTCATCTGGGAAGGGGTATGGTCCATCCTGTGCCCCAGCCCGACCATCTCAAGCAGCTCTACGGCCTTCCTGGTGCGCTCGGCAGCGCCGGCGCCCTGGAAGAGAAGCGGGAGCTCGACGTTCTTCCGGGCTGTTTTCCTGGGAAGCAAATTGAATTGTTGAAAGACAAACCCGATTTTTGTACCGCGAATGTCCGCAAGCTCGTCCTCGGAAAGACCTGATATATTGATCCCGTCCAGCACAACCTCGCCTCTCGTCGGCCGTTGCAGGCAGCCGACAACGTGCATGAGAGTGGATTTCCCGCTGCCGCTTGGGCCTACTATCGCGACAAATTCGGCTTCGGCTACAGCGATACTGACTCCTCTAAGGACTTCGACCTGGACCCTGGTCCCGTAGGATTTCCAGATGTCCCTGCCTTCGAGAATAGCGCGGCGGCTCATTCCGGCAACCCCCGGCGGCCTTCTTGCGGCATTACAGGAAACCTGGACGTTACTGTCATGATGGTTCACCCGCATGAGATATAAGCGGCGCCATATATGGACCGTTCCTCAGCCTCGTGCCGGCTGTTCAGTGCCAGACGCGGGCCAGTCCCACCGCTATGGCTATAAGGATGATCAGCACGAGAACCCAAACCGTGAACGGATGGCGCTTCCAGGCCTTCTCAAGCCTGCGTCTGGCCGCTCTCCTCTGTTTGCGCCGGCTGCTCATAACGTGTTCCTGGAACCCCGGCATTGTGGTCCGTTCAAGCAGGATGCCGGGAAGAATGGTTCGCACCGGGGCGGGATGCGTGCCGAATTCTAACGGTATTAGGTGGCGTCGTCAAGGCTGAGAAACTTCA
>JACUUS010000026.1 GCA_014859215.1 Dehalococcoidia bacterium | reverse complement strand
TATTTTAAGTGATGAAGCGATCTGCTTATTTGTCGCTCCATTTTCCACCAGTTTGAGAACCTTGACTTCTTGTTTGGTAAGCTCATCAGCCGAGTGTGATGAATCCAGCCTTCCAGATTGACGGAACAACTCTTTTGCAATCTTGTCGGCGACCCACGGTGACACTACAACGTCACCCTCCATGATACTCGACAGAAGTCTGACGAACTCTTCAGCTTCTATGTTCTTGAGGATATAGCCAGCGGCACCGCTTTTCATTGCTTCAAACAGGTCTTCGTCATCATCAAAAGCCGTAACCATAACAATCTTCGTCTGCGGCATTTCTGCCTTGATGAGTCGCGCAGCCTGGATGCCGCTGAAGTCAGCCATCTTAACATCCATCAGGACTATGTCCGGTCTGAGTTGGCGGGTCTTTATCACGGCTTCCAGACCGCCGCCGGCCTCCCCGACGACCTCAATATCATTTGCTGTCAGGAGACTGGCCAGTCCGCTTCTGAACAGAGCATGGTCGTCAACTATAAGTACTCTCAATTTACTCACATTGTTCCACTGAGGGTTGAGGAGGATTTGTAGGTATGCTCAATGTGACTTTCGTTCCGTGCCCGGTCCTGGATTCGATCTCCAGTCTGCTGTGGATGCTCTCAGCCCTTTCTCTAATTGTCCGAATTCCGAATTTCGAGTACTCAACCTTTTCAAGCTCATCAACATCGAAACCCTTGCCATCGTCTTCGATGACCAGTATGACTTCGTTCTCCTTTGTCGAGACCTTCACCAGCGCATGGCTAGCTTCAGCGTGTTTCCTAATGTTGGACAATGCCTCCTGTACGATACGGATGACCTGGAGTTCGACCTGCGGGGACAAACAGGGAATGATCTGATCGCCTACCTCAAGTGTGGTCCTGACATCGTGCATCTGGCTGAAGCGAGTCAAGTACTTTCTGAGCGCGGATACCATGTCCCGGTCGCCCGCTATGGAGGCCCGGAGACCCAGGATATCCTCTCTTGTGTCCGTATATACATCCTGAGCGACCTTCTCCAGCTCGACCAGGTACTCAGTGGCCTCATCCATTTTGCGAAGAATCTGCCTTGCCGCCTGGCTCCTGGTAATCACATAACCCAGCACCTGTGCCAGTCCATCATGAAGCTCCTTTGCAATACGCTCCCTCTCCTCGACGATGGCCATCGCCTGTACCTTTTCGGAGAGACGAGCATTCTCTATGGCGACTGCTATATGATTGCCAATATTAGTCAGGAGACTAACCTCGCTCAGTTTGAAGCGGCCGGGTCTGAAACTGAGAAGGGCGAAAACACCCACAATACCGCTCCTCGACTTGAGAGGTACTATGGCCAGAGAGCGAAATCCGGCAACGGCCAGGGTGGTGGAAAACGCGCTTTCGGAGGTTTTCATGTCCTCTATCACAACAGGCTCGTTCGACCTGGCTACTTCACTAACCAGATCGTCATTCGTCAAGGCACTTGAGTCCAGCTTGGACGCCTCAGTGGGGATCCCGACATGCAGCGCGTATGACAGTTCACGGTTTCTTCTATCAGTGAGAAACAACTCGCCGGAATCAGCCCTGGTTACTCGAATTAGCTTCTCCATCGCATGGGGCAGCAATACATTCAAGTTCAAGGACTCATTTACCATGAGGGCAATCTCACTAACGATACCCAGCTCCCGGTTGCGACGGAGATTCTCCTGTTGGGCCCTCTCTATGAGACCGAAGACAAGCCCATAGAACAAAACAGCAAGGATTACGACCACAGTTAAGAGCAGGCTGTCTCCAACCAGGGGGCGGCTCTCTCCGAATATCAAATGTCTCAACAGCTCAAGAAACAGAATGAGCAGGGCTGGAGACAAGATTATAACAATCTTGAGAATCCTTATATTCCCGGCACAATCGGGGAACGGGACTTTCCCGATCATCCGCCGCATCATATCTTCCAGAGTGATACGTGTTGTCATGGAATTGTCGAAAGCCCTCCTCCGAACACCACGCCGCACCAGCCTTCGCAGTCCAGGCAAGCCCTTGATTTCTCAGCGTTGACAAGACCTTAATGGCTGCTTCTGCACGAAGCAGTGTCGCGATATCTGACCGCAACAGCGAAAGAGCCGGGCACCAGGTGAGGGAGCCCCTCACTTGCTCATAGCGATCCCAGGATAGCGATTATGCCTACGATGATCAGCCAAATACCGATTATGGCAGCGATAAACCTCGGCCAGACCAGAAGTATGATACCCACGATGATTGTTATAATGCCGCCTATAAGCCCTCCGACTGCCGATATATTTCCAAACATCGGATCTTCCTCCTCTCGTATTCTTCGTTATGTATGGCAAATTGTCTCTACTGACCGGTGCAGCGCCGCCAGGTACAGCATGCCGTCGTCAAAGCCTGCTGATAGTGTGCACCGAGCCTCTTCCTGAACAGGGTGGGCAGCGTACTGCCTGAACTGGACGACCGATTATTCACCTGGAGAGGTTGGGCCTGAATGAGAGCCTGGCGGCGAGCCCTTTACAGTGCTGGCTCTCCACACGTTTCTCCAACGTCCTGACGAGAAGGCTGACCCTGATCCTCCTGCCCAAACCTCGCACCTATTATTCCATACGGACTGTTGGACTGCCTCCATTGCAACGTGGGCGCACAGTGTAGTCCCTACCCAGTAACTCTAAGCACGGACTGTTACGTTTATAACGCCTCAGGCGTTCTTTGTCAAGACCCTGACAGACCCTGAGCCCGCCAGAATGGCACCATCCGTACACTGCTCCCTATCCTGTAAATCCTCATAGCGCGCCGGCCCGACAAATACGGTAGTCTACGGATAGACTTTGAACGCGAAGAATAGCGTAGAATAAAATCAGCGTTGGCGGCTATGTCCCCTCGCGGCAACTCTTCAGGATTTTTCAGAAAACTCCCGGCAGGAGGCAGACTGTGAACAGAGAAGAAATTTTCAGGCAGGTCAAGGAGTCTACAGGCGCGGTGCCCGACTGGCTCGCAGCTTTCCCGGATTCGCATCTCGAGCATATTTGGGCCATGATATCCTGGATGTCCAGTGACTCCAGGTTAACGAGCCAGGAGAAAGCACTGATCGGGTTCGGCGCCGCAGCAAGCGTACATTGCCCCTACTGAATACCCTTGCATACTGAGCAGTTGAGGCTCAGCGGAATGACTGACGAGCACATCAGCGAAGCTGCCGCGGTCGTGAATCAAGTGGTGGGGCTCAGCGCATATCTACATGGGATAGGTTACAGCGTCGACAAGTTCAAGCGGGAGATCGACGTTGAAATGGAGCATATGAAATCCCGGCAAAGGGAAAAGGCGGGCATCGCCTAGTCCGCCACGCGCCTGCACCATTCGTCCCTGAGTAGACTGTGATCTGCGCTGACTTCATCCGGGCAGCCCCTGTCGCAGGCTGTCCGAGCCGGTGAGTTGTGACCGCCGGCCCGCAGCGGAACACAATCCCCATGCATGGGCTCCGGCAAAAGAGCACGGTACCATGCCCCGGTACTCCTTCGGGCATGCGCCACACACTCCTCACAAAAGAGATGCAGTGCCCGTGCTCCCCTGAACCATGTATCCTCTCGTACCATCCTCCCTGTACAGGCTGCGGGAGGAAAAGTGACGATCTTTGCCCGCTCCGGGCAAGGACCGAACCCCTGCTCAGTCTATCCCGATGACCTGTTACCACAGTACCTTGACCATTTTCGCTCGCCATTTGCGCTTTCGAGGGATTGTCCCGACATGTCTAGCTGGCTAGATTAGGTAATTGCCTGCCAAGCAGGAGGTGAATATGGATTACGGATAGCTCCCGTCGGCTAGCCGAAGAAGAAGATCAGGAGGAAAGAACTTGAAACGCGCAGCAATCCTACTATTGTCAGTCCTGCTGGTAGCCGCCATGGCCCTGGGGGCTTCAACCGCTTTCGCAGCCAAACCCATGAACGTGATCGAAACCAGCAACGGCTTCCCCAGCGGACCTCACTTCAACCTCAATATCCACGGTAAGAAAGCAGACTATACCTGCGATTCCACAGCAGGCGGTCGATCGGTCTTCGTAGCTGAATACGGTGACTCCACGATCACTTTCGTCTCGAATAAGAAGTCATCGGTTACGGAACTGACGGTGCTCGACCCCTGCGCCGAAGCTTTCGACGGTACTCCGGCTGTTGTGCAGCTGCCCAAGGAAGACCTGGGGTATTACGTCTTCGCGAGAATCCTGGCAAAGCCGAACAACGGGAAGAATGGTGAGCCGAGCAGCATAATTCTGTATCCAAACCCTGTGCCCAGACTCTGCAATGACACAGATCCCGAGAATCCCGAGTTCGGAAACTACACAACATGCCCGGATGACTCTCTGCTGGCCCTGGGCCTGGTGACGACCGAAGGCGTATATGAGCTGACAGAACAGGGCTTCGAAAGGTTCGATTCCGGTACCTCCAAGGGCAAGGGCAACTCCAAGGCACTTGACATCACGGGGCTCTTCATGTGGACTGGATGGGTGTGTGATGCAAGCCTCGATGCAAACGAGGACGGAGTCATAGACGAAAACGACGTTCCGATTGAGTATGATCTGAACCTGGACGGCGTAATCGATGCTGACGAACTCGGCGCCTGGTTGGATGCTATGGCTGCGGAAGGCCTGGCAACTTTCCATGATAACCAGTGGATCTTCAACATCGCCGACCTGGTGCTGCAGGACCAGAAGATCAGCAACAGTGGGTCCAAGCTCCTACAAATCAGGTTCTACCCCGTAGCCACGACGGAATTCATCAGATAAGATAGTTCCGGTGGAGCCTCAGGTAACGAGAGGGGAGGCCGATCGCCTCCCCTCTTCCTTTGATGTCTTTTCGCTGCTTGTTGCCCGGTGAGTCTCCGGAAAGAAAGTTCGGCAGTCTCAAGTCAGAAAGGGAACACGGTCCAGGAATGCTCTAATCTCGTCTTCGGTGTTGTAAAAATGGGGTGCGATCCGAATGCATTTGCGGCCGTCAAGGGAATCCCTGAGTGACACTACATACCCGGCACCGTCGAGATCCTGGCGGAGTTGCTCAATGTCTATCCTGTCAGCAGTAAAGGATGTAATTCCCGAAGCCGTGGGACCATTCGCAGGGCTCATCAGCTCGTACCCTTTCAGTCGTAGATCATCGCAAATAATGGTACGCAGCGCCCCAAGCCTGGCGCTAATCCTGTCAACCCCGGTTTCGAGAAGCAAGCCCAGCGCCGCATGAAGGCCCACAATAGCGAGTATGGTGGCCGCCGACGGTTCATACCGCTGAGCAGATTCCTGGAATTCCAACCTGTAGTCAAGATAGGCCTTGTTACCCCTGACGCTTTTCCACCCCACAAGAGCCGGGTGCACTTCGGCAAAGTGGTCCTTCCTGACGTACAGGAAACCGACGCCGAGCGGACCCATGATCCACTTGTGTGAACCCGATGCCAGGAAATCGACGTGCCGAACATCGGTCCGCATTGCTCCCAGGCTCTGAATACCATCGACGCAGAATAAGACTCCTCTGTCATGCAGGTATTGCCCCACCGAGTCCACGTCTATGTGGAAGCCGGTGACGAAGTTGACACTGGAAAGCGAGACCAGGCGTGTACGCTCATCCACTGTCTTCTCCAGGTCCTCAAGCCCAACCCCCCCGTCCATCCTCCTGGGAATGAACCTTGTCTCCACGCCCCTTCTTCTCAGGTCCATCCACGGATAGATATTGGAGGGGAAATCACCGTCCGCAACTACCACGTTGTCGCCGCTCCTCCAGGAAAGGCCATTAGCCACCATGCTCAGGCCCATGGAAGTCGAGGACATAAAGGCTATCTCATCCTCGTTCGCGCCGATCATCGCCGCGGCAGACCGCCGGGTTTCTCGCTCGGTTGAGGCATGGAGGTATTCCCACTGGCCCCGCGCCGAAGAGCCCCGCGAATACTTCTGGATAGCGGACGATACGCGCGCCGGCAAGGGTGAGGTCGCCGCATGTGCGAGAAATACTCTGGAAGATGTTATCGGGAACTCTTTGCGCCTCAGGGCAGGGCTTTGCAGCAGACGTTCAATGTCCATCTCTCACTCAGTGTAGTCTTGACCAGAACCGCTTATACCAGTCTATAGTCTCACTCAGGCCGTCCTCAAGAGTCATCGACGGCTGCCATCCCAGGGCAGTCCGCGCCTTGGTGGTGTCCAGCCACTTGTACACCTGCTTTTCTTTTCTGGAGCCGTGGAACAGAGGCTCCCGTTCCTGGCCGTCATATAGACGGCTTATGAGCTGCGCCAGATCTTTCACCGAAATCGGTTTCCCACCGCCAAAATTGAAGGCTTCGCCGGAAAATCGATCGATATTCTCGGCGACAGCCAGATAGCCCCTGATCATATCCCGAATGTGCAGGTAGTCGAAACTGCTCGATCCGTCATCGCGATTCCCGAAATCGTAGGGCATACCCTCTATGAGGTTGGTGAGTGCCGTGGGGACAATGGTGCTGAAATTCGTGTTGCCCGGGCCGTATGTATTTATGAAGCGGCACACTGCCGCCTTCATACCATAGGTCTGCGCATAACAGCGTACCGCGATATCCGCGGCGACCTTGGATGGCGCATAAATATTACCGGCAACGTTGGGCGACTGTTCCTCGGGAATGGGGTCACGCTGGCTCACCATGCCGTAGTAGGCGCCGCTCGACGCAAAAACCAGGTTCTTCGCAAAGGTAGAGGTCCTGACGGCTTCCAGTACCGCATAGGTACCCATCACGTTGATCGATAGAGTCTCATATGGCATGCTATTGCTCACCGGCACGATGGGCTGGGCTGCGAGATGAAATACCGTATCAATCTGGTAACGTTCGAGCAGAAACTTTACCAGTTCAAGATCTCGCACATCACCCTGTATGTAGCCAACCTTCTGTATGAGACCTGTCAGCACCAGGTAGGAATTTCGCGGATATACCCTGTCCAG
This sequence comes from Dehalococcoidia bacterium, assembly GCA_014859215.1. Taxonomy (GTDB): domain Bacteria; phylum Chloroflexota; class Dehalococcoidia; order SZUA-161; family SZUA-161; genus Kmv37. Next base: position 10,562 of record JACUUS010000026.1, on the reverse strand, counting down.
CACATAGACAGTCGCTCCCCTGTTCAATAGCTGCTCGCTCAGATGAGACCCCCCGCAGCCCAGGCCCCCGGTCACAAGACAAACCCTGTCCCGCCAGAACCCTGTTCTTTCATCCGCCATAGTCTAACCTCCTCCCATACCCCCGACAACCCGACACCATGACGGCAAGTCTCTTTGCCAATTCTTCCCGTACCCGCTTCTTTGCGATATGCCAGGGGGCCGAGAACAATGCTCTGTCTACCTAATCAGTCCGCACGGTCATGTTCACTTATGCCGGCCTGCGGCTCAAACGGATTCCTGCAGAAGATGCTCAGGCTTGTACGCAATCTCAACGGCATTCACAGTATATTATCTGACTACAGCGGGACCAAGTGAATCCGTACAACTACGATATTAGATGGCCGCCCTTTCGTAATTTGGCCTGCGCGCCCTTAAGTATTAAGACCTGGCCGTGAATTGCAGACAGGGGCTGTACACGGCCGGCAAAGCCAATGCAGAGGCCGAAGGGCGAATACATAGTAGGAAGCTGCCTGGACTATGGGGAAACAGCAGCCCGGGTTTTCGGCTTATACCCGCAAAGAGGAGCTTTGCTATCCGCGCAGATTGCGGAATTCCTCCGGTTTTGTGCACCTCATAAGCGCTTCCTCGAGAGTTATGGCCCCGGCCTTGACCAGTTTCTGCAGGTCCTGGTCCATGGTCTGCATACCGTGCTGCCGGCCCGTCTGCAGATAGGTAGGAAGCTGGTCGGTCCGGCCTTCCCGGATCAGGTTGCGCACAGCATCCGTACTGACCATTATCTCGAAAGCGGCTACCCTGCCTTTTCCAGCAGCGCGGGGTATCAGCGTCTGTGACAACACACCCTGCAGCACCATTCCCACCTGGAACCGGACCTGCTCCTGCTGGTGGGCAGGAAAGACGTCGATAATACGGTCGATTGTCTGGGGCGCGCTTGAGGTGTGTAGTGTGCTCAATACAAGGTGACCGGTCTCCGCAGCCGTTATGGCTGTTGAGATGGTCTCGAGGTCGCGCATCTCACCAACCAGGATAACGTCCGGGTCCTGCCGCAGCGCGTGTCGCAATGCGGTGGCGAAAGACTTGGTATCGTCCCCCAGGTCCCGCTGGGCAATAATGCATTTTTCATTCTGGTGCATGAACTCGATCGGGTCTTCGATAGTTATTACGTTGCGTGCATCGTTCTTATAAAGATGGTTAATCATCGAGGCAAGCGTTGTTGATTTCCCGGTTCCGGTCGGTCCGGTAACGAGTACAAGACCGCGTGGTTTGAGCACCAGCGTCTTGCAGACCGCGGGGAGGCCGAGTTCATCTATAGTCGGGATCTTGAGCGAGACCTGTCGTATAGCGAGGCTTATAGTGCCTCGCTGGAAGAAGGCACTGACCCTGAAGCGCCCCAATCCCCTCATGCTGTAAGCAAGGTCGAGCTCGAGGTCCTTGTAGAACCTGTCCCGTTGGGTCTCGGTGGTTATGTGCTCAAGGGCTTCTTTAGAGTACTGAGGCGTAACGCCCGGCAGGTCCTCTACAGGTTTCAGACTGCCGTCAATTCGAAGTATCGGCGGGCTGGGTACCCGGAGGTGAAGGTCCGACGCTCCTCTTTCGACAGTCAGCCTCAGGAGATCCTCAATCTGCATTAGACTCATCCTTTCCCGGTGGAAGCCACGTACAAAGCCGGTTTTTTCCGTAGTTCTTCGCGCGATACAGAGCTTCATCCACGCGCTGAAGAAGTTCATTTGCGTTACTGGCATGATCGGGGTAGAAGGCAATTCCGACACTTATGCTGATCCCGACCATTTCCTCGCCCAGCATTCGGTGGTAACGCTCCACCTGGGCCCGTATTCTCTCGCCTACCCTGCGCGCGTCCTCAAGATTTGCGCCCGTGACCAGAATCATGAACTCATCACCTCCCCAACGCGCGGCAATATCTGTGGTACGAGTATTGTACTTGATTACGCCGCCAATCTCTCTCAAGAAGGCGTCACCTTCGTGGTGGCCGAAGCGGTCATTGACACTCTTGAGACCATCAAGGTCAATCATGATCATGGACAAAGGCTTCCCGGACCTATCGGCTCTGTCGAACTCCCTTTCGATCTGGTCCAGCAGGTACCGTCGGTTGTAAAGACTGGTGAGGACGTCAGTGAAAGCAAGCTCCAGGGCCTGCTCGTAAAGCTGCGCATTTTCGATCGCCATGCCTATCTGGTTGGCAATGATTTCCAGCAGCTTGACCTCCTGGTCGGGGAAAGGCCGGCTTTTCCTGCTGCCGATTCCCATAATGCCGAGTATCTTCTCCTTTGCTATTACAGGCACAGCCATAAAGGATTCCAGACCGTTCTTCTCACCTCCCAGGTACGTCAACCTGGGTTCGCTGGATACCTGCTCGACAACATAAGGCCTGTAAGATAGAGCATTCCCCGTCAGGCCGTGCTGGACTCTGAGCAGGTCCACTCTTCTTGCAAAGTCTTCGGAGGCGCCCTTGTAAGCCCGCAAGGTGAGCTCATTCGTATCACTTTCGAGCAAATATATGCCCCCGGCATCCGTGTCCGTGACGCTGAGAACCTTCCCAAGTACAGTATCCAGCAGTTCCGTCATGTTCAGGGTCTGGCTTACGGTTGTCCCTATGTTGAACAGTGTCTCTATCTGCTTCGTGTATTCAAGGATTTCGGCTTCTCTTCTCTTGGCTTCCGAGATGTCCGTCAATGCGCCAAGGACAGAGCGCTTTCCCCTGTATCTTATGGAAGTGACGCGGTCAAGGACCCAGACACTCTCAGAATCCTTGGACAGCAATCTGAACTCATACGGCATGCTGCTGAAGCCCTTGAGGACCTCGATGGCCTTCTTCCTTACGGACTCCCTGTCGTCCTGATGAACGTAATCCAGGGAATAAGTCCCGATTAATTCATTGCGCGTGAAGCGAGTCAGCTCTTCAAATCGCCGGTTAACGTACTGCAATCGGCCGTCCTGGAGCAGGTAAATGCCTGCTTCCGCTGTCTCCAGGATTGCTTCCGACAATCCCTCGCTCTCGTTAAGGGCCTCCTCCATTCGCCTGCGCTCGGTCATGTCTCGCATTACGACGACCAGAATTTCCGGTCTGCCGGATGCGTCCTTGATTGCCGATGCGTTTATGTCGACTGGAATTTCGGCGCCTTCCCTGACCGAGATTGATGTTTCAACCGAATGGACCCCTCCCCCGCTCATTACTTCGCTCAGCATCTGATTGAACTTCGTCTTGTCTCTCGTTTTCCGATAGAAAGACAGTTCCATGGCGGATTCACCGATCATGGCTCCCGCTTTGCACCCGAGCAATTTTTGCAGAGCGCTGTTCACATAGACAACAGTCATGTCTGTATCCAGCAGCATGACGGCGTCGGGCATGCTTTCTATAACCCTCGCGGCAAGTAATCCGCTCTCAGGGAGCGCCCTCTCTGTATCGCTGTTCAATATATCCCCCTCGGCCCGAACTGGCTCCCGATCTTCCGAGCCCTGTATTGCGAGGGCATAATATCAGAAAGAATCACGTCCCACAACAAGATAATAGTACTACTCCACATAGGAAAAGGCAGGTAAACCCGCCGGATTAACATGTTTCTTGAATCGTGCACGTCACAGGCGGCTTTCTCCCGGACCACGGCTGCGCTTCTTCAAAGGCTGAAGCGGCACGCAGAATCGTTGCCTCATCATGGGCACGCCCCACAATCTGGAGTCCGACGGGCAGGCCGTCAGCTGTCCAACCAGCGGGGACGGACGCGGCTGGCTGGCCGGTAAGGTTAAATGGAAAAGTAAACGGTATCCACTTGAGAAAACCGGCGGCATCGGGATACCCTACAGGCAAGGGCGGCAAGGCAAGAGTCGGCGTAAGCAGCAGATCATAGGTCTGCAAGAACCGCCCCATGGCTACTGAAATTTCGCGTCGGGCGAACATAGCACGCACATAGTCCATTACGCTCACCTGTGCTGAAACAAGCAGCATCACATGTGTAAGCGGGTCTAGCCTGTCAGCAAACTGCTCGAGTTCGCCCAAATCTGACAAAGCTGTTAGACCATCGACGCCGAACAGGGTACCGATATGCTTTTCATTATTCAGGAATCCCGGACTCGCTTCCTCTACTACAGCGCCCATCCCGGCGAAGGTCAATGCGGCTGACTCGCAGATCCGCCTTACCTCCGGATCCACCTCGGCGTAGCCGAGGTCCGAGCTCCAGGCGAAGCGCAGGCCCTTCACTCCACGCCCGACGAATTCCGAGAAGACCGTCCCGGTAGCGGGCAGAGAGAAACAGTCTCCCCAATGAGGCCCTGCCATGATATCGAGCATAAGAGCCGCATCCCGCACCGTTCTGGTTATCGGCCCCTCGTGGGTGATAATCTCGCTTCCGGCGAAGGCCGGATATCGTGGTATCCTCCCCAGATGCGGTTTCAAACCGAAGACCCCGCAGCAGCTCGAAGGAATTCTGATCGAACCACCCCCATCATTGCCGACGGCAAGAGGGCCAAGTCCCGCCGCCACTGCGGCCGCCGCCCCACCACTCGACCCGCCCGGCGTTCTATCAAGGTTCCACGGGTTTCGAGTGATACCGAATAAAGGGTTCTCCGTAAGCGGTTTGTAGCCAAACTCGGGCGTGTTCGTCTTTCCCAGCACTATGGCTCCGGCCTGCTTCAGCCTCGCCACCAGCACCGCGTCTTCCCCGGGCACGAGATCCGCGAACAACCTGCTGCCCAAAGTGGTCCGAATGCCCGCTGTGTGTATGAGGTCCTTGAAGGAAACAGGTATGCCATGTAAAGGCCCGATTTCCCGCTTCCTCATCACCGCTTCCTCCGCCTTCGTTGCTTCAGCAAGCGCCGATTCCGCACACACCGTGACATAAGCGTTGATAACAGGATTAAGCCGCTCGATACGGTCAAGGACATGTCTGACTACCTCAAGCGGGGAGACCCTGCGGGTCCTCACGTCTCCCGCGAGTTCGACAGCGTCTTTCCAGCAAATGTCCTGCTCAGGCATACCGTTTCCCGCCCCGCCGGCGTCCTGTACGATTAACGCCGGAACTATAGCAGCATTATGAAATAGTTGTCAAATGTGGGACGGATGAGACCTATACCATTGCGAGGAGCACGCCACCGGCAACCGCGGCCCCGATAGCTCCGGCCACATTTGGACCCATGGCATGCATGAGGAGGAAGTTGCCGGGATCTTCCTTCGAGGCCATCTTTTGAACGACTCGCGCCGACATCGGGACGGCTGACACTCCCGAGGCCCCAATCATTGGATTGACCTTCCCTCGCGAGAGAAAGTACATAGCTTTGCCCAGAAGCAGGCCCGCCGCCGTGGCGGCTCCGAAGGCCACTATTCCCAGTACAAAAACAGCTATTGTCTTCAAGTTGAAGAACGAACCAGCCAGCATTGTGGAGCCCACAGTAATTCCCAGCAGAATGGTGACAATATTCATCAATTCGTTCTGCGCGGTTGTCGCCAGCCTCTCCACCACGCCGGATTCTCTGAGCAGGTTCCCGAACATGAACATGCCAATGAGCGGCGCAGCCTTGGGAATGAACAGTCCGGCTACCACGATGGAGACGATCGGAAAAACTATCTTTGCTGTTCTGGACACCGGGCGCTCCGAGTAAGGCATTCTAACCAGCCTCTCCTTCCTGGTAGTAAGCAAGCGTATTATGGGAGGCTGGATAATAGGTACAAGGGCCATATAGGAATAGCATGCCACCACGACCGCGGCGAAAATCGCGGGGTCCGCGCCGGCTTGCTGCATCTTCGCCGCGACGTAAATGGTGGTGGGACCTTCAGCGCCTCCTATTATGGCTACCGAAGCCGCTTCTTTGAGGCCGAAACCGAACATCGGGATAAGACCCAATGCGAGCGTACTGATAAGAGCCACAAAAATGCCAACCTGAGCGGCAGCCCCGAGAAGAAACATTCGCGGGCTGGAGAGCAGGGGTTCGAAGTCCGTGAGCGCCCCCAGGCAAAGGAAGATGAGGAGAGGAATCAGCCCGTTGAAAAGACCATACTCATAGAAATAGTAGAGGAAACCGCCTGTCTGCTGTCCGGTCGCGGGGATTACCGCTTCTCCCAGCGGCAGGTTGGCGATCATGATTCCGGTGCCAATCGGGACCAGGAGCAAGGGCTCGAGTTTACGGCCTATACCGAGGTAAATGAGCACAGACCCGATGAGCAGCATCACGATGCTCAGCGGCTGGTGGCCCAGATCTTCAAAGCCGGCTAGTATCTGCCAGATTCCATCTGCTGACATTACTTCTCGGGTGCGGGCACACGCTTCGGGTTTGCTTTGCCTTCAGTCCAGCCGCTCCGATACCAGTAACCTCCCTGCAAGGAGACTGCGCCGGACCGCCATCGGCGTTCACCTTCGGTTGTCCTCAATCGCGTACCGGCCCTGAACCCGTCCCATGTTTCCAGCGGCAGCCCTTCTTCTGCCGCGGTCGCCCTGTATTCTTCTCCGTCTACTACTACCCGTACAACCTGAGGCGAGAGGTTCTCCATCTGCAAGCTGAAGTCTGTCCCGCTAATACCAAGCACCCTGCCAGAACCTTTGTTTCTCTTGTCAAGGTACGAAGCCACAGCGAGAGCTATGGCCGCTGTCTCGATTCTTTCCGGAACCAGATTATCAGAAGGTTCCCTGACTTGAGAAACAGCGCTCTTCTCATCCTCCTGCTTTATTTCCTCTCCCGGGAAGACTTTCCCAATCCCGATCATAAGAAACATCATAACAGCGAGAACGACGAATACTGTGCCAACACCTGCAACGCTGATTACCAGTGCTTCAATCATAGTACCCGAACCCCGACCTGTCGCAGAAACGAAGAAAGTATCTGCCAGGAGCAAGGGGCGTTTCACCGGCTGACAATCCTGAACTCCTCTCCGCCCCTGCAGAGTGGATTAGCTCCCGCGAGATACTGACAAGCCATTTTACAGAGTCCCGTCTAGATTTTCAACTCTTGCACGGTCGTCTTCCACGGTCTCGCGGCGCCGGTGCAGCAATGCTATAATAACACAAGCCCATGTTTACCCACCTCCACGTCCACACCGAGTACAGCCTCCTCGACGGGATGTGCCGCATACCCATACTCATGAACAAGGCGAAACATCTGGGCATGACCAGCCTGGCAGTCACCGACCATGGCTGTCTCTATGGAATACTCGAGTTCTACCGGCAAGCCAGGGAGGCGGGTATAAAGCCGATACTCGGTTGCGAAGTGTACGTAGCTCCGAAGGACATGCGCAGCAAGACCCCCTCCGAGAAGAGTTCCTATCACCTGGTGCTGCTCGCGAAGAACAAGACCGGCTACTACAATCTCCTTAAGCTCGCCACCGCAGCCCAGCTCGAAGGGTTCTATTATAAACCGCGGGTCGACTGGGAACTAATTTCAAATCACCATGCGGGCCTCGTCGCCCTGTCGGCCTGCCCTCAGGGAGAATTGGGCCAGCTCATCCTCGAGGGCCGTTTGCCGGAAGCTGAGGCCGCCGCTATCCGACACAAGGAGGTTTTCGGAGATTATTACCTGGAACTCCAGCAGCACGACATTCCGGAACTTGCGCAGATCAACCGGGAACTGGTCAGCTTGAGCCGCAAACTGCGTCTTCCTCTTGTCGCCACAAATGATGTCCATTATGTCAACAAGACCGATGCCTATGCGCATGATCTCCTTCTGTGTATACAAACGAATAATACCATTCAGAATGAGAAAAGGCCTCGCATGACGGGTGATTCTTTCTACCTGAAGAGCCAGGCGGAGATGGCCGAACTCTTCCCTGAGCTGCCCGAAGCTCTGACTGTAACAGAACAGATTGCCGAGATGTGTTCGCTTGAACTCGATTTCGGCCGGCTGCACCTGCCGGAAATCGACCTGCCTCCAGGGAAGACGGCTTTCGATCAGCTCTCCGATCTTGCCTACCAGGGTCTTGCCCGCCGCTATCACGAAGCCCCGCAGGAGGCTCTTGACAGGCTCCGCTATGAACTTGAAGTAATCAGGCAAACCGAGTTCGCCAATTACTTCCTCGTAATCTGGGATGTGATATCGTTTGTGCGCGAACGCAGTATTCTCTTCGGAGTCCGCGGCAGCGCCGCCGCAAGCATCGTGCTTTACAGCCTCGGGATAACCGACCTTGATCCTTTGACACACGGACTGGTCTTCGAGCGTTTTCTCAACATCGAGCGAAAGGAAATGCCGGATATAGACCTCGATTTCCAGGATGACAGGCGGGACGAAGTAATAGCCTACGTAGCTTCCAGGTACGGGCCCGACAGGGTCGCCCAGATAATCACTTTTGGCACAATGGGCGCAAGGGCGGCAATAAGGGATGTCGGAAGGGCCCTGGGAATGCCTTATGCGGACGTAGACAGCGTGGCCCGCCTCATTCCGCCGCTTGCGCCGACAATCGCGGAAGCGCTGGAAGCCAATAACGAACTCCGGCATGTATATCAGGAAGACAACACGGTCCGACACCTGATCGATACTGCCGGCAAGCTCGAAGGAGTTGCTCGACACGCGTCCACCCATGCAGCCGGAATAGTCATCTCCAGAGACCCGCTTACCGAGCATGTGGCCCTGCAGAGACCGACCAGGCATGAAGAACAGGGCATCAGCATGACGCAGTTCGCGATGGAAGATATAGCCCGAATCGGCCTGCTTAAGATGGACTTCCTGGGCCTGGCCAATCTGACGATCCTTGAAAGAGCAGCCCGCAATATCGCAGCACATCGCCAGCAGACTTTGGATCTCCACCGGATACCGCTCGATGACAGCCAGACTTTTGAGCTTCTATCGTCCGGAGAGACAACAGGCGTATTCCAGCTTGAAGGCGGCCAGATGCGACGGTTTATAAGGGAACTAAAGCCGACCTGCTTCGCCGATATCGCCGCCATGGTGGCCCTGTATCGTCCCGGTCCGAAACAGCATATCCCGACCTTCATCGACGCCAAGCACGGACGGGAACCGATTCGTTTCCCACATCCGGCTCTTGCCGAGATACTCAAAGAGACATACGGGGTCATTGTCTACCAGGACCAGGTGCTCCTGATAGTGCAGGCGTTCGCCGGCTACACCCTTGGTGAGGCGGACATCGTGCGCAAGGCCATGGGCAAGAAAATTCCGGAAGTCATGAAGAAAGAAAAGGCCCGTTTTGTAGCCGGTGCGAAAGGCAAGGGCTTCTCCGATGAGGTTGCCCAGCAGGTCTGGGCTCTAATCGAGCCCTTCGCCGGATACGCCTTCAACAAGGCTCACAGTGTCAGTTACGCTCTTATTGCCTATCAAACAGCCTATCTTAAGGCTAACTACCCGGTAGAGTTCATGTGCGCTCTTCTCTCTATCAACGCGGGAAACTCGGACAAAATCGCGCAGGCGGTAAGTGAATGCCACCGCCTCGGCATCAAGGTCTTGTCCCCCGACATAAATCGCAGCTGCGACGACTTCACTATCGAAGAGACAACCGAAAGCGGCCCTGCAATCCGGTTCGGGCTTGACGCTATCAAGAACGTAAGCGCGCCGGCGGTGCGAGCTCTCGTCGCTGAACGAGAAGGGTCCGGGCCCTTTGCCTCGATAGACGAGTTCTGCCGTCGCGCGAATCTTCGTAATCTGAACAAGCGTACACTCGAAAGTATGGTCAAGGCAGGCGCCCTTGACGCCTTTGGCACACGCAGCGCTCTCCTGGCATCCCTCGACCGCATAATATCCCTTTCTCAGACCGAGCAGCGATTGAAGGAAATAGGACAATCAACGATGTTCGACCTCTGGGGACAAACCGTTGATACACCATTACCGTCCATTTCTCTCCCCGAGTTGGAGACATCGATTAACGAGAAAGTAGCCTGGGAAAAGGAGCTTCTGGGTATTTGCCTGTCCGACCATCCGTTCATGAGAGTCTCCAGAGAGGTTGCTTCAAACATTGACACCTTTTGCGGCCAGATAAGCGAGGAAATGGTCGGCCATGTCGTGACCACGGCCGGCATAGTGGTGGCGCCTCGTTACCTGACGACGAGGGACAAGAGACCTTTCGTCACCGCGTCTCTCGAAGATTTCGGCGGGTCGATAGAGGTCACAGCCTGGCCCGAAGTCTTCCAGCGCACCAAGGACCTATGGCGGGACGGGAATACTCTCGTCATAAAAGGCAAGGTGAAAGCAGGCAGGGACGGCCTCCAGTTATCGTGCATAAGTGCATCGCTATACACTCCCGTAGACTCTCATTCGGGCACCGAGTCGGCGCGACAGCAACAGGAACCGCCGCAGCCCAGGCGGCGAATCATGATAACACTTGTGACCTCGGACAATCGAGACGCTGATGTGGCGCAGTTGCACCAGGTGTTCAACGCCGTAAAACACTACCGGGGAGCAGACAAGGTCTATCTCTCAGTCATCACGAACGGCGGTGCAACACAGTTCGAGCTTCCTGCGCAGACCTCATATTGCACCGACCTTCACCGCAGTCTTGTCACAATCGTGGGCGAGGCCAATGTTATTGTAGAGGACTTCCAGGCTTGCTAGCCCATGTTTGACATTTCCGGAGGTGGGCCAGCTTCGAGGAAGGGTCTAAT
>JACUUS010000227.1 GCA_014859215.1 Dehalococcoidia bacterium | reverse complement strand
CAAATGCTCGCAGGAGGTGATATATTCCGTGCTTCTCTAAGAACGACATTTCCAGTCGCGGCTCTTATTTCTGGGCTCGTGCCGTTCTGGCGACGTGCGCCCGCAACTGGCCCTCGTAACCGTGGGACGGAGAATAGGTTCGGCCATCAATCGAGTTGATCACGGTTGGCAAGAGGCTACGGTGAGGACGGGGAAGCGCCTAGATCTTCAGGAACGCCAGGACCTCCCGGTTGAAGCGCTTGGCCCGCTCGGCCATGAAGGCGTGGGAGCCTCCATCAATCTTGACCAGTTTCGAGTTGGGTATGCGCCCGGCCAGGGTATCGGAGGATGACGGGGAGATTATCCTGTCATCCGTACCGCACATGACCAGCGTCGGCGCCTTGATCCGGCCAAGCCGCTCGCGCGTGTCGTGGCCGGTGATCGCCTCCTGCTGCGCGGCCAGCCCGTCCCTGTGGATGAAAAGGGGCAGAAACCAGGTAAGCGGGATAGTCGTAAGCCGGTAGAGCGGGCTGTTGAATGTATTTGAAACTACGGCGCGGAAGGACTTCTCGATCGGAACAGGGGCTGTTTCATCCGGGTAGGCGTCCCCCGCGAAACCCATCGCCCGCAGGAGCTCGGGGGCGATGCCCCCCTCCTGGTCCGCGCAGGCGAAGGTGCATCCCAGCACCAGCTTGCGCACTTTGTCGGGATGCCTGATTGCCAGCTCCTGGGCGATCATGCCACCCATGGAGACTCCTACCACGTGGGCGCTTTCGATTTCCAGGTGGTCCAGCAAGCCCGCCGCGTCGTCCGCCATGTCCTTTACCGTGTAAGGACCCGCCGGTTTGTCGCTTCTCCCCGTGCCCCTGTTATCGAAGCTTATGACCTTGAAATGCTTCCTGAAGAAGAGGCGCTGGAGCAGCCAGGCCATGCGGGTGGCGCCGAACCCCATGATAAGAAGCAGCGGCTCCCCTCCACCCTCGACTCCGTAGTTGATCCGTATACCGTTGACGCTCGCTGCCGGCATGTTACACCTCCTGCGGGACCGCGCCCGGCCCCTGAAGAGACTTCCATCCCGTTGTGGTGGTAGTATAAGATTGGATGTGGGCCCGCGCAAGAGCGCGAAGCGGCTTTTCTGGGAAGATTATGGAGCATTCGCACAGCGATAAGCCCTCCGATTTCCTGGTCGAGAATGTCCACCTGCTGCCGCGAGGCCGCGTGCTGGATATCGCGATGGGCTCGGGCCGCAATGCCGTGTACCTTGCCGGGCTTGGCTTCGAAGTCGAGGGGGTGGACATCTCGCCTGACGCGGTAAGTGATGCCCTGGAAGCGGCGGAGAGGGCAGCGGTGAAAATCCGCGCGCGGGTCGCCGACCTGGAGAAGGGGCACTGTATAGAGCCTGGCGCGTACGACGTCATCATCTGCTTCAACTACCTGCAGCGCTCCCTCATGCCGCAGATCAGGGAAGGACTGCGTTACGGCGGCATGGTGGTCTACGAGACCTTCATCGTGGACCAGTCCCGGTACGGCAAGCCCCGGAACCCCGACCACCTCCTGAAGCATAACGAGCTCCTGGACATCTTCCGGGATTTCAGGTGCCTCCACTACCGCGAGGGGATCTGCCCCGGACCCAAAGCGGTTGCCGGGATAGTGGCCGAAAGAACAGGAAGGACCAGCGCTAGTAGCTGAACAGCACGGTCAGGTTCCAGGTTACTATCCCCGCATAGACCAGCAGGAAGACCGAGGTCCCGGTTACCGCCAGCCTCGGCGACTCGCGGAAGATGCGCCAGAGAAGCGCGGCGCAGATGAGCGCGCCCGCGGTCTTCACCGCCAGGAAGGATGGATGTCCGATCATGGGCTCCAGCAGCTTGTTCCATTCCCTGCCCATTCCGCTCGTGACCAGGAACTCGGTTATCACCCCGTCCGAGATAACCAGGAACACAAGCGCGCCCAGGAGATATTTCATCCCCACCACCCCCGCATCACCGCCCTCCAAAATAAGGGCTATGCCGGTCAAGCCAATGTTACGGTCCCGGGCATGGCGAAGTTATAAAATCGGCGGGGAAATTGTTGAGAAGTTGTTACATTCAGCCCGGCAGCGCCGGGTTAGATCGTAACGGTGTTTCAGGCGTTTTGCGCTCATCAAGCGCACGAGAAGTCATTACATCCGCTGAAGGGGGCGGGGCTAACCTGATGCGGCGTTCCTGTCCTTGAAGACCGAGAAGGTGCCGATCGCCTTTGCCGCGAGCCTGCCGTCGTTCACTATTTCGGACTCGAAGGTGGCTATGGTCCTGCTCCTGTTGAGGAGCTTCGTCCTGCAATGGAGGGTCCCGGAAGTGACCGCCTTGAAGTAGATGATCTTGATCTCGATCGTGGCGCAGAGCTCATCCTCGTCGATGCACGACCAGGCCGCCGCGCCCATGCCGGTGTCCGCCAGTGAATAGGCCACGCCGCCGTGCACCACGCCGTGAGGGTTCAGGAATTTCCTGCTGACTTCGAGCGCGCACTCGCTCTCGCCGTTCTCGCACCTGGTGAAGACGAGGCCGAGAAGCTCCGCGAACGGGTTGAAACCTTCGAGGTCGTCGGGTACCTTCTTGGGCATGTCTGTATCCGCCTGGGTTCCTGCTATTGCCGGTTTCAAAGTAGTATAAGCAGGAAGCCGTCTTCTGGCAAGAGTACCTGTCGGGGCTGGAAGGCGCTCAAGGCCTCCCCCCGGTCCCCGGCGGCCTGAAGCCCGCTTTGGAGCATGTCTTTGCGAGGCGGTCCGCCTAAGGCTATGCCGAAGGCGGCAACGAAGCAATCTCCACGCGGTGATCATGCCTCTACGCAGAATGGCAGAACAATCTGCGTGCGCCCTGGCGGACCAGACGAATGGCTCCACCCATCCCCGGCGGCCTGAAGCCCGCTTTGGAGCATGTCTTTGCGAGGCGGTCCGCCTA
>JACUUS010000293.1 GCA_014859215.1 Dehalococcoidia bacterium | reverse complement strand
GTCAACCTGGTTGCGGCGGTGCGCGACGGCCAGGTGGTCCACATTCCCGGGGCAGGTGAGGTCCCGCAAAGGGTCAATATCAATACCGCCGAAGCGTGGCTCCTCAAAGCGCTCCCTGGAATAGGCGACACGCTCGCCGGCAGGATAATCGCCTATCGCGCGGAAAACGGCCCCTTCCAGGAAATCCATGACCTGAAGAATGTTGAAGGGATCGGGACTGCCACCTTCGAGAAACTGAAAGACCTGATAACGGTGCGATAGCCTCCGGGCTTCACCTGAAAAGGGGATTGGAGTGAGCATGGACGGTCGCTTTCAACCCTCATCCCAACCTTCTCCCGCTCTCGGGAGAAGGGGTTTCCCCTCGCCCGCCGCAGCGGGAGAGGGCAGGGTGAGGGTCCCACCGCGCCCATTCTCCCCGATATCGGCGCCACCGGTGCGATACATTCTCATGTTTCGTGGGCTGGCTGCAAGCGGGCGTGGGGGACTGCCACGAAAGTTGAAATTGTCCAGTTTCCCGGTTATCCGTTAGCTCGATTTCACTGCCAGTGGTATCCCGATGGATAGAGGCATGGTAGATTACGAGGAGCCGGAATGAGACTCATTTTGCTGAGTCTTTCCTGGATTGCGGGCATCTGTTACGGCACGTGGGCCGGACTCCACTGGCCTGTTCTCGCCTTTCTCGGCGTTGCGGCGCTGTTCATCCTCGTCTTTCATCGAAAGCGGGCCTTTCTTGTGCTCTGTCTGCTTGCCCTTATCGGGGGAACGCTCTGGTTTGCGTCCAGCACCCCGGCGGTCGATGAAAGCGCGCTCCAGTCGTACAACGACCGGGATGCTCTCCTGGTCCGCGGCCTGGTGATCACCCGTCCCGAGCTCAGGGACCGGGATATCCTGCTGCGTCTCGATGCGAGGGAGATATGGCAGGACGGCGCCTGGCGGGCAGTGACCGGGCAGGCCCTTGTGTATGCGCCCCGGCTCGCTCCACTTGCCCTGCCTGATGCGCGCAGGCTCCCGTACTACTCGTACGGCGACGTGGTCCAGTTCGAGGGGGAGCCGCGAAGCCCCCCTGTCTTCGAGGAGTTCAACTGGCGGGAATACCTTGCCCGGCGGGGTATCCACACGGTCGTCTTCCAGCCTGGAAGCATGGAAATCGTGGATACCGGACAGGGCGCGCTGGTCGATACCTGGCTTCACCGAGCCAGGGACCGGCTCTCGCGGGCTATCGAGAGGACAGTCTCCCAGCCTCAAAGCGCCCTCGCGCAGACCTTCCTGGTCAATGACAGGACCGACATACCGGCTGACGTGAGGGAAGCATTCTCCCGCTCGGGCCTTGCCCACATTCTCGCCATATCCGGGCTCCATATTGGAATCGCAGGCGGTGTCGCGCTGGCCGGAGCCGTATGGCTGTTCGGGCGGCGGCGCCCGACCTGGTTCTTCGCGGCGGCCGCCGCGATATGGGCTTACGCGATGCTGACCGACCTCCAGGCCCCGGCAATGCGGGCCGCGGTCATGGTAACTCTGTGGATGCTGGCCGACTGCGTGGGCAGGCCGCGCAGCGCCTCGCCGGCCCTGCTCTTCGCGGCGGCATTCATGATAGGACTGGACCCTCGCGCCATCGGCGAGGTCTCCTTCCAGCTGAGCTTCGCGGCCATGGCGGGCCTCATCCTGGTGGCCCCGCACATCCAGTCGCTCGGCAGAAGATTGCTCCGCCTGGACGAGTCCAGCCGGGGACTGCGCGGGACGCTGGTAGACATCTCCGCGTTCACCCTGGCCGCGACTGTCACCACCATGCCGATCGTGGCCTACTACTTCGGGCGGGTCCCGCTCCTGTCCGTTCCGGCGAACCTGCTGGCCGTCCCCGCCCTGCCTGGAGCGGTCGTGAGCAGCTTCCTGACCGGTGTCGCGGGTATTATCTGGCTGCCGCTGGGAGAGGTGCTGGGATGGGTAACGTGGCTTTTCACCGGCTATCTCATCGCCGTCGCGCGCTTCTTCGCCGGCCTCCCATCCTCGTCCGCATCGGTGGAGACCGGCGCGGCGCTGGTGTGGGTATACTATGGGGTCCTGGGCATCTTGCTGTGGGCTGGCGGCAGCCGCGTGAGGGTGGCGGAAATACTGCGCCGGGCGCGAAGGATGATCGAGCTTCCCGGGCGGGCGTACCGCAAGCTGCCCGCGCGCCCCGTTATTCTCTTGCTTGGCGTGGTCGCGATTCTTATCTGGACAGCCGCCCTGACCACCCCCGACAGCCGCCTGCGTGTATTCTTCATCGATGTCGGGCAGGGCGACGCGATACTCATCCAGCAGGGGCGCACGCAGGTCCTGATCGATGGGGGACCGCATGTCGGGACAGCCTCCCTGGAGCTTGGAAGCAGGCTGCCTTTCTGGGACCGGACGATCGAGCTTGTGGTGCTCACGCATCCCGATGCCGATCACCTGGCCGGCCTGCTCGAGGTCCTGAAGCGGTACGAGGTCAGGCAGGTGCTGGTCTGCGGGCAGGTAAGCGAGTCGGCCCTGTACCGGGACTGGCTCGACCTGCTGGAAGAACGCGGGATCGCGCCGGCTGCGGCGCAGGCGGGGCAGACGATCACGTTCGCTTCAAACGCGGTACTGGAGGTGCTCCATCCGCAGATTCCGCCGCTGCGGGGGACCGTATCCGACGTGAACAACAACTCGGTGGTCCTGAGGCTGGTGCGGGGGGACTTCAGCCTGCTTCTTGCCGGCGATGTCTATGCGGACGGCGAGCGCCAGCTGCTGGGGGCGAGGTTAGCTCTGGCGAGTACGGGCCTCAAGGTCGCCCATCACGGCTCGGAGACCTCCACTTCCGCGCCGTTCCTGGCGGAGGTGCGCCCGCAGCTTGCCGTAGTATCAGTGGGAGCGGAAAATACCTTCGGCCATCCCCACCCGG
>JACUUS010000025.1 GCA_014859215.1 Dehalococcoidia bacterium | reverse complement strand
TGTTCTCCACAATGGCGTCCTCGGACCTGTCGACACGCATGGCGCCGAAGCCCTTGGTCTTGAGCAGGCCCCGTTCTTCCAGCTTCTTCACTACCTGCGCGTCGTGCCCGGTGGCATCGATGATGATGCGCGATTCAAGGGCGACAGGGTCCACGCAGGTTATCTGCCTCGGCAAAGCCGTGACGGGCGTCCAGTTGATCACCGCGCCGCCGACCACATCGTCATCCCTCATGACCACGTCCTCGAACACAGTCATGTTGGCGACCTTGATGCCGGCATCGCATGCCGATGCGATCAGCTTGGAGCAGGCATGCGGCCCGTCGGCGACGAACAGGCCGTCGCTGACTTCCTTGTAGGGGATGCCCAGCTCATTGAGGAGCCTGTCGGCGGGGCGCCTGATGGTCACCTTGTTCATCAGATAACCGCCGATCCAGAACCCGCCGCCGAGGTAGTTGTTCCGCTCCACGACCAGGACCTTCATCCCGGCCCTGGCAAGGCCTCGACCGGCTACGAGCCCGCTCGGGCCCGCCCCGATGATGATGCAGTCGCTCTCCACATACTCGTGGAACTGCTCCGCGAATTCCTTGACTATCGCGCGTGTGATATCCTTCTCGGTTGCCGGACTGAACTTCTCCATTTCTTTCCTCCCTTTTATTTTTACGGCGTCAAGGGAAGAAAAAACCAGAAGCTGGAACATACGTTAAACCTCTGGTTCGTTCGCTACTTCCCTACGCTCGCATTACCGAGATCAGGTTCAAGGGTCTCCCTGAGGGATTCTCAGCCTTCCAGCTCCCCTAGTAGGTCATATTCAATTGCCGAAATCATACAGGGCGGAATTCCTGCTGTCAACATCTGCAGTGACCGATTCGTCCCGGAATTTCACCACGACCGCAAGACCGGTTCCAGCGAGCACGAACCGGAAGCCCCGGCTCAAATCAAGCAGCCAACCTCCCCACGCCGTTGCACGCGGGACATTTTCCGTCTGCGCAGATGCATCCTGTATGCCCGCCGCAAAGGGGACACGGCCCACTGCCATACAGTGTGTTGCTGACGCGTCCGTGACAGTGCCCGCAGATATACTCCCCCCTTCCAATCCAGGTCATTTGCGATTTCACGGCTTGCCGACAAATGGGGCAAATCCCGGTTCCGCCGCAGGAAATGCAGACTGTTTCATGAAGAACGGAGAGGGATTTGAATGCCGTATCCCTCCTTGCGTCCCCGGGTTCCCGTACACCGTTTGCGAGTTCGGAGCCACATTTCATGCAATATTTCGCCTGATCGGGCATAGCTACTTCGCAGGTGCTGCAAATCAGCATTTTGTTACTCCGGCGCCGCCCGCGGAGAGCGGTCTACACCCTGGATGCTAACATCCGCCCCCTGCCGGAGAAAACCGGAGGATAACCGCGATTCGGTCGGATGATCCACCCTGATTCCTGGGGAAAACTACCCTGTTCGAGGGGCAGCAGGTCGAGCAGCTCGTAAGCGGGCTGTCCCGCCCACAATGAGGTTCGAGCCAATCAGCTATTCAAAGTCATAGTCCCAGTAGTCCGAAGTCCTTATCTTTTCATCCGGATCGACTATCAACCCTCCAATCCTGAACGCGTCCAGTAATGTCTTTCCCTTCTCCGGCCCGGCAACAAAGACTCCTGTGCTGAGAGCGTCTGCACTTAAACAGTCTTCGGCCACAACAGTTACGCTTATGGAATCGCGTGCAGGCTCACCGGTTTTGGGGTTAATAATATGGTGAATTCTCTCAGCTCCCAGCAGGTGATATCTCTTATAGTCGCCGGACGTAGCGATGGCACTGTTCTCCAACTGGATGACTCCCAGCAATTTCCCCTCAATGCGCGGATCGATGATGCCAATCGTCCACGATTTTGACCCTATCGCCCTCAGGTCACCGCCGATATCCACCAGGGCATTTTCAATGCCTTTGCCCTTTAGGACCTCACAGGCCCGGTCGATGGCATATCCCTTAGCTATACCGCCCAGGGTAACCGCCATTCCTTCCTTCATCAACCTTGCCCTGTTGTTGTCTTCATCAATTATTAGATTCCTGTAATTAATGAGTTCGAGTATCTCCTCCAGTTCATCGGGTGCTGGCATCGCTCCCCGTCTCTTTACCTCCACCATCAAGAAATCGACAAGCGGCTTCACGGTAACGTCGAAATGACCGTCCGTCCAATCGCCGTACTCCTTGGCCCTTTTCAGAACGTGGATCACTTCGGGCGATAGCTCGACCCATTTCGTTTCGCTATTGTTGAGTCTGTAAATCTGGCTTTCGGGATCTGTCGCACTCATGAGTTTTTCAATTCGGTCAATTTCGTAGAGAGCCTCCCTTATAGCTTCCCTGCCCATTTCTTCGTCAGTAGCCAGTACCTGTATGGTCACGATCGTATCCATTGCCAGATAGGTCCCTTTCACCCTCCCCTCTTCCACGGTTATCTGTGGGGAGACGACGCTGAGAGAAGTCGTTATCAGGGCCCATGCCACGACAACTCCCGTGAAGCTCACCCCGATTTTCCCCGAAAGCCCAAAATTCAGGAGCCGCGGGAACAAAAAGAGCCCGCCCAGCAGCCCGATTTGGCTGGCAAGCATGCTAGCCGCCAGGCCTATGAGACCAATTCCCTGGATAGATGTTACGACTATGCCTGTAATTCCGATTCCCAGACCGAGGAGGTTCGAGCCGAGGACTATGTCCGCCCTTTCCCTGGAAAACAACTCTGATGACTTTGTCCTGGTCAAAGTCATCGGAATGATGGCGAGACTCATTATCCTTATTGCGTCGACACCCTCCACAAAGCCGGGAAAGACATGAGAAGTGATGAAGGGCGCGAGGAAGAAACTAAGAAAAGCCAGCCCGATTGCCAGGAGAATTCCCGCCCTCTCGATCTTTTTCGCCTCGTTCCCGCCGGACTTCTCCGGAAGCAGATAGAAGAACAGGGTGTTCGGCACTATCGCCAGGAGAAGGAAGAGCTTAAAAGCGAACTGATAGACTGCGAGCACGCCCATGGGGAAAAGGGCGCCTATAAGGATCTTGTCGAGGAAACTCAGCGAACTTCCCCCCAGGTTGGAGCCCCAGGCCCTTATCGAGAAGCCTGTCTTTCTCGTTATCTCTCCAAAGTCCAGGCCGGTGATTACATGCTTTAAGACCCACGCTCCAAAGATGAAATAGGCGGCTGCCAGGCCGCCGAGCAATGTCGCAACTGAACCCCATATGAAATAGAAAGTCAGGGGAAGAACCAGTGAGGCCGTACGCACACCAACCCATGTCCACATGTACTTCCTGTAATCTCGCCTCCCCAGCTGCGAGTAGAAGGCGATGGTAAATATTGACATGGCCAGAACCAATGACCCAGTCAATCCAGCGAGAACAGACTCTACCCACAGGTTCAGAATTCCAGCGGTTACAATGCCACCGACGGCGCCTGACATGAAGATCAGAAATACGCACGTGCTCAGGAGCCTCTTGTTTTCCTCCTTCGGGTAATAAGTCGCTATCGTCGTTCCAAGACCGAGGACACAGAATGAAGCGGCGAGCGTTGCTATTGACACGAGCCAGGCAAGATGACCGTAGGCTATCGGGTGGATTATCAGGGCCAGGATCAGCCAGAAAGCCGTGCCGAGCATGGTAGCGGCGGTTTGACCGATCCCTACATACCCTAAACCCTGTTCGCTTCGCTTCTCTGTCTTTTCCACGGCTATGCCGCCTTGATAATCATTTCAAACCTAACCTGCTTGGAGAGTGCGAAGAGGCCATAGGGCAGGGGGCATGCAGCGAATTTGAGCAAGGATGCACGTTAATCCCGCATCGAAAAAAAAAAGCGTCACCCGAACTCTGGGTCTTCCCCAGAAGCGGCAAGAGACACCCAAGGATGAGATGAACCCCATTGTCAGGACAGAATAGTAGCGAGATCAGGGTTTGGCTCTGAAGCCGGCGCCCTGGCCCGCGCCGGATTTCTCAGGCCCGCCCTTCCTGATGATCTCGCGGAAGCCTCAATGCAGCACCGGTATCAAGCGTGCTGGACACCGCCATGCGAACACATAGCGGCAGTACTGGTCCGAGATGGCGATCCGATACACGAATTACCTCGCCATCGGGATGTACATTATGTCCGCCGCCCGGACCTGGTTCAACCGTGTTCTGTTTGTGCCGTTGAGCAGGCACCGACAACCTCCGTGCCTTGCTGCGGGATGGCTTGTTCCGAGACGCCGCTGAATGGTCTTGAGTTTCTTCACGCGCATCAATCGCTGGACAAGTTCGCAACCCACACTTTGGCTTTGATTCTTCGGCCAAACAGCTTTTTTGCAGGCCCTTTACAACGGCGTCGCCCGGTGTCGACCGACTAGTAAGCCTCATTAGAACAAGGTCCTCCCCGCAACGGGTTTTCGAACGGTAGTACATGCCGGAATAGCTGATACCTGGCAAGGCCCTCCGCGCATACCAAGAGCGGATCATCAGCCGAACTGGCGGCCGCTGCGATACTCTGCCCCTTCACGCTCAACATCCGTGCTCCAGCAAACCTCGCTGCTGTCGCCGGACCGAGCTACAGGAGACAGCCCCTAGGTAAATGCCTTTTCCAAAGCTCTTTCCACGGCCTGCATCCATTTTCCGCTGCTGGAGGTAGCCCCTGTATATGCGTCGACTTCGGCAGAGTTCGCTGCTATGAACCGCCCGGGCAGTTCAGCTCTTGCCTCATGCCATTGGGGCAGCTCGTAGTCTTCACCTTTAAACACTTTCTCATAGACATTGCTGTACTCTTCCAAAACCACCTGGACGATTTTACCCTCTTCAACTGTAACCCAGGCCAGGTTCCTGGCATTGCGGGCGTCAATGTCTGAGAACCCGAAAAATGTCCCGTTAAAGGGGCCCGTTACACCTTCAGCCCGCTTCAGAGCTCTTTCCACCGCAGCCATTGCCTTGGTGGAGGTTCCTGTAGCGCCTGAGTAACCCTCAATTATGTGGCTATTGGCTTCCACGAACCTGGCGGGCAGTACTCCAATAGCTTCATGCCAGGTTTCATAAACATAACCTTCATCCTTTTCGAACCCCGTTCCCTGCACCTCGGTGAGCTGCACATCGGCTATTCTGCCATTTGCGATTGTCACCACTGCCTTGACGCATCCTGATTTGTCACCGTCAGAATAGGCTGCGTAGGTGCCATCCCGGTACCCGAGTTCTTCGGGCGGCTGCGTAGGAGTGGGCGAGTTGGTGGGATTGGGCTCTTCGGGTGCAGCGGACGCGCAAGCGACCGCAACCAGACCAATGATTAACAGCAATACCAGCGGGAATAACAACTTGTTCTTCACCTTATTCCTCCCTGAGATCTCACTCTGCTGCTGCTTAGTACCGATCCTCATGAATAGGTCCTCCAATGTAGAATACTTTTGGCTTGTACCCGAGCCCTTCCTTTAGCCGCTCCGGACGGAACCTGCCAAGGAGCTGGTTCACGTTGCTATACGGGTCATTCAGATCTCCGGGTATTCTTGCTTTGGCCGGACACGCTTCCACACAAGCGGGGGGCTTTCCTTCTCTAATCCGGTGATAACAGAAGTGACATTTCTCCACTGTGCCTTTCCTCGGTTCCGTTTCATTGAAGAAGATCATGCTGTACGGGCAGTTGATCATACAATATCTGCAGCCAATGCATTTCTTAGAGTCCCACATCGTTAGGCCACCCGGGCCCTTGTACATCGCCCCTACGGGGCACCCTCTAACGCAGGGGGCATCTATGCAATGGTTACAGAGTGTCGGGATAAACTCATGTCTGACGTTCGGAGGCTCACCCACTTTCCTCTCAATCGCGCAGGCCCAGTGATGACCTTCCCGCAGATTGTTTTCGTCTCTGCAGGCAGAGATGCAGCGTTTGCAGGCAATGCACCTCTGCAGGTCTATGACCATTGCCAGTTCCTTGCCGGCCAATTCGGTCATGCCCTGTTCCCCGGATTCATTCCCGATGCCCAGAGCAACTTCCCCGGCTCTGAAAGCAGTCCCCCCGACTGCTAGCATAACCACTCCTACTCCGCCTACCTTGAGGAATTTCCTGCGGGTAATTCCTTTACGCATCTTACTCCCCCAGTGAGTATTCAGTCCGCCAACTGACCGCTGTATTCATATTTGCCAGGCTGGACATGGCGTTGTACCTCTTCCAGAGCAAGTGCCTTGCTGCCCAGGGTATAAAGGAGTGCGCATAGAGCAAAGGGGAAGATAACGATAGCCGTCTCGGTGAACGTAGCCGAATAGGGCGCTATCGGCCAAATGAGATGTTCTAGACCTGGCACAAGTGCGACAGCTTGACCTCCAAGCACCAATTCAAATCGGGAGGCGAACATCCCGATAAGAACCAGTACGGAAGCGACCAGCAAGCCGTTAATTCTCCTCGTGCCCGGGTTGAGCATCAGGATGAATGGGATCACCAGGCCAATCACTATCACGAACAACCAGTACCACCACTGAGAGAGCCGGTGGTGATAAATAAGCGAGGTTATTTCCTCCGGGTCGTAAAGCCCGGCCAGATTCTTCCATACTACAAAAAAGATAGTCATGCCCAATAACAAGGCCAGAAGCTTGCCGAGGTCTGCTGTCAAGAAACTTCTCAGCTCGGGGGTCATTCGCTTTCTGGCGAGCCCATGCTCAATGGTCATAGTGAATCCAAGCAAGGCCGCCCCGGATACAATAGCCGTAAGTATAAAATATAGCGGAGCGAACTCCCCGCTAAAGTAAGGTCTGGCAAAAACAACGCCAAACAATGCCCCCAAAGTACTGGGCGCAGCGATGGCGAATAGCAAGACAAGAGAACCGACCACGCGAAGCGTTCTGGGATCAGATTTGCGCAGCAGCAATAAGAATTCCACCACGATAAGTACCAGATAGATACCGTAAAGGAAGGCCATCCACCACATGAGTGATGTAAGGTTGGGATAGAGGAGAAAGTTGATTGCCCGCAGGGGTTGACCAAGGTCAAGGAGAATAAGGGTACCCCCGGAGACGAGAGTTACTATTGCAAGAAGTGTCGCCCTCTTGGCTATAAGCCCGTAACTCTCTACTCTGAAAACATGACTGATGGAGGCTATGAGGCACAAGCCCGAGGCCATCAAAGCGAAGAACACGTAGACGGGAACCATCATAGGCCAGGCTATTTGTTGAGTCGCCCCTGTCACTACGTGCCCCCTTGTCAACACCATTGCGACGCCCCAGAGGCCTATGATTAGGGCGATGGCAATAATTGACAGCCACCCATAGAAAAGCTTACCCGTAGACTTACTATCCGCCATATTGCCACACCCCCATAGAAATCCAGGGAGAAGACCGCCAATTTCCAGGGAAGAATACCGCCGACTAATCCGGCTGATTTTGGTGAAGAGTGAGCATTCACTCCTCAAACGTATTGTAGTGTCTGAGCTCACCAGTTAACTGTCACTGAAAACCGTACACTTTTGTAGCAGAAACTCAGACATTCTGTTTGCCCTTATGTCACCGAAAACTGCTACAATTCGCGACCATAATTCTTCAAAAAAAGAGGGGCCGCAATGCGGCCCCCAGGCGTTTCGAATATCAGACTTCTGCTACGCGTTTGTACTGAGCAACCCTCTCCCGATGGCGTACCGCACCATATGGACTCTTCCTTTCAGGCCCAACTTCTCCTTGATTCTCGCCTTATAGGTGTTAACGGTATTAATGCTGAGACAGAGTTTCTGCGCTATCTCCTGATCGGTGTGACCGCTGGCAACAAGCCGGAGCACCTCTGTTTCACGCTCACTGATAGTATTGTTTTCTCTCTTGTCGCCTCCATTCCCCTGACCGCCCGGACGCACTTTGGCGATAAGTCCACCGGTCATCGAGGAATGTATGAAATTTTCGCCACGATAGGTAGCCCGTATTCCCTGCAGTAATTCGATATCGGCCGCCTTCTTCGGCACATATCCGTCTACTCCAGCACCGAGCATCTGATACAGGTACTCCTCTTCTTCATGCGCCGTCAGCACCAGGATTTTTACTTTTGGGTTCTGGCGTTTCAATTGCCGGGCAGCCTCCAGTCCTCCGACGCCGGGCATGGCGATGTCCATCAGCACCAGGTCCGGCCCAAGCCTCAGGGTCTCATTTATCGTTTGTTCACCGTCGGCCGCTTCACCTACAACCTCGATATCGGGTTGAGTGCTAAGCAGAGCGGTTAGACCCGCCCGGAGGACAGCGTGATCATCTGCGAGAAGTACTCTTATCCTGCTCATAGTGCAACTCCTCTATCGGCTTTACAGGAAGCTCGAGAAAAAGGGTCGTCCCGTCACCCGGTCGCGATTCGATCGCTAATTTTGCATTGATCAGACTCGCCCTTTCCCTCATGCCGGAAAGCCCTAATCGCTTTTCATGGGCTTCGGCCATAACCTTATCGACATCAAAGCCTTTCCCATCGTCGTCAATGATTATTACCAGAGCTGAATCTCTTAACGCGAAGATGACACTTGCTACACTTGCGCCGGCATGTTTGGCGGCATTAGTCAGCCCTTCCTGGATTATTCGGAATATGGTCACTTCAACCTCGGGTGTAAGGCGCAGCCTGCCAAGGTCATCCAGAGCACAATCGACATTGATGCCCGTTTTTGAAGAGTACTCCGTCGCGTATCTCTGAACGGCGCTGGCCAGGCCGAGGTCATCGAGAAGGCTCGGACGAAGCTCAATGGACAGGCGGCGCACTCTATCCAGGGTCCCCGCCGCCAACGCTCGCAATTCAGCGTTCTTCTCCCGTGCCTGCGGCGTCTCAGTCAAATCGCTGGCCAGTCTGAGCCCGATTATAAGAGAGGTGAGTGCCTGGATAGTATCATCATGAAGCTCGCGGGCAATGCGCTTCCTCTCATCCTCCTGGGCGGTGATGACCTTCTCGAGGAGACCTCTGCGCTCCCTGTCGCGCTCGTGTAGCTGCAGGTTAATCTCTTCCAGACGCATATGACTGGACCATATCTCTTCCAGCATGGAGTTAAAGGCACCTATAAGGCGATGGATAACCGGATCACCCACGGTTGACTTCACGGCTCTGGCAGTGAGATCCCCTCGATAAACCAGGTCCACTGTTTCACATAGCCTTGTCAGGGGCAGGAAGGCGACTTTGAGGATGAAGAAATTCACCAGAATACTCAAAGTGACTCCTGACAGTACAAAGATCGCTATGAGTTCAAGAGCGGAACGCTGGGAAAGCTCGAGTGTCAACCAGGTGCCTCCCACCGCCCCTATTACGATAATGAAAGAGTTTGCTATAAGGATCTTGTAGAAGGTGGACAGGTTAAAAAACTTGCTCTTGACCTCATGCATGTTACAAGACCCTGAGCCGAACGATGAAGCCCGCGCCAGGCGAAGGCTCCTGTCCGGCCTGATGCAGTCACATCCTGCTATCTCGGCTATGCGCAAGACATGAAAACAAGTGTAGCTCCTGAAGTCCGTATACCAGTGCCCTCCTGGCAAGGTGCCCGCTGCTCCCTCCTTTGATGGTCGATACTGCGTCGTCGCTAACGGGTCGCGACACTCAGGCGGGGAACCGCTGCCTCCGGCCTGCCGCCGGCCAATCTTGATTCTCCGGTCAAGCGGATCCAAAGCAGGGCAGTGGGAATCTTGGTCAAGGTCCTGGATAACGAACTAATGGCCTCAACTTACTCAACAGGTCTACCTCAGTCAAGAGGGAATTCGATCCTTTCTCCCCGGAACGAAGTGCTTGTTGTTGCGCTGATTGTTATTTGCCGGCCCCGGATTAATCACCCGGACAAATGACATTCGCCGCCTCACCGTAGCTGAGCGTTCAGGACCAGCGGAGCCTGCCTGCAGGTCGGACTGGAGGTCGCCAGGATGACCTGATCAGATAACAGCGGGTTCCCGATTAACGGCAATTTCCCCCGATTTGATTACGCTGCCGGAGCCTTCCTTTTACGCAGTGCTATCGAAGCCGCTCCGAGGCCAAGGCCCGTGAATATCATGAATGCGCCGCTTGCAATGGCCATCTGAGTCACGCCGAAGCCCAGTACAGCCATATAGAGGTAGTTCTCCATGTTCAGCGCCTGTCCATAACTCAGGTGTCTCGGGTTTGTAGGATCGAAGCGACCGCTCTCCTCTATAAGCTCTTCATAGCTCGCCGCTATATTGCGCCTATGCTCCCTGATAACATCTCCTGCTTCCTGAGCTTTGCCGGCCGAGTCGATAATTTCGCCTCGAGCTATAGCCTCTTCACTGAGGCCCAGTGTGACCTGTTCTACTCTCATTGCCTCGCTTATCCAGCCAGCCTTGACTACGCCCTGGGCGATGAATACCGATCCCATGACAATAGCTGAGAAAGCCATGATCATCACGATCCTTGACAGGGGCACGTACTTTCTAATCGTTGCCAAGTTGAACCTCCATGAATTATGCTTCACTGCAAGATCGGCCCGCCGCAACCGGGCCGGACATCCTTTAACCGGCATACTTGCCTGGCAGAAGCGTAAATCAGGTCATAGGCTCTGCCGTTTCCCCCCGGCATCCGGGGCCCAACAGGCTTTCAAGTGTTCTCCCAGACATCCACGAGAGTTTCGCGATGTTGACTAAGTCGATAATCTTAGTATACAACGCGCGGGAACCCTGTCAAGAGGCGAGGATGATTTTTGCCCGGCACTTGTGGAATTAGAGCCTGAAATCCGGGGAGGAGTACCCCAGCCGTTGCGGAAATGCAGGGCGTTGTCTAGTTGCTCATGATAAGGGGTATCGGGTGAAAAGCTGGTACCAGGAGTGTGAGGTTCCGAAGGCGCAGGCTGACAGAGTCTCGGCTTCTTTCGCGACCTCAATGGTTACATATCCACGACGATAAGTCCTTTACGTACAGCATACTTGATAAACTCGGTACGGTTATGGATGTCCAGCTTCTCCATAAGGCTTGTTCTATGCCCGAGAACGGTCTTCACGCTGATATTGAGCATCGCGGCGATTTCCCGGTTCGTGCGGCCCTCGGCTACAAGCTTGAGGATTTCCCTTTCCCTATCGGACAGCCGCTCGAAAGAGTCCTTTTCTACGCTTTTCATGTAGTCGTCCATTAGAGCTTTTGCCGCGGAGGGGTGCAGGAAGGATTCTCCACGATACACCGCTCGGATCGCCATTACCAGTTCGGAGGCTACGGCTCTCTTGGGCAAGCAGCCGGCAGACCCGGCCCTCACACTGGAAACCACATACTCCTTGTTATCGTACTGCGTTAGTATGAGCACCCTCGTGCCTGGATAATCCTTCGTAATGCGGCGCGTGGCTTCCAGCCCGTCCATCAGCGGCATGGCGATATCAGTGAGCACGACATCCGGCTTCAATTTTCGTGCCAGCTCAACCGCCTCTCTCCCGTCTGCTGCTTCTCCCACTACCTCAATATCATCGTGCGAAGACAGCAAAGACCGAATGCCCTCGCGCAGTATGGCATGGTCGTCAACTATGAGCACCTTTATCTTAGGTATCGAATGCCTCTTTCCAGTCAGTTGGAATCCTGATTTTGATTTGCGTTCCCTGTCCAGCTTGAGACTGGATGCTAAGCGCGCCGCCCAGAAGCTCGGCTCGCTCTTTCATGCTTAGCAGGCCCAGCCCATGGCCGTTCCTTGTCGCCCTGGTATTCTCCTCAACATTGAAACCTATGCCGTCATCTTCGATATGCGCGGTTACCGCCTCCTCCTCATATTCCAGGCTTATGTTGGCGCTCTCTGCACTGGCGTGACGAACGATATTGGTCATCGCCTCCTGGATAATCCTGAATAGCTCCGTCTCCACCCTCGTTGGCAGTCTTCTCTCCAGACCAGCGGTCTCCAGGTGCGACTTTACGCCTGCCGGTTCGAGATGGGTTTCTCCCAGCCATTCCACGGCAGCGACAAGCCCGAGATCATCGAGCAAAGTGGGCCGCAGTTCCCAGATTACTTTGTGAATCTCATCAAGCGTCTTAAGAACCAGGCGCTGCTGGGTCTTCAGCTTCTCCTTGAATGTCCCGGTGTCCGCCGGCAGGGACGCGGCGATGGTTTCCAGGTTCACTGCAAAGCTCGTTAATGCCTGGCTTATTTCATCGTGCAGTCCACGTGCTATCCTCCTCCGCTCTTCTTCCTGGGCGGAGATAACCAGGTGCAGCAGTTCACGCCGCATCTCCTCCTTACGCTGCAGTTCCTGGTACAGCCTTGCATTCTCAATTGCCACTGCAATCTGGTTGCTGATACTGTTGAGCAGTTGAACATCAGCTGACGAAAAATGCCTGACATTATGCCCTGCAATATTCATTACACCCAGGACCTTCCCCTTTGAAATCAGCGGTACGCTGGCAAAGGCGCGAAGACCCTCGGCTACGACAACCGAGCGCGTCACCCTGGAATCCACCGAGATGTCCTCCACGTAAATGGGTTCTCCCTGCTGAGCGGCAGTCCCAGCGATCCCCTCGCCAACCTTAAGCCCCGCCACACCCCTCACGAATTCCGGGGAGAGACCGCGATACACGCGATATGAAAGCGTCTGACTCTCAGGGTCCAGAAGCAGAATTCCGCCCGTATCACCCTGCATCAGGTCGAGCACCTTGTCCAGGGCACTGTTCAAGATCTCGTCCAGGTCCAGAGACTGGCTTACACAGCTGGCAATAGCATTCAGCGCCAGCAGATTCTCGCTTGCTTCAGCGGTCCACTGCTCTATCTTCCGCGTCCCTGTAACATCCCGCGCAAATAACACGGCGCCCCTGGGGTTGCCCGGTGTGTCTGCCAGAGGGAAGGCGCATACCTCCACATACCGCTCTTCCCTGTCATCGGCACCAACTTGGCTATGAGTGTGAACTGCGAGAGCCGGCTCTCCCGTTTCCCAGACCTTCTTTACAGGGCAGTCCCCCGCAGGAGGCGCACAGGGCCGGTCCAGACCGTGAGATACGGTGTAGCAGGGGGTACCGATCATCTTTGCTGCATCAAGTCCCGCACCCCGAACGGCAGCGGCATTGGCATACCTGATCTTGAACCGGGCATCAACCACCATTACCGCCAGGTCGAGGCAATCCAGGATATGCTCCAGGTCCTTTTGCAGCACAGGCGTCTCCCGGGGCTTCGCTCTCATCTTCTTCTTATTTATCACATTACCCTGATGTACGTGACCTAAATGTTGAGTGAACTGCTAATCTTATACCGTTGATTGTACGCCGTCAAGGCGTTGCGCCGGAAAGAGATGTGCGGTGTCATCTTGAGGACTCAGGAAACGGGAATGGGGTTTGAAGGGAAGCGAAATAGGACCGGCTGCAAGTCCCGGGGTACAGGACCTGCAGCCAAAACCTTGAGACACAGTGCGCAAATGTGGGCTCACGCCAGTTTGAGGCTCAATTGTCAGGAGGAGGCCGGAATACACCTCCCATCAACGCACACATGGCCCTCCGGGCAATCCGCATTCACACCGCACGCCAGCGCGCTGGTTCTTGACCTGAGAAGCTGGTAAATACCGGCGCCGTTTATGTACCACACCAGTGCCACAGGCAACAGCAAGAGCATTAGCGGAGCCAGCAACAGGACAAATACATATCGCATCTCACACCCCCTAGTCTGTGCCAACTTTTCTCTCATGATATCCAGCCGCTCCCGGCCCAACAACCAGCACATCATTCCGTCGGGCGGGTAACAACCACCCTGTTTTTTGGCCGAAAAACGCCCCGTTAACCCTGGTTTCACAGCGGACTCCCAATTTTCAAGCGGTTGGTCCCCGGGGTGGTCTGGTTACCGTGATCACGAATCTGGCTTCATTTTCGCGCCTGAACCCGGCTCTCAGGCCCCGGGCTTTCAATTCCTGTGCCACGCTCTTGAGGGAATCCACGTCGCCCAGTATGATGCTTGCTGTTTCTCCCTCCATAAGATCGTCGACGAGCGCGGTAGCCCGTATTTTTGAAAGAGGGCAAATCAGCCCGCTCAAATCATGCGTCGACTCGGCGGGGACCGCCGCTTCCTTTTCTAGGACTTCCCTGTAGAAGCTGGCGTATTTGAAGGCGTCATCGGGCGAAATAACTACAGCCAGACCCGAACTCGAGCGGGCATACTCCAGGGCCGCATGCAGTATCGCGCCTGTAGTTGGCCCGACTGGAATGCCCTCTTTTCTTGCCAGGTCTATAGCTGTCCCGTAGGCTTGCTCATCAGTGACGTCGACCACGTCATCTATTACGGAGCGGTCCAGAATGCCGGGAACGAACTCTTTATCCAGGCCGCTAATCCTCTTCATACCGGGCAGCTTGTGCTCCTTTGAAGCGGGCTCGACACCGACAACCCTGATTGCCGGATTCTGCTCCTTGAGGTACCGTCCGATACCCGTAATAGTCCCGCATGTTCCGAAGCCGGCGAAAAAGAGGCCGATCGCGCCGCCGGTCTGCCTCCAAATCTCGGGCCCGGTCATCCTGTAGTGTGCCAGCAGATTCAGCTCATTCTCGTACTGGTTAGGGCTGACGTATTCATCCCTGGTTGCGGGACTCTCGAGCATTGCCCTGACCAGTCCCCTGGCCCCTTCTGTCGGGAACAGCGGACACAGCGAGTCATCGGCTTCCCTCAACCCGGCACCCAGAAACCTGAGCATCACCTTCTTTTCGTCGGGTACCTTCTCGGGAATAGCTATCTCGATCCGCGTTCCCCGCGCGTTGGCCAGGCAGGTGAGGGCTATTCCGGTGTTGCCCGAGGAAGGTTCGATGACGGTCCTGCTTCCGGGTTCAAGCGAGTCCAGCATCGCGAGAGCTATTCTGTCCTTTATCGAGCCGAAAGGGTTATAGCGTTCCAGTTTCAGGTAGATCTTGAACCGGGTGCTGGTGTTGATCCTGTTAAGTCTGACCAGCGGCGTGGGATTTTCAGGGCCGGCTATAAGCTGGGTAATATCCGAATAAACGCGCAGCGAATGGTCCGGGCTGCCGCGTTCCTCGCTCTGTCTCATTTTTGAATGTCTCATACTTGTATTCCTTCAGGCGGGCAAATCACAGGAGGAAAGCCTCTGCCAGGATCCAGCCACCCAGAAGTGTTAATGCCAGGCCCACAACCAGTGTCAGTCTGCGCGAACCGAGCTTTTTCACCGTCAGAGCCGCAAACGGGCCGGCCAGGACCGAACCAACGGCTACCGCTGCTACAAGGGGCCAGGGAAGGCCCCCTCGCAGTACGAGGTAGGTTGTGAAAGCGATCATGACGACAGCCACTTCGGCAAGGGTCGTGCTCCCGACGGAATTGCGGGCTTTGCGCCCGCTCAGAATCTGGCCGCCGGTCACGAGGGGGCCGTAGCCTCCGCCAGTCATCCCTTTATTAAAGGCGGCGACCACTCCCACTCCAATCAGCTTCTTGAATGAGAAGGCGCCGTTGTGGTTGCGGCGGACCAGGATGAGGGCCCCCATTCCTATCACCATAGCCCCGATGTAGGCAGTAAGGATCACTGGCGGTACGTTGATCGCCAAAAAGACTCCCAGGATAGCCCCCAGTGTCCCGCTGGCTATGAGAACCATAACGACCTTCGAGTCCAGTGACCGCGGGATATATCGCAGGAACCTGCTCCCGTTGTTTACAAAGCGCTTGTCGGGCCGGAAATCGAGCCGCACATTGCCTACCCGGTGATGGAAATATCCTCCTACGGTCCCTCCCGCCACTTGGCCGAGGAGAACCGAAGGGATGACATCAATTGGACTGAAACCGAGCAGCATGAGGACCGGGGTCAAACTTGTTCCATAACCCATGCCGATAGAAGCATCGGCGTATTCCGCCGTGAAGGCGATTGCGGCCACAACCACGAATATGCCTAACGTTATCTCCATTACACATCACCTTTCCGGTCCTCCGCCGGCAGTGGTGAATCAGGCGCCTTTACCTCAGGGCTTTGGTATGGATACCGCACTCCCCCCCGCATTTGCTCGTGTTCAGCCATCTCCCGTCGCGCTCAAGCTCTCCTCCCGGGTGTGAGCATGGTGCGCATCCGAGAGAGCGATAACCCTTGCCGTACCAGGGATGAGGCTCTATTCCTCTAGTAGACAGGTATCTCCATACCTCGGCCTCGGTGAAGGTCAGGATAGGGTTTATTTTTGCGAGCCCGTTCTTGTGCTCAATCTCCTGATAGTCTTCCCTGGTCCTGCCCTCGGTCTTCCGCAGACCGCAAATCCAGGCATCGAGGCTGCTCACCGCGACCCTGGTCGGTTCCACCTTGAGGAGCCGGCAGCATTCGTCGGGATTCACCGCGTAGATCTCCTTCCCCGACTCCACCAAGACCCGGGTGGATGCCTTTTGAAACTCATCCGGGGGCAGAAGTCTGACATCGACAGACCCGCCGCTGAATACTTCCGGAATACTCTCAGCAACGATGTAGACCACGGTATTCAGCTTCATCTTCCGGTCCATGAGCTTGAGATATTCAAAGGTTTCCTTGGGCTTGTAGGGAGTCATGATTGAGAAGACCTCAATATCGGGGGCAACCTCCCTGGCGATGCTCACCACGACCATGCTGTCTTTTCCGAAAGAACAGGCTACGCCTATCCTGGGGTACTTCTCAACTGCAAATTCGACAAGCGCTTTGGCGCTCTCAATCTTCCGTTCCATTCCCGGCACTCCTTAACATACAAATTCTCAGTGGTTCCTTTCACGTCAAATACAGATTTCCTTCAGCCCGGAACTTCCTCCTTTCCTCCGGCGTCTCGATCATTTCCAGTCCCAGCGGTCTTACCACCTCGTCCATGTACTTTCTCAGTCCTTGACGGGCGATAGTAGCTCCCAAACGTTCCCTGCCCTGACCGTTCAATGTGTACCATTCGAGAGTCTTCTCTATCAGGCTGAGACATTCCGAGTCAATGGCAAATTGCGCTACCTCGTAGGAATGAATCGGGTGTCTGCCATGTTTGCCGCCGACGCGTACCAGCCACCCTCTCCTGGCCTCCACCATGGCCCCGGTGGGACACACCTTGATACAATCGCCCTCATACATGCACTTACCGCGATCCCTGACGGGAAGAGAACCCACCATCGTGATAGCATTCTCCGGACATGTACCGGCGCAAAGCCCGCACCCGTTACACAGATCCTCCTCCAGTCCAGGCTCAACCGCCCCCTGAAATCCGAGATCCATCGCGCGGGACTTCGGGCAGTCTATGGGGCAGCCCGCGAACGCAATCTTGAATTTGTGATGGCCTGTAGGGATGCCGAAGAAACGCCGGTCGACTTCCAGGGCCAGGGCCTGCGCGTCGGTAAGCCCGTTCGGGTTCCATGTGCATCCGGCGCAGGCAGTTGGCACCCTGACCCGAGGTCCGCAGGAAGCTACCGACCAGTTTATCGATGCCAGCTCGGCGGAAACAGCTTCGAAATCTCGGTGATGTATGTAGGGGATTTCTATGGACTGGCGCACAGAATTATGGACTTCACCTTTCCCATAACGCTCGGCGATTTCGGCAGCCTTTCTGAGCTGTGCTGAGGTTAGCCTTCCCCCGGGACATCTGAGCCTGACCGTGAACAGGTCCCTTTGAATCTGCTTTATGAAACCTCCACTCTTAAGAACTTCAAAGTCCCTTTCTGCCCCGTGGATATTGTGACTCTGCTCCATGCGTGATTCCTTCCCGTGTTTCCGGATGATCGCCTGGGTCACGGCCAGGCTGGCGTGATGTCTTCGCTTCCCCGTCATAATCCTGTTGTTCGCCGACCGTGACCCAGGATTGTTGAGTATGTTGACTGACAAACTATACAATCTCAGCCGGGGCTTGTCAAGAGGGTGAGCATGGAAAAACCCGGAGACACGGCAGGCAATCCTGACAACGGCTGCGCGCCATGAAGCCCGAAC
>JACUUS010000226.1 GCA_014859215.1 Dehalococcoidia bacterium | reverse complement strand
GGCCTCGAGGGCGATGTCGCGTTGATAACAGACGGCAGGTTCTCTGGCGCTACCAGCGGGGCCGCCATAGGCCACATCTCGCCCGAGGCCATGGAAGGCGGTCCCCTGGCCATAGTACAGGATGGCGACATCATCGAGTTCGATATCTCTCGCAGGACGCTCAACGTGCGCCTCCCGGACGAGGAGATAAGGGCAAGGCTGGCGCGCTGGTCCAGACCTCCCTTGAAGCGGGATGTCAAGAGCTACCTGAAGCGCTATTCGGCTCTCGTGACCTCCGCCAGCACCGGGGCTGTTCTGAGGGTGCCCGAGCAAGTTTGACCCGAGGGGACACAGCGCCGATGGACTACTTCGCGGGAAAGGTGGCCGTTGTCACCGGCGGCGCTTCCGGCATCGGCAGAGCGCTGTGCGAGGCTCTGGCCCGGATGCGAGCAGCCTCGATCGCTGTCGCCGACACCGACGCTGCAAAAGCCGCGCAGGTCGCCGCTGGCATCAATAGTTCGGGCGGCAGGGCGAGTTCAGTTGTTGCCGATGTTACCGATGCCGGCCAGGTGCAGGCGCTGGTGGACCGGACCCTGGCCGAACACGGCAGGCTCGATTTCATGTTCAACAACGCCGGCATAGCCATCCTCGGCGAGGTCCGGGATATAAGCCTTGAACAGTGGGAGCGGGTCATAGCGGTTGACCTGTGGGGTGTCATCAACGGCACGCTGGCATCCTACAGGGCCATGATCGAGCAGGGTTCGGGGCATATCGTCAATACGGCCTCCCTTTGCGGCCTGATCCCCATTCCCATGGTCATACCATATTCCACAGCCAAACATGCGGTGGTAGGACTCTCCACATCTCTCAGACTGGAAGCCGCACGCTTTGGTGTGCGGGTCAGCGTAATCTGCCCTGGACTGGTCAACACGGGCATCTTCGACGCCGCTGCCCTGGCAGGCGTCAAATGGGACCGGAGAGTCCTCGGCGTGAGCCCGGTGCGGCCTGTGAACGCGGACCGCTGTGCTTACCATATATTGCGCGGTGTCCGAAAGAACAGGCCGGTGATCACGGTCCCGCCTCGTCTCAGTCTCCTGTGGTCGATTTACCGGGTATATCCCCCACTGGCTAATCCCCTTCTCCGTAAGGCGCTTGGCGATATCCGCCGGCTGTGCTCCGGAACCTGACACGAAGCTCCCGCCTCACTTCCCAATTTTACTGAGTATGGTAAGCTGTAGGTAAAGTGAAAAGCGGCGGATCGACCGCCAGGAGGGATCATGCAGGAACTCGACCTCAACAAGGCTATAGAGCTGGGTTCGCCCTATCCCTATACACTCGTGGTAACCCTTGGCGAGAATGGCAGGCCCAACGCTATGGGACTATCGTGGTGGACATTCACAAGCCTGCAGCCGCCCATGATAGCGATTTCCGTCGGCCACGAAAGGTACACACATGACTGCCTCGAACGCGGCAAGGAGTTTGTCCTCTGCTTCCCGTCCGAGGAGCAGTCTGGTCAGGCGTGGCTGTGCGGACTCAAGTCCGGGCGTAAGGTGGACAAGTTCGCTGAGGCCGGGCTCCACCCGGTCCCGTCAACAGTTGTCAAGCCACCCCTCATAGAGGGCTCAACCGTGGCGTACGAATGCAGGGTGGTCGGCAAGCTCGAGTGCTCGGACCATACCATGTATAACGGGGAGGTTGTGGGCATTCATGGCGACCCGGAAAGGGCAGGCCATTTGTTCACGATACACTACAGCAAGCTGCTGGGCGTGGACTACCGGGGGAACGTCAAGCTCAACCTGCCTTAGAGGCAACTTCGCGTCGTGGCCGGTCTCTATGCCTCCGGGATTCCTGCTTCCAGTTCCTGCCGCGTACGACGCCAGCGGCAGTCCTTCTTCGGGCAGAGAATGCATGGGTTCCTGTACGGGACGCTCTCGGCGGCGACCGCGATCGAGGATACTGACTTCACAGGCTCCATCGCGCAATGCGCGCTCAGTCTGACGCCGGCTTTCTCAGTATCCAGCGCATGGAAAATAGTCCGCTGCCCGTCGAGCGCCCAGTCACAGTACCCTGGACTGAACCTGGCGCTTATCTTCAGCCCTGATCTTTCAGCCCACGACTCGCATTCTTCCTCCAGCCAGTCAGCGATTGTCTCGGCGCATTCCGACCCTAAGGCGTCGTAGACCACCTTCTGAAACAGGGACTCGCTGGAGTCACAGGCTTTCTCCAATGCGGGACCAACCGTGGCCAGCATGAATACTATTGCCTTCTGTCCGGCGCACATGCGCACCAGGCGCGCGAACCTCGCGCTGTTAATCGGTCCCGCTTCAGTCTCGATGCTGTCCCCTCCTGCCTCAAGCACAGGCAAAACCCTGTACGCGGCGCGGGGCTGCACAGCTTCTGCGGCGACACGCAGGCCTTCACCAATACCGTTCAGGATAGCGCTGTCTGTGGCCTTGCCCCGGCGGTAGCCGAGCCTGCGTAGTGTCCTTTCCCTGATCCTTTCCACGTTCAGCGAGTTCATATCCGGTTCGAGGACCAGCATGAGATCGCTTCGCGCGCTCCCGGGACACTGCCGGCCCTCCTGACATGCCCCCGGCTGGCCGGAACCCCGCCGACAGTCTTCCTGCTCCATCATGGTCAATTCTACTCATGTCTGCCTGGAATGTCCAACCGTAAGACTTCATACTCCCCGCACGGCGCAACTGGGAGGCGATCATAATTCCGCACAGAAAGCAGGGCCCTCGACTGTGCCGAGAGCCCCGCTTTGGTTTTCCGGTTCCCGGTCGAATTCCTGCGGCCTCCGATGCGTTAGCCCCCTGAGCCGGCCGGGGGCAATGCCGGCTGTTACGCGCTCGGATTCAGGATGCGGCCGAGAAACAGGATGCTGCCCGTCTCGATATCGCGGATCATGAAAACGAATGGCCGGTCCAGACTGACCTCCACGGGTTCCGTCCAGGCGGTTTCTCTCATTATCACCGCCGTCG
>JACUUS010000292.1 GCA_014859215.1 Dehalococcoidia bacterium | reverse complement strand
AGGTGAGAATTGCAGATCAAGAGAGATATGAATCTTCTGCCCTGCTATCGTGTGTTGGATTTGACAGATGAAAAAGGTGTCTTCTGCGGCAAGCTTCTGGGTGACCTTGGAGCGGATGTGATAAAGGTTGAGCCTCCTGGTGGAGATAGAATGCGTTCGAAGGGTCCTTTTTATAACGGCGAGGTCCATCCAGAAAAGAGCCTGCATTTTCTCTATTTCAATACGAGCAAGAGTTCGATTACTTTGAACCTTGAGCATGCGGACGGACGTGAAATCTTCAAGCAATTGGTAAAGACAGCTGATGCCCTCGTGGAAAGCTTCCCGGTTGGATATTTGGAAGGGCTGGACCTGGGCTATAGTTCATTGCAGCAGGTGAACTCCCGCCTGGTAATGGCCTCAATATCTCCATTTGGCCAGACAGGTGCTTTCAGCGGTTTGAAATCTTCAGATCTTGTGGTCATGGGTATGAGCGGGTATATGCAGATGATCGGGGATCCTTGGGGGCCGCCGCTAAGATTCGGCAATGAACAGTCTACTTATCCGCCGTCACAATATGCGGCTGTCGGTATTGTGGCAGCCCTGTATTACCGCGATTCGGTGTCAGGGAGGGGCCAGTATATCGACGTTTCGATGCAGGAAGCGTTGATCACCTACTATCAAGAACAGTTCCCCGCCGCCACCTGGACTACTCGAGGAGAAAATGTTATCCGACAAGGTCCCACTCACCCAATCGCCAAGCCTGGAGGTCTCTATGCCTGTAAGGACGGCTGGACATCGATAATAATTGTTATCCCTGAGGAATGGGATGCTCTTGCACAGTGGATGCACGAAGTAACCGGTAATGAGGAAATACTGGACGAGAAATTCCGAGGCGGGCTGATAAGCCGGATTCAATATCTCGATTTGATAGACGCCCTATTCTCTGATTTCGCCGGGAGACTGACCGCGAAGGAGCTGTTCGAAGAAGGACAGCGTAGGCAGATTGGAGTGCACCCGGTCAACGATGTATCCGATATGTTGGCGGACCCACAATTGGCAGCTCGTGGTTTTTGGATGGAACTGGACCATCCCGCCGTTGGCCCAATGAGCTATCCAAAAGGCGCCTGGTATAGCGAGGACATCCTGCCACCGCGTAAGAGCGCGCCGTTGCTTGGGCAAGATAACAGGCGCATCTACTGCGATGAGCTTGGGTACACTGATAACGATCTGGCAGTCATGCGTACTGCAGGCATTATCTAGGGGGTGTAGAAATGAATGAGTCGGCAAATACGGGAATCCTCAGTGGCGTACGTGTCGTTGAACTCTCTCTTTATCTTGCCCTGCCGCTAACGGGCCGTATGCTCGCAGCACTGGGAGCCGAAGTCATCAAGGTTGAAAGCAACACCGCATTCGATCAGACATGGCTCAGCGCCACACCAGGCCTGCTTCAGGCGGAACATCGCCTGTTGAAACGCAACATCAGTCTCAATCTTCGGGAACCTAAGGCCATGCCTATAATCCAGGACCTCATTAAGAAGAGTGATATATTCATGACAAATCTCGGCGCGCAAGCCATGACCCGTTTTGGAGTCGAGATCGCGAGATTGAGAGACCTGAAGGATGACTTAATAATCTTATGGCAAACCGGGCTCGGCTCGTCAGGCCCATACGCAGGACTGAAGGGGTATGGTCTACTTATGCAGCATGTATGCGGGATTTCTTTGATGAACGGGTCACCCGAAAGACCGGGCGTGGCCAGTGTTTCATATTCAGATTATCACACGTACTTATTCAATGTTCTCGCACTTCTGGGGGCACTGGACAAGCGCAGGAGGACCGGAAGAGGCACGATCATTGAATGTCCGATCTACGATTCGGGCGTCTGGACCGTGGGTCCCGCACTGCTGAACTATCAAGTGAGCGGGGTTATTCCGGAACGCATCGAGAACAGGGATAATTGTGCTGCGCCCCATGGAGCCTACCCATGTAAAGGGGAGGATAGATGGTGCGTCATTGCGGTTTTCACTGACACGGAATGGAAAAGTTTCTGTGAAGTCTTGGGTAATCCGCCCTGGACTTCAAGAGGCGAATTTCGGACGCTGACCGATAGACTGCGCAATGTTGCCGAGCTCGATATGCTTGTATCCGAATGGACAGTGAACCACAGCGCAACTGAAGTCATGGAGCAGATGCACAAAGCCGGCGTACCCGCAGGGATAGTTTCCAAGGGAGAAGACCTGGCAAATTGCGAGCATCTCAAGAGTCGGGAATTCTACCGAGAGGCCAAATTCTACTCGCCCGAAATAGGGAAACTGGGGATTGACTGGCCGGAGATGGGCCCGGCCGTGATGTTCACAGAGCCAATCCGGTTTTCTGAGACTCCCTGCTTGTTTGGCCCGATGTCCAGGATTGGACAGGACAACGGCTACGTCTACGGGGAAATACTCGAAATGCCGGAGGAGCGGATAAAGCAACTAACAGATGAAGGTGTGCTGATTTGAGGTTGCTGATGTCTACTTGAGAAGCATTGAGGTCAAGCGGCGCACGCATTGGTCTCCCCTCTAGACTACGGTCGTGGCCCTTACTAAGCAGAAGTTTCAACAAGAAGAAAGGAGCAATAATGGAA
This sequence comes from Dehalococcoidia bacterium, assembly GCA_014859215.1. Classification (GTDB taxonomy): domain Bacteria; phylum Chloroflexota; class Dehalococcoidia; order SZUA-161; family SZUA-161; genus Kmv37. The sequence continues at coordinate 366 of JACUUS010000292.1, read as the reverse complement.
AGGTTGGTCGTCCTCAATCCAATTGGGATCTTCAAACCCGATAGAGTTCCGCCGGCACCTCGCCTGAAGGACCTGAACAACAGGAAAATCGGTCTCCATTGGAATGAAAAACCACGGGGAGACATTGCTCTGGAAAGAGTCAAGGAAATCCTCGAGGAGCGCTATAGCGGGCTACAAACCCGATTTCTTCCATCGACGAACATTGTGAGGCCGCTTACGGATGAGCAGCTCTCCGAGGCGATGGCTTGGAAACCAGACGCGGTGGTCGGCGCGACAGGCGACTGAGGGAGTTGCACTTCCTGGGTTGCCAGGAACATGTTTACATTTGAGAAGCTAGGTATTCCGACCGTCGGGATAACAGCGAGG
>JACUUS010000024.1 GCA_014859215.1 Dehalococcoidia bacterium | reverse complement strand
CTAGAGCCTTTCCGGGCAAATAGGAGAGTGCCCTCGCATAGTAGTCATCGGGGATATCCCCCGGCTGATCTATGTACCGCACAGCGTATGGATAGCTGGTGAATACAAGCAGATCGAGCCTCTCCGCGTCGAACATGCGGAGGACGTCGAGGTCCGCTTCCCGGTTCTCGGAGATTATTTCACGGGCGAAGGTACAGAATACCCTGGTATCCGGCGAGACCTGCTTCACAGCGTCATAAAGCTCGTTGTAGAGGCTCACGAAATGCTGAAAACCGTCGGGGTTGCCAGAATCGTCTCCGTGCTTCTCGTACCACCTGTTCACCTCGTTGCCCAGCGAGAGGTAGAGCGGCCTTGCCGCCCGCACCACATCGAGGGCCGCTTGCTTGTAGACTTCCCTCCAGGACGCATCACTCAGGGTGGCTCCGGCCAGTCCGGGCGGGGCCTTCAGGGTAATTCCGGCATCTATGAACGACAGGTGGACAAGCGGAAACATGCCGCTCCCGCGAGTGTACTGCTCGACAAAGACCCGTCCCCAACTGCCGTTCAGCTCATCCGCGAGGCCGTAAAACGGCGTCGGCCTGCCCCAGACCGGCACAAACTCTGCATTGTCAGCCGCCTGGCGGTAACAGTCCTCGAACGACTGGCCGTCACGCGGCACGGGCAGTACTCCCATGAAGAACCCGCGGGCCGGAAGGTCATGTGAGTCGGCAGGCGTGACCGTCCCTCCTGTCGCAGTCGGTGCGCCCGGGCTTGAGGGCGCGGCTCCAAGGCAGCCCGCCAACAGGACAAGCCCGGACAGCGCCAGAAGCAGTGCTATTATCCTTCGTTTGCCGGTCACTCGCTGCACAGCGCGGTCCTCCTTTTACGGTTACGGCATATGATATCCCTTTTGCGCGGATAAGCAATGCCCGCCCGCCGGGAGATGCGCGCTACCGGAAAGAAGTTTAGCCTACTTTCTGTGTGGAGGCACATCCGTTTCACTCAGCTTGTGGTATTATTAATAGTCTACAATATGCAAGAATCCAGAAGGTCGAGGAAGCCCCATTTCAGGAGTCCAGCCATGGCTGAGAGATTCAAGACACAGAGGCAACCGGCGGACGAAACCGCCGGATTCCGGCGGTATATCGCCGGCCTGGAAGCACGCGCGGACATGCTTGACCGGATCCTGGCTCACACGCCGCACCATTTCTACGTACTTGATATGGAAGGTCGGTTTCTGTTTGCGAATACACAGGGGGCGGAACCCCTGGGATTACTCCCCGAAGATATGTTGGGAAAGACGTGGCGGGACCTTGGCATGCCGGCCGGCGTAATGGAATCTCCGGAGAACGCGCTGAACAAGGTCCTTGCCGATCAAAAGCCGGTCACCGGTCAGATGTCTTACCCGACCGTATGGGGCCCGAGAGACTACGAGTATGTAATGATACCCATCAGGGATGAACAGGGCCGAGTATGTTCAGTACTGGTTACCAGCCGGGACATCACCGAAACCAAGAAAATGGAATCCCGCGCCCACTACCAGGCGAGCCTGATTGACTGCATCATTGATGCGGTCCTATCGACGGACCTGAGTTTCGTCATCAAGGGCTGGAACACGGGCGCGGAGCTGCTATACGGCTGGAAAGCAGCCGAAGTAATCGGGAAGCCGGTTTCCGAAATCCTTGCGCCGGAGTACCCGGACGATAACAGGGAGGAGATTTACAGCCGGTTCTTCAAGAACGGCCACTGGACCGGCCGAATCATTCATCGAAAGCGGGACGGTTCCAAAGTCCATGTCTCCATAAGCGTCGCCCTCTTGAAAGACGGCGACGGAAATCCGACCGGCACTATCTCAATAATGCGCGATATAACTCCGACAGTCGCTGCGGAAACAGCCATTCAAGAGGCCCGGGACGCAGCCGAATCAGCGAGAGACTGGTTAGAAGTCATCTTGAAGACCATACCTTCCGGCGTGGTCATCATCGAAAAGCCGGACGGCCGGATCAGCTATGTCAACGACAGTGCGGTGACTCTTTACGGCGTTGACCCAAGGGGACTGCCGCTTGAAGAACATTCCACAGGAGTCAACCTCTGCCGGCTCGATGGTTCTCGCTACCCGCCGGAAGAGCTGCCGGCCAGCAGGGCGCTCCTTAAGGGAGAGGTAGTGCTCGACGAGGAGATCATTGTAGTCCAACCCGGCGGGAATCGCATCGCCGTAACGGCCAGCGCGGCCCCGGTGCTCAATCAAGACGGTGAAGTCGTTGCCGCGGTCGGCATATTCGATGACATCACCGGGCGTAAACGCTTCGAGGACCAGCTGAAGTTCCAGGCGAATATCCTGTCTCACGTGAATGATGCGGTCGTCGCCATAGACAGGAAAGGACTGGTCAGCTACTGGAACAAGCCCGCCGAGGAGCTTTTCGGCCTCAGCGCAGACGAGGCAATCGGACTGAACCTGGAGAAGGTATACACCGTCGCCTGGGAACGGCCGGAACATGAAAAGGCCGCTCAGAAGGCGCTGGACACAATAGGCTCCTGGCGCGGAGAGAACATTCACATCACACGAGAGGGCAAACGAATTCACACTGAATGCTCGGCAAGCGTCAGCTCGTACAAGAACGGCCGGGTAACAGGCTTGCTCACGGTTATCAGAGATATCACCGAGCGCAAGATGGCCGAGCGGGTGAAGGACGAATTCATAGGGATGGTATCCCACGAGCTTAAGACCCCCCTGACAGTGATCATCGGAGCGCTCAGCACCGCCACTGCGAAGGGACTGCCTCCGGAAGAGTCAGCGGAACTCCTTCAGGATGCCGTGAACCATGCCGAATACCTGGCGGGCATTGTTGACAATCTGCTCGAGCTGTCCAGGCATCAGGCTCACCGCCTCGTTTTGCAGAGCGAACCGGTCAGTGTCGAGACGGTTGCGCGGGATGTACTGGTCAAAGCGGCAACCAAATCCAGCAGGCACCGGCTTGTTCTTGATTTCCCGGACGGACTCCCCCCGGTTAAGGTTGACCCCATGCGCGTGGAGAGGGTAGTTTATAACCTGGTTGACAATGCGATCAAGTACTCGCCGAATGGGGGGCAAGTCACCGTTGCCGCCCGACAGGGGGACGACTGCCTGGTTCTGGCTGTCCGCGACCAGGGCATGGGGATACCGCTTGAAGACCAGGCGCGGCTTTTCAAGGGCTTCGAGCGACTGGAAACGCAGCCGGGATGCGGCATCAAGGGAATCGGGCTCGGCCTCAATGTGTGCCGTATACTGGTGGAAGCCCATGGAGGACGGATTTGGGTTGAGTCGGAACCCGGCAAGGGTTCGTCATTCTTCTTCACCCTGCCTCTGGAGAGCCTGCCCCCTGACAACTAGGGGACATCGGGGCTGTCAAGGATCTCCCGGATCTTCCTCACGAGGTCCACGGGCTTGAAGGGTTTAGCGATAAACCCGTTTGCGCCCTCTTTAATGGCCATCTCGCCGATATCGCTCCGCGCAGTGAAGACAATCACAGGCAGTCGGGAGTATGTGCGCAGCCTGCTCAGCACGTCAAAACCGGTTAGCGGGACCATAAAGATGTCGAGAAGCATGATGTCGGGGCGCTCCGACTCGACCAGTCTTAAGGCCTCTTCTCCGCCGGTACAGGTGAAGACTTCGTAGCCCTCAAGCGAAAGGCTGGCGCGTACAAATCTAAGAATGCCTGGCTCATCGTCTACAACCAGCACCCTTTCGTTTTTCTCCATCTCACCTATAATACTTCGTTCAACCTGGAGTGTCTACCGCATGTGTCACACAGGCCTGGAACAATGCCGGGGGACAATTGACAACAGCCCTGCACCACCTTAGAGTGTTAAGTCCGGCCGGTTCGTGCACTGAAGGTGACAGGAGGCCTGAGTCATCCATCCTTTACAGGAACTGGACAGGTCCGAGTGTTTAAAGTCTTTAACGGAGGCTCAAAGTGGCGCTGGATTTCGATCTGACCGAGGAACAGGAGCTTACCCGCCACGCCGTTCGTGAGTTCGCCGAGAAAGAGATCGCGCCTCTGGCGCAGGAGCTAGATGAGAAAGAGGAATTCTCCGTCGAGCTTACGCGCAAGATGGCGTCTATCGGGCTTCTCGGCTGCTTCGTGCCCGAGAAATACGGCGGATCGAACATGGGCTACGTATCGTATATTATCGCGGTGGAGGAACTCGCCAGGGTAGACGGCTCGCAGGCGGCCACAATAGCAGCGGCAAACTCGCTGGGAATAGGCCCGATCTACAACTTCGGCAGCGAGAAGCAGAAGATGGAGTGGCTCCCCGGGCTCTGCTCCGGCGAGATGCTGGCTGCATTCGGTCTTACCGAGCCCGAAGCCGGCTCGGACGCCGGGAGCTCCCGGACAAGGGCGGAGCTCAGGGACGGCCGCTGGACTATCAACGGGAGCAAGATCTTCATAACTAACTCGGCCTGTCCCCTGTCCAGAGTTGTCATCGTACAGGCAGTGACGGGGCAGCGGCCCGGAGGCAAGCTGGAAGCTAGCTGCTTCCTGGTGCCCGCGGGCTGCCCGGGATTCACGGCCAGAGAAATGAAGAGGAAGATGATGTGGCGCGCCTCCAACACAGGCGAGCTCTTCTTCGATGATTGCTCCGTGCCGGAAGAGAACCTCCTCGGCAAGCGGGGCGATGGCTTTCACCAGATGCTCTCCACGCTGGACAGGGGCCGTCTCAGCATAGCGGCCATGGGACTGGGGGGATCGCAGGGGGCGTTCGATCTCGCCTTCCAGTACGCCGGCCAGCGGGTGCAGTTCGGACGGCCTGTCGGCTCATTCCAGGTGAACGCTTTCAAGCTGGCGGATATGGCACTCGAAATCGAGCTGGCCAGGAACCTGCTCTACAAGGCCTGCTGGCTTTGCGAAAATAGCCGACCTTTCAGCAGGGAGGCCGCTATGGCCAAGCTTTACTGTTCGGAGGCCATGCACCGGTGCGTCCAGCATGCCGTCCAGCTTCACGGAGGCTATGGCCTGATGAAGGACTACAGGATAGAAAGACTCTACAGGGACCAGAGAATTCTCGAGATAGGCGAGGGCACCTCCGAGGTCCTGCGTATAGTCATCGCCCGCGATATCGGGGTCCCCGGAAGGGCAATGTAGGAGGACCGTAATGGAGAGAAAGAAGAGAAAAAGCACATACGCCCGAACGGGGCCCGGCAAACATGAGACGGGCTCGCATGATTTCCTCACAGACCCTTTGCAGGCCGCGGCAGGCACCGGCACAGGCCGGTCGCTGGGCGACCGTGTCCGGAATGTGCGCGAGGCACGCGGCCTTACCCTGAAGGATGTCTCAGACCGGACCGGGATCGATGTTCATTCATTGAAACGGATTGAGTCCAACCAGGACATACCACCGCTTGGCCAGCTCGTGAAGCTCGGCAAGGCGCTGGAGATGAAGATGGGCTACTTCGTCTCACCGGGCCTGGAGAAGCCGGTAACGGTGATACGCGCGGACCAGCGCAAACCTTCGGCAAGGCACCGGGAGAGAAAAGAAGAGCGACACGGCTACTCGTACGAATCCCTGGCTCCCGAGAAGGCGAACCGCCTCATGGAGCCTTTCATCGTAACGCTGTCGCCAACCGGCACGGACGAGCTTTCCACGCACGACGGCCAGGAGTTCATTTTCGTCCTGGAAGGGCAGGTCGTGGCGCGGGTCGGAGACCAGGCTGAGTATCTGGGCCCCGGGGATGCGGTCTATTACGACTCCACCCAGCCTCATTCGGTGCGGTGCGCCGGCAAAGACGAGAGCAAGATACTGGCCGTGATCTACGCGGGATAAGCGCTGTAATACTTGCCTGCCCCTTGCTTGCTGTGTTAGATAACCCCACCCAAGGTCCTCTCCCCGCGCCTGTTCTCAATGGACATGCCTTATCTGAGCCTCTCCTCTATATGACCAGGCCGCAATAATGAGGTTGACAAACAAAGCGAAGAGTCGTATTCTGATTATGAACATATGTGCACTATCAAGCGAAAACGCACAAATGTTCATAAAGCGAGGGCAGGTTGTTAATGGGAAGACGGCAATCATGGCGGAAGGTTAGCTTGATACCAGTCGTTACCTACTTCAAACCAGCCGGAATACGTCTTGCCGAGCTCGAGGAGGTCAAGCTGCTTGTAGAGGAAGCCGAAGCGATCCGGCTCAGGGATCTTGACGGGCTTGATCAGGAGGATTGCGCCGGGAAGATGAATGTCTCCAGGAGCACATTCTCTCGCATACTGGATTCAGCGCGGCAGAAGATAGCGGATGCCCTGCTCAATGGTAAGGCAATACGCATCGAAGGCGGCAACTTTGAGTTGGCAATGAGGCGGTTCAGATGTCTCGAAGGCCATGAGTGGGAAGTGCCTTTTGAGACTATGATATCCACTCCTCCGGAGTTCTGCCCCAGGTGTGAGACACCGAGCATAATGCCTCTTCTGCCGCCCGGAATGAGTTGGCGCAGAGGCGGCTGGGGAGGACGTTACAGGGGTGGGCGAAGATGGTGAAGGGACTCTCGTAGCATGACTATCCTCGACCGGATGTGTAAAACAGGCAGTATCTGCCAAAGAGATGACAAGAGTCTCGGAAGCTTGGAACGGCATGAAACGGGAGGACGCTATGCTGAACCAGACTGAATTAGAGCAGTTAGCGAGGCAAATGCGGGCCATAGGAATGCATTACTCCTGGAGCGAGTTGCTCGAGTTTTCTGAGTGTGTCGTGGGCAGCCTGCTTGATGCTTACCAAACGGTGCTGAAGAGTTCAGTGTCTGCGGACAGTGGTCCCCTGGTTGGGACTGGCGATCTGCGGATGGTGTTAGAGGAAAAGCTGGGAAGGGCTCTGGTATCGCTAACAAGTGAGGGGCAGGTAGCTAGATGGGAATCAGAGGCTCTGGCTGACAATAACCCCTAGATGCCGGGGACAGTGCGAAATCCTGGACTGAATGGGAAGTGTGAATGGTGCGAGAGTGTAACGGCGTTGTCAATAAACTGAGCCGGAGGAGCACCGAACAGCGTCAACTCCTGCGACGCATCCTGCAGCAAGCCGACGGGCATCTGGATGCTGACGAAATTCATCAGCAGGCCCGCCGGAAATCGCCTGGTATCAGCCTTTCTACCGTGTACCGCAATCTACAACTATTCAAACAGATAGGATTGATCGAGGAGCACCAGTTTGGCAGCCGGCGATATTATGAACGGGTTCCCCGTGTTAGACACCACCACCTGGTGTGTCTGAACTGCGGGCGGGTATTCGAGTTCAAGTGCCCCTCGACAGAGAGACTCAAGTCGAGAATCAGCAGGGAAGAAGGATTCAGGGTGACCAGGGCTGAGGTGCGCCTTGCTGGCTACTGCCCCGAGTGTCAAGAAGTCCTGTCTGGTTTCCCAAGCAACAACACAGCAGTCTCGTTTGAGGATGCGGTGAGATAAACGCCTTTGGGAGACGGAACACGACCGTGGGGGAGACCTTTTCCTGAAACGACTTTGGGTACGTCTGTCGTGGGCCGGTACTCTGGATGAGACTGATATTGATGTAACCAGATCAGGTATCTGGGAGAGGAGGTGAGCGAGATGCCGTTTGGAATGGGACCCCCGGGCTGGGCTTATGTGTACAGCTATCCGTACAGCGGTACCCTCTACCCTGGCTGGGGCTGGCGGGGTGGCCGCATGTTCAGGGGACGCGGCAGAGGTAGAGGCTTCGGGCGACGCTGGTGTGGACCCTACTGGTACCCGTGTTGGTAATGCTTTGCGCTTCTCAGCGTGGTGAAGGTGCCACCCTGTAGAAGACGGTTCGAACACTGCCGACACGGAAAGCATGTTTCGATGCTTGAAGAAGCTGGAATGCATCGGAAAGAGATTCGAAGAACTGAAGGAACGGGAGGTGTGAAATGCCTTACGGATTTGGACGAGGAAGGGGTTTTGGCCGCGGCGGCTTTGGCGGCCGCATGGGTTTTGGCTTTCGAGGAGCCTCTCCTCCCTGGCCTTATGTGGGTATAGGTAGAGGAGGGCTGCCGCGTTGCGGCTTACTTCTCGGGCGGCGTGGGCGCGCCCCCACCCTGGCCATATCAGGCTTACTATGACAGAGAGCCGCTTGCTCGCGAACATGCCCCTTATTCTCCGGGGATGACCAGGGAAGAAGAGCTTGGTTACTTGAGAGACCAGGCCGAGGCGGTACAGGAGGAATTGGAGCAGATTGAACTCAGGATGCGCGATCTGGAAACTAATAAGGAAGAATAGAGACTAACGAAGGAGGTTACCAATGCCAGGATTTGATGGTACCGGCCCTATGGGCATGGGGCCAATGACAGGGGGAGGAAGAGGCTTCTGCAGCCCCTGGGGATTGGGGGCAGCTCGCAGGTATGGTTCCCGGCGCTGGCCCGGGTATGCTTACCCGTACTACGCGCCACAGCCGTTCTTGCCAGGCGCAGTACCTCCACGGATGAGTCGTGGACAGGAAATGGATTTCCTGAAAGACGAGGCAGAATCACTGCGGAGGACTTTGGAGGACATAGATGCCAGAATCAAAGAGCTTGCCGGAGAAAGTGTCTGAGTTCACGACCGCAGTTTCCACGTCCAGCGCGCCTCCGGATTCTCGTTTGACAACAGTCGTCACGCGATCAACTGTTAAGGCTGCTCTGGTGACCCTGATTCCTCTGGCGGCAGATGTGGCCAGTTGCCTTGTCAGAAAGTGGCTGGAGACTGCCGACAGGAAGACCCCTATTGAGAGCATTCGAGAAGAGGGAGGCCTGAGCAGCAGCGTGAGGCTGCCCGACGGGCAATCAGCCAGGACCTCGGGCCGTTGCTACCGTCGGCGCTGCGGGCGCGGACCTGGGGGGCTATTTGAAAAACACTAAGGGGGATAAATGAGAGTAGCTATTTCATCTACCGGCCCGGGCCTGGATGCTGAAGTTGATCCTCGCTTTGGACGCTGCCGGTACTTCATAATTGCTGACCCGGAAACGGAGGAGTTCGAGACAGTGGAGAATTCCAGTGCCATGGCAGGAGGAGGCGCCGGTATCTCAGCCGCCCAGGAGATTGTCGACAGGGGGGTACAGGCAGTTCTCACCGGGAACTGCGGACCAAATGCATATCAGGTCCTGTCTTCCGCCGGCATCCAGGTGCTGACCGGTGTATCCGGTACGGTGAAGAACGCTATAGAGGGATACCGGTCAGGGAAGTTCAAAGCAAGTTCGCGAGCCAATGTACCTGACCATTTCGGTATGGGCGACACGTCCGGGATGGTAGGCGGCTCTGGAATGGGCAGAGGTATGGGAATGGGAGGAGGAATGGGTAGAGGCATGGGAATGGGAGGAGGAATGAGAGGACGAACGCGCATGGGGTCGCCTGTTGATCCTGCTCCGCAGCCGGAAAGCCGCGAAGAAGGACTCCGGGCGCTCAAAGCGCAGTCACAGGCTATGGCGCAACAGCTCGCGGAGATCCAGCGCCGCATCGATGAGATGGAGAGCAAATAGAGAGAGGAACGTCTATGCCTGTTTGGAAGTACGCTAAGAGCAAGGAAGTAACGACCGAAGATATAGACAGGGTCCTTTCAAGTCTGGCCTGCTTCAAGTGCGGTAAGGACTTGCACTCGGATGATTGCCCGTTCGCCAGACTGAGAGCTGAGTTAAACGCTTTGAAAGCGTCCGAGAGCTAGAAATCCGCGACGGGACTCTCGGCGGGCCGGTCTTGGTACGATAACAGAACCAGGCCACGGTAGGGATATCGGGCAAGAGCCCACGCGCGTGCGCTGTTCCGGGTACGGGAGAAAGAAAGTTAGAAGGTAACATGATTATATCAGTGGCCAGCGGCAAAGGAGGAACAGGTAAGACCCTGGTGGCTACCAGCCTTGCTCTTGCTGCGCAAGATAATGAGAAGACTCAGCTTATTGACTGCGATGTTGAGGAACCTAACGACCACGTGTTTATGAAACCAGAAATCACCGGGAGCAAAGCCGTATCCATCCTGGTCCCCATGGTAGACGAAGAGAAGTGTACCCACTGTGGCAGGTGTGCCCAGGTTTGCGCGTTCAATGCGATCGCTGTACTGGGCAGTCATGTGCTTACCTTTCCTCAGCTTTGCCACGGTTGCGGTGCGTGCAGCTACCTTTGTCCGGAGAAGTGTATATCTGAGGAAAGCCGTGAAATAGGAGTTGTTGAATGGGGGCATTCGGACGGTATCAGCTTCGTCCAGGGCAGACTGACTGTGGGTGAGGCGATGGCGCCGCCGATCATCAGGCACGCTAAGGAATACGCCGGCAAAGAAGCCATATCTATTATAGATGTCCCGCCGGGAACGTCCTGCCCTGTGGTGGAGGCAATCAAAGGGACTGATTTCTGTATCCTGGTAACAGAGCCGACTCCTTTCGGGCTGAATGATCTGGCGCTTGCCGTCGAAACGGTGAGAGAGCTCAATATCCCATGCGGCGTTGTCGTTAACCGCGCCGGTGTGGGCGACGGGAAGGTAGTCCAGTACTGCGAGGAACAGGATATTCCTGTACTCCTCACAATTCCACTCGATATCGAGATTGCCCGCCAGTATTCACGCGGTATTCCTCTTGTGGTGGGACTGCCGCAGTGGAAGCGCAGCTTCCTCGAACTTCTTGATAGAGTAAAGGTGCTGATACATGAAAGAAATAGTAATACTGAGCGGTAAAGGTGGTACCGGAAAGACTACCATCGTGGGTTCTTTTGCTGCCCTTGCTCAGAGCAAAGTGCTTGCCGACTGCGATGTTGACGCTGCCGACCTCCACCTGCTGCTCAGCCCTTCAGAGAGACAGAAGACTGAATTCTGGAGCGGGCAGACAGCCATCATAGATCGTGCAAGGTGCACAGAGTGCGGGTTGTGTGAAGACCTTTGCCGTTTCCACGCTATCAAAGATTTCAGGGTTGACCCGGTATCCTGCGAAGGCTGTGGGTTCTGCTGCCATGTGTGCCCTGTCGAGGCCATAACCATGAAAGATAACATGGCTGGGTACTGGTTCATCTCCGATACCAGATACGGACCGCTGGTTCACGCCCGGCTGGGCATCGCACAGGAAAACTCGGGCAAGCTGGTAGCCGCGGTCCGGCAGCAGGCGAGAAGCATCGCGGAAGAGCAGAGCCTGGACTACATCATCAGCGACGGCCCGCCGGGCATCGGCTGCCCGGTCATTTCATCTCTGTCCGGGACAAGCTTTGCTCTCCTTGTTACGGAGCCCACTCTTTCCGGAATGCATGATTTAGAGAGAGTGATTGGTGTCTGCCGGCACTTCGGGGTGCCTGCGCTGATCTGTATTAACAAGTATGACCTGAATGAAGAGAACACGCATCGGATTGAGAGCAACTGTCTCAGTCAAGGAACGGAGGTGGCGGGCAGGATTCCCTTTGACAATGTTGTTACTGAATCGATTGTCCACGGAGTACCAGTGGTGGAATACTCTAACGGCAGGGTCTCCCAGGAGATAGAGAGAATGTGGCATACCCTCTGGAAAAAGTCGAAGAACGGAAGTAAGAGGTGATCACCGATGCCAATCTATGAATACGAATGTCTGAAATGCGGTGAGCACTTTGAGGAGCGGCGGAGCATGAGCGGCAAGGATCAGGAAGTAAGATGTCCCAGGTGCGCGACACCCGGTCCACGCCGCATTTTCTCAACCTTTGGTTCCCGAGGCGCCTGTGCTCCGAGCAGCCCCACCTGAAGCACCACCCGGTGAGGCGGGCGGTCTCACGTGAAGGAAGTCCCAAACAAGCTGAGGAAGGAACCACCTGTTCAGGTCTTATGGAGAGAGGAGAAAGCTACTCCTTGAAGTCAGAGAGCAGCAGCTTCCTGGCCCGACTGGAAGTCGATGAGAGCGGGTGACCAGGATTCTAACTCGAAGTTCAGAAGACGGAGGATTCTGTGATGAGATATGCAATACCCGTAAGCGGGAATATGGTCTCGCCTCACTTCGGCCACTGTGAGCATTTTGCCCTGATTGATGTTGACGAACAAACGAGAAGTATTTTAAAGAAGGAGCTGCTGCCGACGCCCGGCCACCAGCCTGGTCTCTTACCGGAATGGCTGGCACAGCAAGGCGTATCCTTTGTAATCGCCGGGGGCATGGGATCGCGGGCGCAGGACCTTTTCCAACAGAATCGTATCGGGGTGATCACCGGCGTACTGGAAAGCGACCCGGAGAAAGCGGTTCTAAACCATCTCAACGGCCAACTTGCCATCGGTGGCAACATCTGTGACCACTGAGGATGACTCATCCGGGAGAGGAACCAGGGCGCAGCCAGCCCGGTAAGGCCGGGCTCCGGAACCAAGAGAGCAGGCCGCCTCAATAGAGACTAGCGAGCCAGGTGGGAAGAGATCGCGTGTCAACACAAGACAGGAAAGAAGCCAGGCATCAATCCGACTTTGACTTCAGACTGATGTCTCTAATGTACAAGGTTCGCGATTTGGCCAGACCTCGCAGGCTCGTATTGGACGACGTAGGCATCAAGGAAGGGTACCAGGTCCTCGATTACGGGTGCGGCCCTGGAAGCTATATCGTGCCTCTAGCTGAGCTTGTAGGCGCGTCAGGCAAAGTCTACGCTCTGGATATTCATCCGCTCGCTATTCAAGAAGTGCGGAAACTGGCGAAGAAGAAAGGCCTGGCGAATGTCTGCACCATCTTTGCCTCGGAGCCGGGCTTGCCGCCTGCCAGCGTGGATATAGTCCTTCTATACGATATTCTCCACCATTTGCGCAATGTCAGCGAGGTGCTTGTGGACCTGCATAGAATCTTAAGGCCGGAAGGCATCCTGTCGGTCAGGGACCATCACATGAAGAAAGCCGAAATAGAATCGCGGATAACAGAAACAGGACTGTTCACGTCGTCAATCATGGGGAGGCAGACCTCCAGTTTCTCTAAGAAGACCAATAATGAGTAAAGTTCATCAGAATAGTTGAGGAGAGGGGATACATGGCAACGAAGGACCAGATAATGGAAAGTCTCGAAGAGGTGCTGGTTCCCGCCGTCAAACGCAGCATAGTACGCATGAATCTGGTGCGCGAGATTACCACTTCCAACAGGAAAGTTGATATAAGCCTGGCGTCGACCGCGCTGATTCCGGGGGCACAGGACTGGATCAAAACCAAAGTCGAGCAATCGGTTAAGAACCTGCCTGAAGTCAGCGAAGTGAAAGTCGAGTATACTGACTTCAAAGCAAAGGACTTGAACAGCATCGACCACATACTGGCGGTGATGAGCGGCAAGGGAGGAGTCGGCAAATCTCTCGTATCAGGCCTGCTTGCCGTAGCGCTCACACGTGCAGGCTATGACGTGGGTATTCTCGATGCCGACATCACCGGCCCGAGCATACCCAAGATGTTCGGCCTGAACGAACACCCGAGCGGGGATGAAAACGGAATACTGCCCGTCCTGTCAAAATCGGGCATTGAGGTGATGTCGATTAACCTTCTTCTGCCGAGCGAGGACGATGCTGTTATCTGGCGCGGCCCTTTGATCGGGAATACCATCAAGCAGTTTGGCGAAGACGTCCTCTGGGGTAGGCTCGACTATCTGATTGTTGACCTGCCCCCCGGGACTGCCGACGCGCCGCTCACTCTAATGCAGTCCTTTCCTATTTCCGGAGTGATCGTCGTGTTCACTCCTCAGGACCTGGTCGAGATGATTGTTCGCAAGGCGGTGAACATGGCCCGGAAAATGGAGAAGCGCGTTCTGGGCGTCGTAGAGAATATGAGCTATCTGTATGTGCCTGAAATAGACAAAAGGATCGAAATCTTCGGCAAGAGCCGGGGAGAACAGATGGCCCGTGCCGTCAATGCGCCGTTGCTCGGTGTTCTGCCCATAGACCCGGAACTGGCCAAGCTCTGCGATGAGGGCAACATCGAGCGCTACGATAGTGAAATAGTGACCGGACTCACTCACTCTCTTATACAAGAGCTGTCCGGCTGAAATCAAACAAGCAGGAGGCCACAAAGAGTGTCTGCTGAATTTGAAGAGCTCCAGGAGCTGGTTCTGGCAGATGCCCGCAGGATATATTCTGAGACAGTTATTGACCATGCCATGAACCCGAGAAATGTCGGCGCTTTGCAGGATGCCGACGGGTTTGCCAGGGTAACAGGCCCCTGCGGTGACACCATGGAGATATGGCTCAGGGTTAAGGTCGATACCATAGTCGAGGCAGGCTTTATGACCGACGGCTGCGGTACGAGCATTGCCTCCGGCAGCATGGTCACAGAAATGGCGAAGGGGACGACTATCAGCAAAGCTCACATGATAAGCCGGCAGGACGTTCTTAATGCCCTTGGCGGGTTGCCCCAGGAAAGCGAGCACTGCGCGCTTCTGGCGGCTAATACTCTCAAGGCAGCCATAAAGGACTGTTTGGCAATGAAGGAGCACCCCTGGCAGAAAGCATACCGCAGACAGTAGGGGACGGGATATGAGCCTCAAAGACTATTACCGGGTTCTTGGAGTGAGCAGAGAAGCCTCTTCTGAAGATATCAGGAAGGCCTTCCGCCGCCTGGCTCTGGAATATCACCCCGACCGCAACCCCGGGAATACGCAGGAGGCTGAGGCTAGATTCAAGGAAATAAATGAAGCCTATGAGATTCTAGGTGATGCTGAGAAGAGGTGGCGCTACGACGGCCTGGCGGGACTGCCAGGTTGTCGCCCGGGGGTGCCCGTGAGCGATATGTTCAATGAGCGCATGCGATCGGATGACTTGCTGGAGATGCTCCGCAGCCTTGCCGGTCTGGGCTTTGCCATAAAGAGGGCTGGTTGGGGCAAGTCGTGGGGGTGTGAACGCCGACAGGGCCGGCCTTGCAGGCGACAGTGGAGACAGGATATTGGCTGAGTCTATTGTTTACGGACCGGTCCCGTCCAGGCGACTCGGTCGCAGCCTGGGCATCAACAATATCCCTCCCAAGAGATGCAGCTACTCCTGCGTCTACTGCCAGCTGGGGAATACGCTTCAGACCGAGACGCAACCCGGTCCGTTCTATAGCACTGAAATAATCGCGGAGAAGGTGAGGACCGGGCTCGAGGCGGCTGGAGCGAGAGGAGAGAAGGTAGACTACGTCAGCTTTGTTGCGGACGGGGAGCCTGCTCTCGACATCAATCTTGGCAAAGAAATAGACGCCCTGAAGGGACTGGGTGTCAGGATCGCAGTCATAACCAATGGATCTCTTCTCTGGCACAGCGATGTAAGGCAGAACCTGCTGAAGGCTGACTGGGTGTCATTGAAGGTAGATGCGGTCAGCGAACAAACCTGGCACAGAATCAACAGGCCGCATGAATCGCTTCGACTTACTACTGTCCTGCAAGGAATATTCAAATTCGCCGCCGAATTTGGGGGTGAACTCACGACAGAGACAATGATGATTCAAGACATCAACGATGACACCGGCGAGATAGAAAGAGTAGCCGATTTCTTGACCCTTTTAAAGCCGGTCACTGCTTATGTTGCCATCCCGACCCGGCCGCCGGCGGAACATGTGAAACCTGCAGGCCGGCGGGCTGTCAATGCGGCTTACCAGGTATTTGCAGATAGACTTGGCAGAGCAGAATACCTGATCGAGTACGAAGGCAACGAGTTCGCGTGCTCGGATGATCTCGAGGAGGACCTGCTCGCTATTACAGCGGTACACCCCATCAGGGAAGAGGCTGCTGCAAGACTCCTTGAAAAAGCGGGGGCGGACTGGGGGGTAATCGAGAATCTGATCGATAACGGCCGTCTTGTGGCCCTGGAATACCAGGGGAAGAAGTTCTATGTGCGAAGGCTTGCGGGGCGCGGACCACGGCCCGAGCAGGCCGATCCAGGGCAATAGGAGCCTGTGACTTCCAGCGTTCTCGACTGGTCATGGGCAGAATAGCAGGAAGGAAATGCTGAGGCTGTCCGACGGCATGAATGTCGTGCCTAACGTCTTTACTTGGAACAGCTCTTGCGAGGCGCCGAAGCATGCTGGATTTGCCCTTTGAGAATGAGGCCGGCGGTAGCTGAGAGTGAAAAGAGGGCAAGTTAGGAGGAGGGCACATGATGACTGAGATTACCGACCAGGATTTTGACAAGGAAGTACTCAACTGCGAACTACCAGTATTCGCGTGCTTCGCCACCCGGACATGCCAGTCATGCTATCCAGCCTGCCTTATCGCTGAAGAAATTCGCAGCGACTATACTGGCAGAGTCAGGTTTGTGAAGATAGACATACAGAAGAGCCCTGATACGGCGGAGAGATATCGCATAACCGCTGTGCCGACCCTGATAGTCTTTCAGGGTTGCCGTCCAGTGAAAAGACTAATAGGTTTTCAAAGGCGGGGTGCGCTGAGGGCGTTGTTGAACAAGTGCACTGTCGAAGGTACATGATGGAGCCCCCCGCTTTGAGAAACAAATGAGAGTGGGGGTGTTCGCTGATAAGGTCCAAGAAGAACATAGTTTAGATCCGGACGAAGATTTCCGGGACTTGCCGCACGATACCGTAAAGTCAAGGGGCTCTCCTGACGAAGCTCAGAACGAGAAACAGGACAGTCAGTGCCAAGAATTAAAAGAAACTACAGTCGCAGTTCCCCCTTCGATGACCTGGGCCTGGAATATGACGCCTGGTTTGACGAAGAGGGAAGCCTCATATTCTTTGTTGAGGTCCAGGCATTCAAACCACTGCTGAATTCTCTCCCAAGACCGTGGCTTGAGATAGGTGTCGGTAGCGGCCGTTTTGCCCAGGCCCTGGGGATAGAGACGGGGGTTGATCCATCGGTCAAGCTTGTTGCTATGGCAAAGCATCGAGGAGTTACAACCTTCCGAGGAAGAGGAGAACAGAAGATATTTGAGAAAGACTCGTTCGGTACGGTCTTCCTGATCCTAACTCTGTGTTTCCTCAATTCACCGCTTCGAGTTCTGAAGGAGGCCGGCCGCATCCTTATGCCGGGCGGTAAATTGGTGCTTGGCCTTGTGCTAAAGGAGAGTCCGTGGGGGAAGTTCTATCAGGTGAAGAAGGCAGAGGGGCACCGTTTCTACAAGTATGCCACCTTCCATAGCTATGACGAGGTGGTCAAACTCGTAGCTCGAGCAGGTTTCACAATCGAGAGGACTGTTTCAACGCTTTTTCAGAGGCCGGGAGCGGTGCGTTCCGCTGAAGGTTTCGCAGAGGGATACTTCTCCGATGCCGGGTTCACCATAGTAATGGGCGGCAAGAAGACGCCGGGAGATTAGGACGATGCTGAGAGTAAGAGAGGACTCGTGCTTTGGCTGCGGACTCTGTGTGCAAAGCTGTCCGAGGGGGGCCATTTCGATTATCTCGACAACAGCTCGAATAGACCAGCACCGGTGTGATCAGTGCCGCATTTGTCAGGATGTGTGTCCGCAAGACGCAATTGTATATGCAGCGCCCTTATCAGAGCGTGAATTGCGGTCTGCTATTAACGGACTGAAGGAGAGGACAGGAGATGTTATCGCCAGAATTGACAGGCTGAGGTTGGAGCAATCATAATCCCGAAAAGGATGAGACATGAAAATCTATCTTGATTGTCTGCCGTGCCTGATGAACCAGGCTCTCAAGGCCGCAAGGGCAGCGACTGATGACGAGGCTATTCAACGCGACGTGCTGAACGCCACAGCCGCGATGATGCCTGATCTCCCTCCCGGCTTGAAGCCGCCGGAGATGGCCCAGCACATCTACCGCCTGGTCGACCAAATCACGGGCAATCACGACCCTTACCGTAAGGCCAAGGCTGAGGCCAATGAAGCGGTCCTGGCGCTCTACCCGCATCTGAAAAGGCTGATAGCCGATTCACCAGACCCGCTGCTGACCGCCTGTAAGCTGGCCATCGGCGGTAACTCAATTGACTTGGGGCCGAATTTCGAGCAGGTGGACGTAAGTTACCTCGTAGAAAGCTCGCTGTCATCCCCGTTGTGCATTAACGACTACGAGAAACTGCGGAGCAGCCTCAGTAGCTCGCGGCAGATACTGTACCTCGGCGATAACGCGGGTGAAATAGTCTTCGATCGCCTGCTCATTGAGGAGCTCCAGCGGGCGAGGAAAACCGATGTCTACTTCGTGGTAAGAGGAGGGCCGGTGGTAAACGACGCAACGCTGGATGATGCTGTAGCTGTGGGCCTGGACAAGGTCGCTACGGTTGTCCCTAACGGTTCAGATGCTCCCGCTAGAGA
>JACUUS010000225.1 GCA_014859215.1 Dehalococcoidia bacterium | reverse complement strand
ATCCTGGCGCATGCCTACATCGCCGCCGAGCTTAACCAGTTGAACGGGGCTGACTTCACTGACGCCCAGGCGGCCTTCGATGAGGCCACAACCCTGTTCAGTACGTACGCGCCGGCGCAGATCGGGGCGTTAAAGGGCAACAGCTCACTGCGAAAGCTCTTTATTTCGCTGGCTGATACCCTGGACAAGTACAATAACGGGATTATCGGGCCCGGCCACTGCGACGAAGAATGTAACGGCATGTGTTTCTAACCGCTGGTTCCAGCCTTGCCTGGAGTCAGCACCGGGAAAATACCGAGAATACGGAGGTGGCGTCGCCGGGGCGCCACCTCCAGAATTCTTATCTGCAACTATGAATTCACCGCTGGATCACAGGTCAGCTTCGAAGCCGGGGATGAGTGGCCGGGTTTTCCTGGCTGCCAACGCCGCAGCAGTCATTATGGCCGCTGTCTTGATCATTCTGGGGAGGATAGGCCAGCCGGCGGACGCCTTTATCGTTTCTCCTCCGGACGCAGAGCTGCCACCCGCGACGCCGGCACACCTCCGGACCTCGATGGGATCACCAGACGCCCCCATCTCAATCCTCGTTTACTCCGATTTCCAGTGCGCTGTGTGCCAGCAGTTCGCTCTGACTACCTCGAAGCAGATTGAAGCTTCCTATGTCGAGACTGGAACAGCCTACCTCACATTCAAGCACTTCGTCATCTATGACGAGGAGTCCATACTGGCGGCCATGGCCGCGGAGGCGGCAGCGGACCAGGGGATGTTCTGGCCTTATCATGATCTGGTGATGCAGTTGCGGGCTTCATCCAAAAAGGAAGACCTTACTGTAGCCCGCCTCCAGGACCTGGCCCGGCAGGCGGGACTGGACATAGCGGCCTTCAATGCCGCCTTCCTTTCGGGTAACCATCGGGACGAAATATTGCGGGAAAAAGAGGAAAGCCTGGCTCTGGGTATCAGGGGCACGCCCACCTTTTTCGTCAACGGCAGGAAGGCTGAGGGCAATGTGCCCTTTGCTTCGTTTCAGAGCCTGATTGAAGAACTACTGGCTGCGGAAGAGTAATGGCAGGATTGACTTTGAAGGCTGCTTCCCTGGCATTCTCGCCACCGCGGCGCATATTCATGAGGGCCGTTCCCTTATTGGGAATGGCGGGAATGGGCATCTCCGCATACCTTACCTGGGCGCACTACCGGCATGCGTCATCCCTCTGCCTGCCTGCAATGGACTGCGATGCCGTGCTGTCCAGCCACTATTCCACTATCTGGGGTATTCCGCTGGCGCTGTTGGGGCTGCTGCTCTACACGGCTGTCACCGTCATGGGAGTAGTTCACCTGTGGGGAGCAGGTTCCCGCCGATACACGCTGTTGCTGGGGATATATACCCTGGTCCTGGCAGGCTCTATATACAGCCTTTATCTGTACTACCTCGAGATATTCGAGATCCACGCCTTTTGCACCTGGTGCATGGTCTCCAGCATCCTGATGTTCAGCCTGCTGGGAGCGAGCGCCGTCAACCTCTCGACGCGGGAGAGATCACGCAAGAAGGCAAAGTCGCGCAGGTCCAGATTATCAGACTATGTCCAGTGGTAACCTTGGGGTAGTCCAGACTGGGTCAGGACTACCCCGCCACCGCTCGGGCAATGACTCTGGCCCGCAGATAACTGACTACTTGGTGAAGCTGTTCGTCGGCGTGACACCATCCCATGTCAACCCGGCAACAGCAACGCTCTCTACCGTCGTGACATAGGTGCCCGACGGGGCGTTGTTTAGTTTGAAGATGATCTTCCCGTCTGACCCTGTTCTTGCCGCCGAAGAAGCATACGGCTTTCCTCCAATGTCCACACCTATAGACACCGAGGCGCCCGTGACCGGTTTGCCCAGGTTGTCCGCCAGTGCGACGACAATCCGCAGATGCTGGTTGCCGTTCCTGCCGCCCTCCGCATAGTAGGTTATGGAGCTTACGCTGACTGTAGCAATCTTAAGTACGGGGCTGAGAGAGAAGTCTAGGGTTGCCGTCGTCTGTTCTCCTTCCACGGTCAGAGTCTGCGACGCGCTTTGATACCCGGCAGCCTGCGCCGTGACTGTGTACGTACCGGAAGGCACATCGCAGATGGTATAGCTCCCGTCGGCGGCTGTCGTGGTTGTCCGTACGCCGTCGCTCACCACTGCGCCGGAGATCGCTGAGCCCGTAAGGGCGTCGCTGACGCTGCCCGAAATGAAGCTATCCTGCATCTTGAGGGCGATATTGGCTACGGTGGTTCCTCCGGCGGTCACAGTAACCTGTTGAGAGGCACTGTTGTAGCCGCTGGCTGAAGCAGTCACCATATAGGTACCTTCGGGGACTTCGATGATGCTGTAGCAGCCATTTCCGTCGGTTATCGCCGTTCGGGTCCCGTCCGTTACCACGGCGCCTGCTATGGGCCTGCTGCCATCCGTCACGGTCCCCTGAATAATTCCAGGGGCCGGGACTGGCGCCGGCTCTGGGGCAGGAGGGGTTGCCGCAGCGACAGCCCTATAGGCATTTACGCGCCCGCCTCCGATTCCGCTTATACCGATGTCGTCGCAGTTGGCCTCGATTATGGCCCGCACCTCGTCATTCGTCCTGCTGTTCCCGTTTCCGTCCGCGGCCAGTGAGAATACCAGCCCGGCAAGACCCGCCACGTGCGGGGCCGCCATGGAAGTGCCCGACTTGTACCCGTAACCGCCGTTCTCCAGGGTCGAGTATATGCTGTTGCCTGGAGCTGCGACGTCCACCCAATCGCCGTAATTCGACCAGGAGGGCAGCTTATCGACATAATCCGTGGCCGCCACCGCGATGGTCGCGCTGTAGTAAGCGGGATAGAACGCCGAAGTTGAACCGTTGTTTCCCGCGGCTGTCACGACCACAACGCCCTTATTCCACGCGTAGTTGATCGCGTTTTCCAGGGTCGTCGATTCCGCGGCGCTCCCCAGGCTCATATTGATCACATTGGCGCAAGTTTGTCATCAGTTTGAGGTGCCGTTTGTGGTGATCCGTGCCTTAT
>JACUUS010000023.1 GCA_014859215.1 Dehalococcoidia bacterium | reverse complement strand
GCAAGCGGCAATCGGGACAGTTCTACCATCCGCAGGCGGCAGCCTGATTGAGCCCTGTCAGGCTATTATCCCCTGCTCCTTGAGGCCCGCAATCTCGTCCCAGCTATAGCCGTTCTCGAGCAGGATCTCCTCGGTGTGCTGGCTGAACTGCGGCGCGGTCGCCTTCACTGAAGAAGGCATTTTGCTCAGCTTGATCGGGTTCGCCACCAGTTTCACCTTGCCCAGGGTTGGATGCTCGGCAATCGTGAAGAAGTCGTTTGCCCATGCCTGCTCGTCTCGCACGATGTCGGTAGCTTCCTGCACGGTGGAATAGATCAGCCCGTGCTCATCAAGTACCGGCAGCCACTCGGCCAGCGCGCGCTTCTTCATAGCCGCCTCGACCATGTTAAAAAGCTCGGTGTTGTTTGCCATGCGCGGCCCGATGCTATTGAACCTTTCGTCATTCTCGATGCCTTCGAGCCCGAGAGCCCTGCAGAACGCAGGCCAGTACGGGTCCTGCTGAAGGTGGGCGAAGTATATCCACCTGTTGTCCTTTGTCTCGTAAACATTGGTCATTGCCGGGGTTTCCGACCTCTTCCGCAGGGGCGGGTACTGACCCGTAGCCAGCGCGCAGCTGATGTCTACGCTGAGCGCCCAGACGCCGGTATTATAGAGGCTCACGTCGACCTCCTGCCCGGTGCCGGTCCTCTCCCTGGCGAAGAGCGCCGCGGCTATACCGCCGGCAAGGGCTATGGCGGAGATATGATCGCCCATTCCGCCTCTGGGAAACACGGGAGGCCCGTCAGGTTCCCTGAGCGTGGCCATGAACCCGGACCGCGCCCAGAAAGCGGTTATATCGTAGCCGCGCTTCTCACGCTCGGGCCCTTTCCGGCCGTATCCCGTCAGGCTGGCGAAGACCAGCCGGGGATTGACCCTGCTGACCGAAGGATAGTCGATCCTGTAACGCTCCAGTTCACTCGGACGCAGGCTCGTCAGGAGCACATCGCTCTTTTCCAGTAAGCGATAAAGCACACTCTGTCCTTCGGGACGGCTGACATCCAGCGAAAAACTGCGCTTGCTTCGGTTATCCAGCTCGAAGAGCCAGTCCACCTCCATGCCCCCCGCGGACGTCAGGCCCCTCATCGCATCGCCCTTCACCGGATGCTCCACGTGAATCACGTCGGCGCCCCAGTCAGCGAGCAAAGCTCCCGCACTCGGGGCGGCTACCCACTGGGCGACCTCAACCACCCTTACTCCCTCGAAAGCTCCCTGGGGCATCACTCACCTCCAAACGTAGACTGAACCATGATTCAGCCCGGTTGGCTACTTCGTCTCGCGGGGCGGTCGAGGTCCGGCGTTTTCCTCGCCCGGCTTTCCCATCTCCCCCTCTAACCCGAATCTCAGCTTCCACAGGACCAGGTCGATGCGCAGCCGCGCGCCCCGCTGCATCAACCGCAGCAGGAAATCCGTAAGGAACAACATCACGCCTACTCCGAGAAGACTCACGCCCGTCGCCATGCCCGCTATGCCGACGCCCGTACGGTCCGCAAAGTAGGCGAGGATTCCGCCGGCAGTGATGAAGAGAGAGATTAGTGAGAGGACCAGGCCGAGGATTCTCATGTTACCTCCCGCGGTCGTCGGTCAGGAAAAGTCCCTGCATCCCGTACCACCATGGACCGGCATTCAGCCGCCGCAGGGCAGGTCTCCCGACCTGCCCGCGCTTGACGTGGAGGCCGGTCAGCGTCTCAGCAAATCCGGGGCAATTGCTCGCCAACCAGCATATCGATAATGCGGGACGCTCCCATGAGGGTGCTCATGACGACGCGGCCGGGGTGTTCGGCGATCACTTCACCGATAGTGACCGCGCCGCCGCCGTACCTGCACTCCCGCATAGCCGCCAGCACCCTGCCAGCGCCGCCAGGATCGACGACAGCGACGAGCTTGCCCTCATTGGCTACATACAGCGGGTCGAGCCCCAGAAGCTCGCAGGCCCCCTGTACCGCCTCGCCGACCGGTATACTCTTTTCGTCTATCCTGATGCCGACCTTCGAGGCGGAGGCAAACTCGTTCAGCGTGCCGGCCAGACCACCCCTGGTGGGATCACGCAGACACCTGATCTCGACCCCGCTGTCCAGAATCGCCTCCACGAGACCGTTCAGTGGAGCGCAGTCGCTCTCCACGGGGGAAGAGAAGCGAAGCCCCTCGCGCTGGCTCATGACCGCAATTCCGTGCTCCCCGATGGGACCGCTCAGGATAACCCTGTCACCTGGCCGGGCATTGGAGCCGGAGATATCCACACCGGGCCTTATGACGCCCAGGCCGGCCGTGTTGATGAACAGCCGGTCGGCGGAACCCCTGTCGACCACCTTTGTATCCCCGGTAACCACCTTGACGCCGGCTTCGTCAGCAGCGTCACGCGCCGACCTCATGATGAAGTTAAGATCGGACATTGAGAGCCCTTCCTCGATAATCAGGGACAGGCTCAGGTACATAGGCCTGGCGCCGCTCATGGAGAGATCGTTAACGGTCCCGCATACGGCGAGCTTGCCGATATCCCCGCCGGGAAAGAAGATTGGATTCACGACATAGCTGTCTGTCGTGAATGCGAGGCGGCCGTTAAGGTCGAGCACCGCCGAGTCATCGAGCTGGCGCAGAAAGCTGTTGTCGAACAGCGGCAGGAAGTGCTTCGCTACAAGGTCATGGGTCAGCTTGCCACCGCTGCCGTGAGCGAGAAGTATCTTATCCCCCATCGTGTTCTCCATACATGTAGGCGGCCGCGCAGCTTCCTTCCGAGGATACCATGCAGGGTCCGACGGGATTCTCGGGACTGCACTCGCGGCGGAAAAGCGGGCAGTCGCGAGGCGTCTTCACACCGCGCAGGATCTCACCACAGACGCACCCCCTCGGTTCCACGGGCTCGCCGGGGGAGATCGCGAAGACCTCTTCGGCATCGTGCATGCTGTACTCACTTCTCAGCTTCAGCCCGCTGCCGGGGACTGTGCCTATTCCCCGCCAGTGACCATCGGTGACCTCGAAGACACTATCCATAAGCCGTATGGCGACCTGGTTCCCTTCGGGTTTCACACCGCGCTTGTAAGCAATCTCGACCCGGGGCTGGCTAGTTTCCATCTGGGCCACAAGCATATCCACGCAGAGCAGGATATCAAGGGGCTCGAAGCCCGATACGACGCAGCCAATGCCGTAGTCCCGGGGCACAAACTCATACGGCCGGGAGCCGATTATTGCGCTGACATGGCCCGGACAGATAAGCCCGTCCAGCTTCACCTCTCCTGAATCCAGCAGCGCCTTGATGACGGGAGGGCACAGCTTATGCTGGGACAGCACGTAGTAGTTGCCTATCCCCTCCCGCCGGGCCTGGAGCACGGACGCCGCCACCGTGGGGGCGGTGGTCTCGAAGCCAATGCCTATGAATACTACCGGCCTGTTCGGGTTCCCCCTCGCTATCTCCAGCGCGTCCTGGGTTGAGTATACGATCCTGACATCGCCGCCTTCGGCCTTGACCTGCTGGAGGCTCGAATGGCTCGCAGGCACCTTCATCATGTCCCCGAACGTGGTAACGATCATGCCGGGTATTCGGGCAAGCGCTATTGCCTTGTCCAGGTCCTTGTTGGCGGTCACGCAGACAGGACAGCCGGGACCGGACAGCATCTCCAGCCTGGAAGGCAGCAGCTGGCGTATGCCGTACCTGGCTATTGAGACTGTATGACCGCCGCAGAACTCCATGAGACGAAGCGGCCTGGTCGATCTCTCTCTTATCCTGGCGAGCAGTCTCTCAGCAAGTCCGGGGTCGCGATATTCACTGATGTACTTCATTTACTCTCTGACCAGACAGTGTTTACTCGTCGGGCTGGGCCTCGGCAAGCTCCCGGAAGAGCGAAAGTGTCTCCTCCGCTTCCTCCTGGTCGATAATGTTTATGGCATAGCCCGTGTGAAGCAGCACGTAGTCGCCGACCCTAGCCTCCGGGGTGAGCACGATGCTCGCCTTACGGCTAACGCCGCCGACCTCCACCTCAGCTTCCTGGCCGTCTATAGTCTTCACCAGAGCGGGAATTGCCAGACACATGACCTTATCTCCTGTTCTTGCGGGCCTCTTGCTCGACATTATGATGGGCGACGACGGCCTGGCCGAGGGAGATGCCCCCGTCATTGGTCGGCACCTGCCCATGCAGCAGCACCCTGAAGCCTTCGCCCCCAAGCCCCTCCACGGTCTGCCCGAGCAGGAGGCGGTTCTGGAACACTCCCCCGCTGAGCGCGACTGTACTGACGCCGGTCGCATCCGAGATACGCCGGCACATTTCGACGACAATCCCCGCCACAGTACGGTGGAACTTCGCCGATATCGCGCCAGCGGATACGCCTTTCCTGACATCATCAACAACACCGCGGAAAAGCTCTCTGAAGCGGACGATGTCTACTCCGTCTTCACCGTCTATGGCAAACCCGTACCGTCCTTCAGCGTGATCGTCAGCGGCCGTTTCCAGTTCGACGGCCGCCTGGGCCTCGTAGTCAATCCTGCCTCTCAGCCCGGCCAGGGCCGAGACCGCGTCAAACAGCCTGCCGCAGCTTGAAGTCAGCGGCGAGTTGATCCTCTTCGCCGCCTGCTGCCTGACAAGCTCGATCTCCTCAGCGCTCACATCACTCAGGAAGGGCAGTCCGGGCAAGACTTCATTTCCCAGGAGCGTGACCAGGTAGCTTATCGCCATGCGGTAGGGCCGCTCGATGGCGGCCGCGCCTCCCGGCAGGGGCACGTACTCGAAATGACCCAGCCTCTTGAAGTCCCGGCAATCGGCGAGCAGGAACTCGCCACCCCATATACGGCCGTCCGGGCCGTAGCCCACGCCGTCGAAAGATACCCCGATGACAGGCCCATCCACTTCATTCTCCACCATGCAGCTAACGATATGGGCATGGTGGTGCTGCACCGGAACAAGCTTGAGTCCGGGATGCTCCTCCACCAGCTCCTTCGCGTACTTGGTGGACAGGTACTCGGGATGCATATCGCAGGCTACTATGGACGGCTCGATGCGGAACAGCCTCTTGTAGAGATCGATGGTAGTCTCGAAATGCTCCATGGTCTCCAGGTTCTCCATGTCGCCGATATGCTGGCTCACGAACGCATAGCTGTCCCTGGTGAGACAGAATGTGTTCTTGAGCTCCGCGCCGCAGGCCAGCACCTGCCGCGCCTGGAAAGGCAGGCGGACCGGATGGGGAGCGTAGCCGCGCGCCCTCCTCACAATCTGCGGCTTGTCCAGGACCAGTGTCGCTACACTGTCATCGTAGCGCGAGTATATGTCGCGGTTATGGACCAGGAAGTAATCGGCGATGCCGTGAAGCCTTCTCAAGGCTTCATCGTTATCTCTGGCGATGGGCTCCTCGCTCAGGTTGCCGCTTGTCATTACCAGCGGCAGTCCCGTCTCCCTGAGCAGGATATGGTGCAGGGGCGTGTAGGGAAGCATCACTCCCAGGTACTCAAGGTTGGGGGCCACCGAATGACAGACCAGCGAGCTCTCCCTCCGCTTCATAAGCACGATGGGGCTCTCGTGGGAGGTCAGCAGTTTCTCCTCCTGCTCCGACACCTCGCAGTGTTCTCGCGCTTCGCCCAGCGTGGCCGCCATAACAGCCAGAGGTTTGAACGGGCGACGCTTGCGTTCCCGCAGAGTCCGCACCGCCGTCTCGCTGGTGGCATCGCAGGCCAGCAGGAAGCCACCCAACCCCTTCACCGCCAGTATCTTCCCCTCCCTCAGCAGCCCTGCCGCGGCAGCGAGCGCGTCGGGCACGCGCACTGTCTCGCCTGCGCTGTCGAGCAGACTGACAGCCGGACCGCACTTCGGGCAGGCGTTGGGCTGCGCGTGGAACCGGCGGTCCATGGGATCCTCGTACTCTTTCTGGCACTCGGGGCACATCTTGAAACTGCGCATAGTTGTCATAGGCCGGTCGTAGGGGATGTCCTGGATGATCGTGAACCTGGGGCCGCAGTTCGTGCAGTTCGTGAACGGGTACCGGAACCGCCTGTCCTGCGGATCGAACACCTCGTCAAGGCAGGGTGCGCAGGTCGCGATGTCGGGTGAAACGAGCTGGTACCTGTCCTGCTCGGCGATGCTGTGCCTTATCTCGAAGCCGGAGTACCCCTGCGCGGGCAGCCTGGCGGTAGAAATATCCTCGATGCGGGCAAGAGGCGGCGCCGTAGCCGACAGGTCTTGCAGGAACCGGGCGAGCGAGTCCCTGTCGCCTTCCACCTCGATCTTGACGTCGCCGGAGGTATTGCAGACCCAGCCCCTCAGGTTATGCCTGACGGCAAGCTGGTAAACAAACGGCCGGAAACCGACGCCCTGCACAACGCCGCGGACGCTTATGCGCAGAAGTTCGTGCCGGCCCGCCGCGACATCGCTTCTCTCGCTCCCGGATTCGATCACCTGTATTCGGATTTCCTCTCAGTTCCCATTATAGCAGGAAACCAGCATACTCGCGAAAGTTGGGAGGCTGGGAAGGCCGCGGTATCCGGATGCTCGATCACGTACAGCTGCTTGACGAAACCTACCTGTTCGGCTATCATGCCCGCAATTGCGCGTTCCGGGAAGCATTGAATAAGCACTATAGCAAGGTGCTCCTAGTTCATGAAGAAGTGACCAGTTATAACATGTAGTCTTGGCAAGACTTACAATAGGCATCGACGGAATGAGAGGCTATAGGAAGTTCGGATTCGGATAGGATATACAAGTGATCGACGCAACCAAGAGAATTCAAGCAAGGGTATTTATCAGTTGCGGGCAGCAGAGAAATACCGACGAACTCATGATAGCTCAAAGAGTATTTGATAAGTTAGGGGAGATGCATTTCGACCCCTATATCGCCGTGGGGGAACAAACTTTGAAAGGCTTGAAGGAGAACATCTTTCAAAGGTTAGGCGAATCTGAATACTTCCTTTTCATAGATTTCAGAAGAGAGAAATTAAACGCAGACTCGACAGATATGCCATCTTTCCACCGCGGCTCACTTTTCTCGCATCAGGAGCTATCCATAGCTGCCTATCTAGACATTGAACCCTTGATCTTTCAAGAGGAAGGCGTCAAGCAAGATGACGGAATTCTGAAGTTCATCCAAGCTAACTGCATCCGATTTACGGACAGGCACCTGTTGCCAGATGTGATTGCGGAAAGAGTTAGAGCGCAATGGGACCCAACTTGGAGAAATGAACTCTTGCTGGAAAGAGTTGGCAGACAAGAAGATGTTTATCATTCTCCCGCCAAATCGATGGCGCGCTTTTGTCACATCAAAGTTCGGAATCTACACAGAAGGAAGATGGCACGCCAGTGTGTTGCGTATTTGGAAAGGGTAAGAGACTTTTCGAGCGGCGATTCGACTATTATGGAGCCAGTGGAACTTAAATGGAAAGGTGTCACAATCCCACAAGTATCTATCGCACCTGCCTCACATAGGTACCTTGATTCGTTCTACGTTTTTCACGCAACTCCCCACATAGCTCAAATAGGTCTTAATCCCTTCATTATTGACTTTACTGGCTATCATAGATTATACGAGATGAAAGGACCAAACACCTTCGAATTAGACTACGTCGTCTTCTCAGAGAATTTCTGCCCCGCCAGGGCAACATTTAGACTTCAAATTGGCAACAAATTAGATGAAATCCAGTTCGGACCGATTAGCTTCGGGTAGCAACTATACATTAGGTGTCCACTCAATCGTGAAAAGTGATGTCCAGTTGGCAACTATGTTTGGCTGCAAATTCCAGACAGGCAGTGTCATACCCGATATGGTGCACCTGGCGCTGAACGTCTGAAACCGGGTCAGCACTGCAACGAGGCCCTTTATGCCGAGTCTCAAAGCGATCTTCACGAATATGGCCGTGCCGATGCCGCTGCATCGAAAGATCTATCTCGTCTTCCGTAATAACCTGATCAAGGTACGCAAGAGACAGAGGTGCTGCGGTCATCCGGGAGAGCCCGGCTGCTGACAGGCGCTGAAAGAACCTCCCGGTTGAGGAGGTCTGAACCCATCTCGACAGCTCGACTTCAAGAGCTAACTCATTAAGATTGAGATAGCCGGATTCCACATGCACTCCCGCTGCTGACTCCCCCACGCAAGGGGGTTGCTTTTACTATTATCACTCGATATAATGAGTATATACTCGAAATATGGAGCAGCTCATGTTCCAAGAGCATCTAGTTAGTACGGTCAACCAGAAGGTTCTCAGCCTTCTCGCCAAGTTCCCGGACAAGGAGTTCTACGAAAGGCAGATTGCTCGGAGGATCGGAATCGCTTACGGATCCGCTAATCGCGCTCTAAATCAGTTGTACTCCTCCGGCGCGGTCAAGCGGAGGCAAGAAGGCAATATGTTCTTTTACTCCGTCGATGCCTGCGACCCCATAATCATCGAGTTCAAGAGGCTGCTGAACATGCTATTGATAGAGCCACTGGTAGAAGAGCTGAAGGATGTTTCGGCCCGGGTAGTGCTGTATGGGAGCTGTGCACAGGGGGCAGATACGTCCAGCAGCGACCTGGACTTGTTCATCGTATCACATAGCACTGAGGAGGTCCTCAATGCCATCAGCCGCTTCAGGCCGCCCCGCGGTTTTGAAGAGATCCGCGTGCAGCCTGTAGTTAAGAGCCCGCTTGAACTCCTGCAGGCGGATGTCGCGGGGCAAGCCTTCATGGGAGAAGTAGAGAAGGGTATAACCTTGTGGGAGAGGGCTTCCATTGAATCAAGAATTTAGGCGCTGCCTGGATAGCGGAAAGATAGTCCCTTTTCCCAGAGGAAAGGAACTGGCCGGGAAAGAGATCATCGTTGCCCGGAGTGACCTGGCGGATGCAAGGGCAGGATTTGACAACGAGAGGTACAAATGGTCCACAATCCAGGCGTATTACTCCATCTTCCACGCGGCCAGAGCGCTTGTCTATTCCAGGGGCTATCGCGAGAAAAGCCATTACTGCCTGGCGGTGGCACTAAGAGCGCTTTATGTGGAAGAAAGTCTTCTGGAAATCCAGTTCGTCAGGGATTTCATGAATGCTATGAGTCTTCGTGAGGCAGCCGATTACGAATCAAGCTTCTCAATGGACGGGGCCAAAGCAGTGATTGCTTCTGCCGGCAGATTCCTTGAAAAGGCAGCGGCGATCCTGTGTACTGATGAGTAGATATCAGTTCGCAGAGAAACCTGACTACGCGGGTCTGCCACAGTCTGTGACCGGCCGCGCGGGGTCTTCCGACAGCCTCCAGTTGAACCTCTTGCGGAACCTTTCCAGGATGCCGATTGTCTTCATGCCAAAAAGGCCCAGGAAGAGAGCATTCCCCGCTGCGTGGAAGGTGTCCATCCAGATGCTTGTCATCTGGTAAACGATGAAGGTGCGGAACGTCAGGGGATAGATAAACGCGGCCCAGTACCAGGTATTCACCATCCAGCCGTAAAGGTAGCCTCCCAGGATGCCGACCGCTATTAGCGGGACCTTCCCCAGGTTGAACCGTCTCAGGAATGCCGCGCCGGCGCCAAGCAGCCCCCAGGCCAGCATCTGGTACGGCGTCCACGGTCCCTGGCCCAGAAAGAAGTTCGAGATCAGGGCGGTGAGAGCCCCCACCATGAACCCGGCCACCGGCCCGAACACGTACCCGGCGCAGATTATGAGATAGGTGCTCGGCTGGAAACCGGGTATCGCCGCGAAGGGGACCCTTACGGCAGCCGAAAGTGTGCCCAGCATGGCCACCAGGGCGATCTCCTTGGAACCCAGCGCCCCGCTTTCAAACTCGAAGAAGAAAGCAATAAGGGCCAGCGTAACTAGCAGCGTAGCCGCCAGGCCCCAGCCGACGAACCCGAGAAGGCTTCCGGCAACAACCGCGCTTACTCCCGCCAGGAGGGCAAGAATCAGCGTCAGCCTGCGTCTGTTCACCCCAACATCTCCAGCGCTTCTTCCACGGTCAGTATATCCCCTGGCACTCCGTACTTCTCAAACGCCTGCATCAGCCGGTTGATCTGCGGGGAGAAGAATAGCGCCCGTGACAGCACATCGCGCTTTGGACCATCCACAACCACCCGCCCTTCGCTCATCAGCACCACTCTGTCGGCGTACTCCGCTACCGTCTCCACATCATGGCTGACGAGGACCACGGCGTTTCCTTTCCGGCGGTAGCCGTCCAGAAAGCGCATAAGCTCGTGCTTGAGCCTGTATTCCATTCCCCGCGTGGGCTCGTCCAGGATCAGGACCTGCGGCCGCGCGATAAGAACAGACGCCATAGCCACCCTTTGCCTTTCTCCTCCGCTTAGCGAGCGCGGGTACTGTTTCCTGTACGCTTCCAGGCCGAACATCTCGAGCATCTCGTCAACCGCCGGCGCTATTTCCCCGGTCCGGAGCCCCCTGTTCTTGAGAATGAACGCTATCTCTTCCTCTACGGTATCAGAGAAGATATGGTCGTTCGGGTTCTGGAAGATGAACCCCACATTCCGGGCGAGCTGTGGAACGCTCGCCGACCTCGTATCCAGCCCCGTTACCCTCACCCTGCCTTTTGACGGTCGTAAGAGCCCGATTATGTGCTTTGCCAGCGTGGTCTTACCGGAAGCGTTGCGGCCCATGACGGCGACGAACTCGCCCTCCCGCACGGTGAGGTCCACATCCCTGAGCGCGGTGCTTCCGTGGCGATAGGCATACCAGACCTTCTCCATCTCAACCAGCGGTTTACCCGCGCCGGGAGCGGACTCAGCCAGTGAGCCGTTTCTCGCTTCCCTGAAGATGTCCTTCAACAGGCTGCGTCCTTCCTTGACGGTAAGGGGTATCTCGCCCGTCCAGAGTCCCCTGCCTCTCAACTGCTGGGCGATCCGCGCAATGGGCGGGATTCCGACCCCGACTCTGCCCAGGTCCCCGTTGGCCAGGACGGTCCTGGCGTCTGCATCGGCTATGATCCTGCCCCGGTCCATCACCACCATCCTGTCAACCAGGTGCACGACCCTGTCCAGACGGTGCTCGACAAGGACCACCGTTATGCCGAGGTCATCGTTGAGTCGCTGCACCATAGACAGCACCTCCTCGGCCCCCCGGGGGTCGAGCTCGGAGGTCGGCTCGTCCAGCACCAGGATGTCCGGGTGCAGGGCCAGGACCGAAGCGATAACGACCTTCTGTTTCTCCCCGCCTGAAAGCTCCTGCACCTGCCGGTTCCGGAGAGCGGATATCCCCAGAGTATCCAGCGATTCCTCCACCCTCTTCGCTATTACATCGCAGTGAATGCCCAGGTTCTCCAGTCCGAAGGCTATTTCGCGCTCCACATCCACTGCCACGATCTGGTTCTCCGGGTCCTGGAAGACCATGCCTACCCGCGTCGCCAGCTCGCTCGTCCTGTGCCTGAGCACGTCGAGCCCCTGGACCCTGATCTCGCCGGCTATTGTCCCGCCGTAGAAATGGGGTATAAGGCCGTTGAAGCAGCGGCAGAGGCTGGACTTGCCGCAGCCCGAAGGCCCCGTGATCAGCACGAACTCCCCGTCCTCAATGCACAGGTTGATGTCCCGCAGGGCGGCGTTGGCGGCGTCCCCGTAGCTGAAGCTGAGTCCCTTTATGTCAATCAAGCTCAGCCCTCCTCTTCACCAGGCCAAAAAGGACAGGCGATGCGACAATCAGGACGAGCCCGGCAAGCATCGCCCAGGTTGCCGCGCTCATGGGAAGGCCTCCCGGCGACGGGTAGAACTGGTAGTCGCCGTGACGGTACAGCATGAAGACTATGCCCAGGACGGATACCGCCCCGGCGGCAGCCATCGAAACAAGGTCCACGCGGCTTACCGGTATGTTCCTGTAGAATGTCCGCTTCGTGCCGTTGCCGAAAGCCCTTGACTCCATCGCTTCCGCGATCTGTACGGCGCGGTCGAGGGAGTTGGACAGCAGCGGAATAACGACCGACATGCGCGCCTTTACTCTCCTGTGCAGCCAGCCTTTGCCCGCCTCCACACCCCTCGTTCTCTGCACATCCGCGATCCTGGCCGCATCATTGATGAGAGCCGGCAGGAACCGGGTGGAAAGGGCCGTCACCAGGACAGACCTGTACGGGAGCCTCAGCTTGACCATGGCGAGCATCATATCGTCGGGGCTGAGTGTCAGTGTAAGGATCGCGAATGCGGAGATTATGGCCAGGAGCTTGACAGCCATCGCCAGCCCGAACAGGACGGCCTCAAGGGTAATGACGGGCGTCCCCAGCACCGGGATGCTGAAGGGGGCCTCCGCGAGAATGTGAGCTCCGTGGTGGCTGACCAGCGCGTTAATCACCACTATGGCGAGGCAGAGGAATACGGCGAACTTCATGTAAGAGGTCCACTCCCTCCATACTCTTGCCGCCACCATTACCGGCAGGGTGGAGAAGAAAAGCATGAGCAGGAATAAGGGGTTCTGAAGGACAAGAGCAAGAAAAAGGACCCCGCCGGCCCAGGCCAGTTTGCAGAACGGGTTCAGGCCGTGTATGACGCTGCCGTTGTCTCTGTACCTCAAGGCCTTCCTCTAAGGGATCGATATTATCTCGCCGCCGTATACCACCGCTCCAAAGGCGCGCTCGAATCCGGCAGGGTTCTCGATCAGGGCCTGCGCGGCCGCCCTGACTCCGTTCTCATCCGTGCCGGATACCATCCAGGCTACGTTTTCACACACTCCGATACCGCGCGGGTTCCAGGGATTCTGAGTGGCCTGGATTACGCCGGCGTCCGAATGGTATTCAGCGGCAACCCTGCCCTGAGCATCGTAGACCGTTAACCCGCCGGCCTCGAACCTGGCGAAGAAACCAAGCCTGTCCCAGACCCCGTTCATCTCGACAACCAGCCTGTTGCTGGAGGTACCCACAACTATCACGTGCGGATAGCGCAGCAGGCTGTCATCGAGATGTTCCGCGGATACCGCAGAGACTTCCTTCACCCCGGCAGCCTTCAGCCGGTCCTCCAGTGCGCGGGCTTCGTCGATGAAGCTGCTCTCGTAGACTATCAGCGCCGGCCGCAATGCACCCTCCACGCCGTGCAAAAAGGGCTCCGGGAAATAGCCGGCGAGAGCGGGCGTGAATGTGCGGAACCGCCAGTCCTGGAAGTCGAAACTGACCACGTCCCCATCGAATATCCTTGTCTCGGCGATGCCCTTGTTGAAGGAGACACCGTTCACGTAGTAGAGCCAGTCCTCCTTGACAGGGGCTTTCGAGCTGATATCTTCAATAGCCTCAATGAACCTGCCGCCGTAGGTAAGCTCCACATCAGCCACGGAAATGAGCAGGTCCCTGACTGTCGCGTCCTTCTTCAGGGTAACTGTTTCGTCGAGAATCAGCTCTTTGCCAAAGTCTTTCGTTATCACTGCCCGCGCTGTAATATCGGAGCCTTCCCCCTGCTGCGACTGAACGCCGCAACCGGCGGGGAGCAGCGATATGAGCAGCAGCGCAAATATGAGCCCGATTCTCATGCATTGTTCCTTCTCTGCCTCAGCCTCACAACGCCGTAACCCGCTACACCGGCCAGCACCACCCCTCCGACCAGCCCCACGATCAGGGCCCAGGGCAGCCCGACAGTCGGCGCCGAGACTTCAACCGCGATAGTGTCGCTGCGAATGAAGCCCTCCATCGCGGCAAAGGCTTCGAACTCACCCGGCTGGTCCGGGGATATCTCAACGACTCCGCCTGCGCCTGTAATGTGTTCCCCGTCCAGGTGTACGGTCGCTCCCTGCAGGCCCAGCCAGGTTTCAACACCGTCATCATAATACTCGACCGTTACGGTAACCGTCTCGCCGGGGGAAACAGCACGCTTGTCGACGTCCAGTCTAAGCGGCGGCGCATCCCATTCTCCCCAGAAGAAGAGCACTTCCGTGTGGGGAGCGGCCGGAGGCTCCGTCACGCCCAGCACAAAGTCAGCGCATCCGACCGCCGGGCTCTGGTAGTCGACGCGATACATCCAGCCGGTCCACCCTTCCGGCCCTTCGCCGTTGATCGACTCCAGGTAAAGGCCGTAGGCGGTCTCCTGCACCACGTACGTGAACCCTCCGGCCTTCGAGGCCTGATCGACCGCGCCCAGCGCCGTGGGACTTGACAGGCGGTGCTGCTTGCCCCGGTCATCCGTGACCAGGGAATCCCGCACCGTTACCTGCCCTTTCCACAGAGCAGCCTCTTTACCTTCAATCCTCAGATCCACCCGGACCTCGCGAATCTCTTGCGCAGCCGCCACCGGGTAAGGCTTGCCCAGCAGAGCGGGAACAGCGTAAGCCGTCATGAGGGCCATGTTAGAAGGATTCTCCGCCTGCCAGTTGAAGGAACCGTCCTCGTTCTGAAATGTCAGGAGGTCGTCTACCGGGCTCTTGCCGGCTTCATTTGTCCAGTCCTCGCCGTCAGGGTCCTGGCCCGCCGCGGCGATAGCGGCTATACCCCACGCATTCGTGCCCGAGTTGGTGGAGCCCCACGAATCGAAACCGCCGGTATCGGTCTGCTGCGACTTAAGATATCCGAGCGCGGACTGGATTTCACCTGCGTCGGCCGGCATTCCGGCGCAGATGAGCGCCATTATGGCGGCGGCGGTATCATCAACATCGCTTGTCTGTCCCGCACCCCAGCTCCACCCGCCGTCCTCGTTCTGGTTCTCCAGGATAAAGCTCACCGTGTTGAGGACCGGTTCCGACTGCCTGTCCTTCCCCGAACCAATGAGAGCCATAAGCCCCCAGAAGTCGTCGTTCACCAACGAACCATCTCCAATCTGGGTCCTGTCATACTCGGCTTCGATCTCGGAGAGGAAATCGACCCCGCCGAAGTCCGCCGGATTCTTTCCTGCCGCTGCTGCGGCCAGCGCCATCCGGGCACGGTCGCTCACGGAGGCCGCGTGCTGGGCGCTTGATTCAAGGTACTCGATCAGCGACGGACCTTCGTCCCGCCTCCACTGGTCGGGGTCTTCCCCCGCGGCGACAACAGCCATTGCCGCCCAGGCGGAGGTAGCGAAATCACCGATACACCCATCTTCCTCCTGCGCACTCTTCAGGTATTCAACCGCCTTGTTTATGCTGCTGTTCGCCGTATCAAGAGGATACTCAGCCCGGGCTTGAGACCCGAGCACTGTTATCGCCGTGAAGGTGACGGCGAATACAACCAGCAGAGTGATAAGACTTTCCTTCCATTTACTGCTCGCCACAGGTCCTCCTGTCTTTGTCCGTGACCGGACTCCCGCATCTACACGACCCCGCCCGTACTTCGCTGCGCTGGATTATAGTACGCTGCGGTGGATTTGTCAAACTCAAGCGAGCCTGGCCGAGAGACATATGGAGGAGGACCGAGACTAAGGATTGAGACGGAGAAAGCGGTTTCGGTAGACAGTGTATTCGGTCTGAAATTGGAGGCTCTCGATAGCTGCTTCGAGCGCAAAACCTTGACAATTATCCGCCTCTATTCTAGTATTGTAAGGGTGAGTCTGTCTCGTTGCGGACTGAGCCAACTGAAAAACACGTATGAGTTTGACTGAACTATCCCGTCAACCTGATCCTCAAGCCCAGCTCCGGTTCACCTTCTCTAATATTTGGCATTCTCGGAAGGACCTGACTTGCCCAGATTCTCCATAATACCAAGTGAACCCAAGTTCTTCGATCTCTTTGAGCGGAGCGTAGCGAACCTGGCTACGGCTGCCAGGGAGCTTGTCAACTTTCTCGACAACTACGTGGATGTCCCGCAGAAGGTCGCCCGTATGACCGAGCTCGAGCACCAGGGCGACGCGATCACTCATCAGATCATGGAGCAGCTGCATCGTACGTTTGTTACACCTCTGGACCGCGAAGACATCGCCCTCCTTACCGAAAGGATGGACGATGTAGTGGACTTCATGGAGGGTGCGGCGAACGCCATGCTGCTTTACCGCATCGAACAGCCCACCAAAAGGGCGCGTGAGATGGCAAACATACTGGTGGCTATGAGCGAAGAACTGGTCAAAGCAGTGCCACGCCTTCGCACCCGTTCCAAGATGAAGGGCATACTGGAACACTGCGTTGAAATAAACAGGCTGGAGAATGAAGCGGATGCCGTAGTGCGCGTCGCTCTCGCCGAACTATTCGATGGCATCCCACTCGCGGATGTCATCAAGTGGCGCGAAATCTACGAACATCTGGAGAATGCGGCGGATAAGGGAGAAGATGTAGCAAACGTCCTCGAGGGCGTCGTGCTTAAGCATGGATAGTTCCCTCTTCCTCCTCGTACTGATCGTCCTTGCTGCCCTCGGTTTCGGTTTTTCCAACGGGCTCAATGACGCCGCAAATGCTATCGCCACCGTAATTGGAAGCCGTGTCCTTCCTCCCCGAACAGCAATCGCTATGGCTTCTGTGTTCAATCTCCTTGGAACGCTCACCGGCGGACTTCTCGGCGCTTTTGTAGCGAGGACTATTGGCAAAGGTATCGTCATGCCCGAAGCCCTCACACTGCTTACGGTAGTGGCCGCGGTCGCCGCAGCAACGCTGTGGGTGGTCGCAGCCAGTTATTACGGCATGCCCCTGAGCGTTTCCCATTCACTGATAGCCGCCCTGCTGGGAGCCGGACTGGCTGCCGCCGGCGCCGGGGCTGTAGTCTGGGGTATATTCACCTGGGTGCTGCTTGCGGTCTTCTTTGCTCCGCTTCTCGGCTTCTTCGGCTCGTTCCTCCTGATGGTACTGGTGATGTGGATCTTCAGAAGAACTCCACCTGACCGCGTGAACACCATCTTCAGCTATCTGCAGATTTTCGCAGCGGCCTTTGTGGCGTACGCGCATGGGAAGAACGACGGCCAGATGCCCATAGGGATTATTGCTCTTGGACTTGTGCTCTATACCGGGGCTGAATTCCACGTTCCCCTGTGGTCCATTCTCGCTTCCGCCGCCGCTGTTGCACTGGGCATTTCTTTCGGAGGATGGCGTGTTATAAGAACAGTCGGCACCAAGATCACAACTCTCCGACCGGTCCACGGTTCAGTCGCCGAGACTTCCGCAGCGGCGATAATCGAAGCTGCCTCCAACCTGGGTATCCCGGTCAGCACGACGCAGTCTATTAGCGGTTCAGTGATGGGTGTCGGCGCCACGCGCCGTCTATCCGCCGTGCGATGGGGAGTCGCACGGAATATAATGATGACCTGGCTGGTAACCTTCCCGGCCTGCATCGGGCTGGGCTGGGTGCTGAGCTCGTTTCTAAACCTCTTCGCCTGAACCGGAATCAGAACTTGACCAGACGGGCCGAATACATATCAGGTATCGCCATAAGCTCCTGCCGCACTTCTTCGTCTATTTCCCTGTCCAGCGCCAGCACCATCAAAGCCTGCCCTCGAGGCTGCAGCCTTCCAACCTGCATCGAGCTGATATTTATGTCGGCATTGCCGGTCACCATCCCAACCGCGCCTATAAGCCCCGGCCTATCCATATGGTCGCTGAAGAGCCAGTAGCCACCTGTAGGGACTATGTCTATCCAGTAGTCGTTTACGCGCACTACATGCGTCTGGCCCCTCATCAGCGTACCTGCTACAGTCGTAGTCCCGTGATTGGTCGTCAGCTGTATACAGATCAGGTTCGGATAGTTCTCGGCTTTAGCTGTCTTCTGCTCTACGACTTTGAGCCCCCTGTTCTGCGCTATGATACCCGCGTTGACCAGATTCACCCGCTCTTCAGTCACGGATTCAAGGAGTCCGCCAAGGGCAGCCGCCTT
Organism: Dehalococcoidia bacterium; assembly: GCA_014859215.1. Taxonomy (GTDB): domain Bacteria; phylum Chloroflexota; class Dehalococcoidia; order SZUA-161; family SZUA-161; genus Kmv37. Next base: position 882 of record JACUUS010000023.1, on the reverse strand, counting down.
TAAAGCAGTCGAATCGTAGTCAGCCACCTCGCCTTCATACTTGATGGTAATGGTGTTGATGTGGCCCTCAACGAGCTGGTTTGCCAGCCTGCCGACGTCCGATGCCACAGCCAGGTAAGGAGTAAGCACAGGCGCCATTTCGGGTGAGATCAGCGGCAGGTTCACGGCATAGCGCGCCGGACGCCCCTTGAGAACGGCGAGGACCTGTTCAGCCACATCCACGGCCACCATCGTCTGTGCTTCAGACGTGGAAGCGCCCAGGTGAGGTGTGACAATAACTCTGTCGCACTTGACGAGGATATTGTTGCAGGCCGGCTCCTCGGTAAACACATCCATTGCCGCGCCTGCTACCCGGCCCTCGATGATTGCCTCGTACAGCGCCTGCTCGTCAATGATGCCGCCGCGCGCCGTGTTGATGAGCTTTGCCGACGGCTTCACCAGGGCAAGCTCTTCTCTCCCGATAAGTCCCTTTGTGGAAGCCGTCAGCGGAACATGTATGGTAATGAAATCAGATCGTTTCAGCAGTTCTTCACGCGTGACGAGTTCCATGTTCAGATGCTGCGCCTGCGCTACCGAGACATAGGGATCGTTTGCGATGATGCGCATCTCAAAGGCCCTGGCGATCCTCGCGACCTCGGAACCGACCCGGCCGAGCCCGATGATCCCGAGGACCTTGTTACGCAATTCAGTCCCTATGAACTTGTGGCGGTTCCATTCGCCTGACTTAACCGCGGTGCATGCCTGGGGAAGATGGCGGGCAACGGCCAGGAGAAGGGCGATGGCGTGTTCAGCGGTGGAAAGGATATTCCCGGCGGGAGCGTTTACCACGACTATGCCGCGCCGGGTGGCGGCATCCAGGTCGATGTTTTCCACACCAATCCA
>JACUUS010000224.1 GCA_014859215.1 Dehalococcoidia bacterium | reverse complement strand
GTCCGTCCTCGTCCAGTCCCTTACAGGAATAGACCCCGACCGGCTCCGTGAGGAGAAAGAGCGCGGCATGACAATCGATCTCGGTTTCGCCTGGCTCAAGCTGCCGGGCGGGCAGGAGGTTGGAATTGTCGACGTGCCCGGGCACGAGCATTTCGTCCGAAATATGCTCGCCGGGGTCGGCGGGATCGATATGGCCCTGCTGATAGTGGCCGCCAATGAAGGTGTCATGCCCCAGACAAGGGAACACCTGGCCATACTTGACCTTCTCGGCGTCGAAAAGGGCATAGTGGTCATCACCAAGAAAGACCTTGTAGATGAAGAGCTGCTGACCCTGGTCACCATGGAAATCGAGGAGATAATTGAGAGTACAACGCTTGCCGGGAGTCCCATCATGGCTGTTTCCGCGATCACGCGGGACGGCCTGCCCGAGCTTGTCTCCCTTATAGACAGGCTCCTCGCCACTTCCCGCCCGAACGAAGATATAGGAAGGCCCAGGCTCCTCATCGACCGCGTATTTACCATAGCCGGCTCAGGGACGGTGGTAACCGGGACCCTGATTGACGGCTCCCTGAAGGTCGGGGATGAAGTCGAAGTGCTGCCCGCCGGACTCAAGTCCCGCCTGCGGGGCCTGCAAACCCATAAGTCCCGCCTTGATCTGGCCAGGCCCGGAAGCCGGGTGGCCGCGAACATCACGGGCGTATCGACATCAGATCTGAAACGCGGGGATGTCCTTACGAAGCCTGGATGGCTTCTGCCTACACGCCACCTGACGGCGAGTCTGAAACTGATCCCCTCCCTGCCGCGACCTCTCCGGTACAACTCCTCCGTCAGCTTCCATACCGGCGCATGTGAGACCATGGCGCGGGTGAGGCTCCTGGACCATGAAGAGCTCAAGCCGGGGGAGACGTCCTGGGCACAGCTTGTGCTGGAAGACCCGGTCGCCGTAGTGAAGAATGATCGTTTCATCATCCGCTCGCCGGACGCAACGCTGGGCGGCGGCAAGATCATCGAGCCTCAGACGAAAAGGTACCGCCGTCACCGCCAGGCAGTAATCGAAAGCCTGGAAGCCAAGGACAAGGGCTCCGCCGAAGATATTCTGCTGGCCACCCTTGAGGCTGACCAGCCCCAGGAGGTTGAGAGGCTGCTTGCGGCTTCAGGGCTCCCTGCGACCAGCGCCAGGCCCGCGCTTGAGAGCCTGCTTCAAGAGCTGAGGATCGTGGAAATCGGCTCCGGCGAGCACCGCTTGCTCTTCACCGCTGCAGGCTGGACAAATACATTGGCCGCGGTCGCAGCCATAGTGCGGGACTATCATAAGCGGTTCCCCATGAGAGCGGGCATGCCCCGCGGCGAGCTCGGCAGCAAGCTGAAGTTGTCTCCGGCGGCATTCAACATGGTCTTCAGCAGGCTCGTGGCCGACAAGACGCTCATCGAGGAAGGGAACAGCGTCCATCTACCCGCTCATCAGATTCAGTTGACCAGGGACCAGCAAAGCCGGATGGACAGCTACGTTAATCTACTCGCCGGTCATCCCTACTCTCCGCCGGCGGAGGCGACCCTCGACCCTGAGCTTGTCAGCGTCCTCGTCAAGCAGGGACGCGTGGTGAAAGTAAGCGACAGCGTCGTCTTCACGTCGCAGGCTTACGAGGAGATGGTCGAGATAGTGATCGGCCACATAAGGGCGCATGGGAACATAACGCTCGGCGAGGCCCGCGACCTCCTTAATACGAGCAGGAAGTACGCCCAGGCCCTGCTCGAGCACCTCGACGACGTCAAGCTGACGCGCCGCACCGGCAGCGAACGGGTCCTCGGCCAGGGCCGCTCCTGAGTCTCCCCCAACCTCTCCGCCACTTTTATGTCAAGCGCTCCTCTGCGTAGGACTGTACAGAGGTGTTAAAATGTACGCACCACATATCGTTGACTGCTCTTGAGGAGGCCTGGCATGGCAATGTCTTCGCAGACTATCGACACCATCTCGGCTATTCTCTCCATCCCGGTAGTGAACAGGATTCTGGACGGGGCCAGGGACGGCAAGATCGGGGACAGGGAATATGAGAAGATAGTGGACCACTATTTCAAGCTGAGGAAGATATTCGAGCAGGTATACTTCCAGAAGAGCTAGAGGCGCTGGCCCATGCCCCGGCTACATTGGATCGATTTAGCCACGAATTCTAGCTGCAACCGGGAGAACTCGTTGTCAATGATCGAGGTCGAATTGGATGGCAAGATCTATGTCTTCACGGGATCTAGCTGGATTGGAAAGCAGGACCGCATTGCTCCGCCCGTAGCAACAGTCGGACGTCTCAATAGCGTGATTCGGAAGCAATTGGACATTGAAGACTCCAGCATCACGAATCCCGATAAGCTTGTGAGGCTGGCGAAGCGAGCCCGCGAGGCCGGACAGATAACGCGAGCCATAGTGCTCCTTAGACGAGCCACTGCTATCAGGCCAAACCACCCCGGCACTGCAACTATGCTATCCAGCGTTCTTCGCCAGGCAAAGCGACCTTCGGATGCACTTGCTGCTACTGAACGCCTTGCTACCTCCGAATACACGCCTCTGCTGACATCACGTGCTGCAGCCTTATGCGATCTTGAACGATGGGATGAGGCATTCCGCCTCGTTCGCCGCGTAATCGTCCTGAGCAATGGTAGAACGGATGCTGAGGCACTCAACGTACGTAGTAGAATCAAGGCTCATGCTCCCGAGTGGTTCAAGGAACAGTTTTAAGCAATTCTGAAAGCGGGTTGGAGAATACTAAGTGGTATGGGCTGGCGAAATATGAGAGTAGGATACACTAACGCTAAGCTTCACCATACCTTCAGAGCGATCTCGGTGGTAACCGTTACGACTCAGATATTCCGGGACTGGAGAAGCTGCTTGACAGATGTTGGCGGGAGCGAATGGGAGTCGAACCCACCAGGGACACTCTTAATGCCCCTCAAACGGATTTGAAGTCCGCGCGGCCCACCGGGACCGACTCGCCCCCATCCAGGTACAGAGTAAAGTATATATCAGCCGACCTGAACGCGCAAACAGCCTGCAAGCGGCAATCGGGACAGTTCTACCATCCGCAGGCGGCAGCCTGATTGAGCCC
>JACUUS010000303.1 GCA_014859215.1 Dehalococcoidia bacterium | reverse complement strand
GAGGTCCGGCTGAATGTGAAGGAGGCGATCTCAAAGGTAGATTCCACCGAGACCTCTATCTTTCCGCCGGACAGAATGTACTCCAGGGCAATATCAGGGAGATCGTCGGCCGGTATCGTCATGGATATATCCACGGTCTTCACTTCCCGCACGCTGAGTCCCATAGCCGGCGTGTGGACGGTATCGCCCACTGCTTTGTCGCCCAGATACACCCTGTGATCCGATTCGGGTATCCATACCGGGACAAAGGAATTATTGTGAATATGCACAGTTCCCGCTATGGTCAGCCCTTCCAGTATTTCCGAGATCGGTCGGCCGCTAATGTACGCCTGCCACAAGGCTGACAGGATGGAGCCGGTGTTGCCCGCATACTTCGGTTCCAGGCTTGTCATCTCGAACGTAGCATCGAGACTGCTGTAGCCGTAAGCGCCCAGTCCCGCCGCAATACCGGCCAGGACGAGCAGGACGAGCAGCGCTATCCCGACGACTCTTAACATCCGGTTCCCCCGCGGTTCAGGTTAAGTGACCGCCTGCCGACCCTCCGACATGCTTACCTCTAATTTACCAGTTTTTATCACTGGATGCTCCTGTTTGACATCGGTTTCCTGACGAGAAGGTCGCTGCCCTGTTCGAAAGTTGGGTCAAAGCTCGCGCCAGGGTGCGGCCAGCGCCTTGCTGTCGAAGGGGTATACGGACCTGACCAGAAGGGCGAAACCGGACAGGAAGGCCAGGCATACGAGTACCGCGTAACCCCAGTGCATGATCGTGGAGAGAGCGTAAGCAAGGAAGACTATCATTATCGACGCCCACGCAGCGGTCATGAAAACCATGGCCTTCTGCCCGCTCCCGACAGGATTTCTCAGCCGCAGCTCGATGGCCGCGACCGTCAGAGCCAGGGGCAGGGTCAGCAGGGCGATTGAAAACCACGCCTGGAAAATGCCCAGGCTCCAGAAGACAGGCACCATTATGAATGCGCCCATGGCGGTTAAGGCCTCCAGGATCTGGCCTCTCCTTATGCTTAGTTTGAGGTCGAAGACCGGCAGGTTGCGACTGCTCCCCTGCGCTTTGGGATCATGGCTGAAAGCATGGGTGGTCTTTCTGAACTTGTGGGTTATGCCGTACCCGATGCTGTGAACAAAGAAGAAGACTGAAAACGCGATGATGAAGCGGTCGAGCGGCGCCACCAGCAGCCAGCCGGCTACGAGGAGGAGCGTGCACCCGGCGGCGATCAGGAGCGGGCCGGCCGCGGTCGCTTTCAGTCTCAGGGGCGGGACCGAGTAGGCCAGGCCCGCTATCCAGCCCGCGATAATCGCGCTGACGAGCGCGTAGTCCAGAGTCACGATGATGAGAGCGATGACCAGCGCTCCGACGACGACGTTTTCTGCCAGGAAGAATGTCCACGCGGTCCGGGCGCGCAGCTCGCCTGTCACAAGAGGATTAGCCGGGAAGAAGATCCTGTCCTCCTCACGGTCGGCATAGCTGTTAGCGAACTCTGCGACGGCCTGGATGAGGAACACGGCCGCTGCGAAGAGTATGATTTGCGTCACCTGAGGAGAGTTCCCGCCCAGCCCCAGTATGATCGCGCCCGCCCAGAGAGGTGAACAGCCCCATGCCAGGGCGGGTATGTTCGCCTTCCACACCCCCGCCAGCGTCCGGGTGGCCGGTATTCTCATTTTAACCTTCCTGGCATCAGATCGCTCCGGGGACTGTATACCGGCCCGTATGGATGTACGTGTTTGAGGAGGAGGAAGAAGCCGGCCAGAAAAGCGGCGGAGGCCAGCGCTGCGAGATACCAATGCCACTGGAGGACCCCTGTCAGCGACAGGGAGAAATAGGAGAGCATGATGAGAAGCGCCGATATCCCCGCGAATTCCACGCATCTCTGAAAGTTCTTGAGCGGGTTTCTGAGCCTGCACACGGCAGTCATGGCCAGGAAAGGCAGGGTAGAACTGAAGAGCGCGATGGTCAGCGCCCGGTCAAACACCCCCGCGTACCAGAATCCGGCAACCAGTATCAGAGCGGCGAGTCCTGCCAGTATCTCCAGGGCGACCGCTGTTCTGATACTGATCCCCAGCTTGTGGGTGCTGAGTTCATAGATGTTCACGTCCCGGTCGGGCGCCTTCTTACTTCGGACAAGGGACTCGAGTGTCTTCCTGATCTGACCGGTGGAGAGATTGGCTCCCATGGTCCCGATGAGGAGGAACAGGGCAAACGCGATCATGAACATGCCCGGCATACCGAAAACAAGAGAGGCCGCGATCGGAATCGCCGCGGTGCTCAGGGCAAACGATAGAGGGCCGGCTGCGGTCTTCTTGAGCCTGAGCGGCGGAAGTGAATATGCCATCCCTATCGCCCAGGCAGCAAGCATGGCCAGGACCAGGTAGTAATTGAGCGAGACCAGCAACAGGGCAAGCAGGAGAAGACCGGCCGCTGAGCATTCCAGGAGAAGGGCCTTTCTTGCCGCGGCGGGACCAAGCTCACCGGGCACAAGAGGATTGGCGGGGAAATGGACACGGTCCTCATACCGGTCGACATAGGTATTGGCGAACTCGGCCGTGGCCTGCAGCGTCACCACCGCCGCTATGAAAAGAGCGAGGATTCCCCGGTCGGGCGAGACGCCGCCTGAGGCGAACAGCAGAGAGCCTGCCCAGAACGGCAGGCATGCCCATATCCACTGCGGATGGTTCGCTTTCCATATGCCCAGAAGAGTCCGTTTGCTCACATCGGCCCCTTGAAAAAAACCTACGGGCTGTACCCGTCCGTAGGCCGCTGCGGGCAGTCCGGCCGACACCGAAACGCGGCGGGGATGTTCACTTGCGAACATTTATAACAGCAAACCGGGCTTCAGGCAAGCCTGGCGTAGGCCTTCTCATTGAGTCCGGCAGGGAGATGTTCAGGCGTTTCAGGCTGTCTCGTGACGATGAATCAGGTCCGTGGTTGGCGCACGGTGCGCCTAAGACACCTGGACTTCAGCTTCGAGGATTCTGTAGAAGGCGTCCGCTGCGCCGCGCTCGACCCAGGGACGGTGGCCGCACTTCGCCAGCAGGACGAAGCGGAAATCCTCAAGGACGCGTGAAAG
>JACUUS010000022.1 GCA_014859215.1 Dehalococcoidia bacterium | reverse complement strand
GACTGTAGCCATGATGTCCGGCGCTGATTTCCGGTCTGCTCAGGCAGATCTGCCGAAGGCTTCACTTACATCGGTGGGGCCGCTGTATTGCTGCTCCGGCAGTTTCTGAAGCCGGCCTATGATATCTTCCCCTGCTCCGTTTTCTCTCGCCTTGCTGACCAGATCCTGTTTGCTTGCCGGATAGGTGATATTCTTCAAGTAATGCTGCAACTGAGCCGGGCTTACCGCCATTCCTCACCTCCTGATTTGATTCCGTTCCGTCGAGAAGAGTCGTAATTTCCCCTTTTCCCGCCCTTCTCGATTTAAGTATGATTCTCGTACAGGGTGGCGGGTTCGGATATTCGTAGGCTTACCTAATCGTGCCGGGAATGCTCCCTAAATTTGGGGGGCGCGCCTATGTAAGGACTTAGCCTGATTGAGGTTCCGGACATGGTTCAGGCCTGGGATGACCTGGCGCGCAGAAAGGCGATGAACTCAGACAGGAGCCGGGAAACAACCCGTTCCTCGCGATAGAGGCAGAAGAAGTCGCGGCGGAGGTCTATCTCCCGGACGGGCACGGTCTTGACCAGGTCGAGTTGTAGACTCTTCGCGATGGCGAGGCTGGAAACAAACGAGATGCCCACCCCGGCCTCCACCGCTGAGACCACTGCCTGGGTGGTTCCAAGGATGAGGTTCGAAGTAAGCTTACCGGCAGAGGCTCCTGCCCTTGACAGGATAGCATCGAGGCTCTGACGGGTACCCGACGTCTCACTGCGGCAGATGAAGTTCTCACCTGCGAGGTCCATGACAGATACGGCGTCTTTGCCGGCAAGCGGGTGACCGGGTGGGACGATGAGAACGATCTCATCCTCGCCTATTTTGAAAGAGTCCAGGTCCCTTCCGTCGGGAGCGATACCGGCAAAGCCGATGTCAAAGGTCCCGTCCTGAACGTTCGAGATAACAGTAGCCGAGTCTGAAATCTCCACAGATGCTCCCGTGGAGGGATGAATGAGCGTGAACTCGTGCAATATCCGGGGCAGGAGAATTTCTCCCGGTATCGTGCTGGCGATGATATTGAGGTTGCCGGTTACCTGTTCACGGACCCGGTCCAGCTCCTGCACCAGGAGCGATCGTTCTCTTTCGACGGATTCAGCAAAGCGCAGGAGCAGTCTGCCGGCTTCAGTGGGTGTCACGGGCTTCTGCCCGCGGTCTATCAGCCTCACCCCTAGGTCGCGTTCCAGCTTGTGTACCTGGAACGATATTGCCGGCTGGCTCAGGTTCAGCTTCTTTGCCGCCTCCGAGAAGCTTCCCAGCCGGAGTATCTCGATATAGGTTTTCAGGTAGTCAAGGTTCATGAGTGTATATAAGCTCTCTTTATCTTGCAGACAAGTATTGCTTATGCTAGAATGGCTGCAGTCATTTTATAGCATATTCGGACAAGCGGCAAATTCGGAGACGTAGACAGCGTTCCGCGAGACTCGCTCCTGTGCGACTGCGATCGAAGCTAACAGCGCACATCAGAGAGAGGCACATGCTTCTGTCTTGAAGCTGGAACCCGCAAGACTTCGGCGTTTCGCGGAACCCTCACGTAGAGTAACCTCTAACACGGGAGAAGAGGCTGTGAAGAGGCTAACCGGGAAGAGCCTGCTGATGATCCTGTCGGGCCTGTTGATCGGTGTCCTGGCGGCATTCATGGTGAAGTGGGGTAACCCGGCGAACATGGGCCTGTGCATAGCCTGTTTCCTGCGGGACGTTACGGGCGCGCTGGGCCTGCACCGGGCGGAGGTGGTACAGTACCTGCGCCCTGAAATCATGGGTATTGTGCTGGGAGCCCTTGCAGCCGCCTTCGCGTTTCGGGAGTTCCGATCGAGGGGAGGTTCATCTCCGGTCCTCCGGTTCGTGCTGGGGGCCTTCGTGATGATCGGCGCGCTTGTGTTCCTGGGATGTCCGATTCGAGCGCTTCTCCGCCTGGCGGGCGGTGATCTGAATGGCGTCACGGCGCTTGCCGGGATAATCGCGGGCGCGGCGGTGGGCATCGTTTTCCTCAAGAAAGGGTTCAATCTCGGTCGCGCGGGAAAGGTCAGCCATGTTTCGGGGCTGACTATGCCGTTGATCATGGTCGGCCTGCTTATTCTGGCGATTATCGGCCCGGCCTTCATCTTCTCCAGCACCACCGGTCCGGGGTCGATGTATGCGCCGTTTGGGATAGCTATAGGGGTCGGCCTGCTGGTTGGTGTACTCGCGCAGAGGCTGCGGATGTGCTTCGTGGGCGGCTGGCGCGATCTCATTATGGTCAGGGACACCTATTTGTTCGGCGGAATTGCCGCTTTCTTCGTTGGGGCCCTGATCGCGAACTTCGCCCTGGGCAATACACATTGGGGTTTTGCGGGGCAGCCTGTGGCGCACAGCAATCACCTGTGGAACTTCATGAGTATGGGTCTGGTGGGGCTGGGCGCCACCTTGCTGGGTGGATGTCCTCTGAGGCAGCTTGTCCTGGCAGGCGAAGGGGATGCGGATGCGGCTGCGACGATCCTGGGTCTCATCGCCGGCGCGGCGATAGCGCACAACTTCCTGGTTTCGTCAAGTCCTCAGGGAATAGGTCAGAACAGCGTCGTTGCGGTGACTATCGGCCTTGTTTTCACAGCGGGAATCGGTTTCTTCATGAGCGATATGGCAGCCGGAGCGAGGAGGTACTTATGGCGGCTGACAGGCGCGGCAAGACTGCCTTCCAGGGTGGGGGACTAGTACTGTTCCTGGACGTGCATGACGCGATAAGAGGCGAGAAGGTCCTCAAGGCTGAAGACTATGCCGTGAAGCTGGTTGCGCCTCCCCCCGAACTGCGTAAGGGCTGCGACCTCGCCCTGGAGATCAACCTCGTAGAGCAGCCGGGCATCGAACGTGTGCTTGAAAAAGGCGACGCTCCTTATTTGAGCATTGTGCCGCTAAAGGTTAATACCGCCGGCATGCTCGAGGTAGTGAGGGTAAGCGATTTCGGCCAGTGGATAATGGTCAAAGCGGGGAACATGAAGCTCTCTTTCGAGAAGACGACCGGACTAATAGTAAACACGTCGGGCGGTGGATGTCCCGATATCCCGTTTCTCCATGCCCAAATGGTCGGTAAGAAGCTCACCGAAGCTCCCCGGCCCAGGCAAATTGGATTCACGTTGTGCGCCCTGATGCTGGAGAGAGCTCTGGAAGAAAGCATCATTCTCTGGGAGAAGGGGAACCGGACATGATGTTGATAGCGGGGACGGTGCCGGCCCGAGGCCTGTTGTTGATATCAGGACCCGTGCGATCACGGGGGGATTCGCTTTCAATCGACGGGCATATGATTCCCTGTCTGCAGGGTACCGCGGCTTTGATCAGCGCAGCGCTTGCCACAACTACGTACCTGGGCCTCGAAATGCCTCGTGCTGTGATTGCCGGAGACACAGGCCAGGGAAACGGCAGCCGGGATATCTATGAGTACCTGATCCGTGAGTCGGCCCGTCTTGCCCCGCGAGTGCTTGCGCTTCATTACTGCCTGCCGGACATGGGCCTTACCAGGAAGCTTTGCGAATCGCTGAAGGCCTGCGCGAGCAGGCCTTTCATGATTGCGGATGCCGGGTCGATGTACGCCGCGAAGGCCGCCGGGCTTGCCCCGGAGTTCGATATCTTCACTCCCGACGCCACCGAGATGGCATTTCTGGCCGATCCCGAAGCCACGCATCCAGCCTATATAGCGAGGCACCTGTTCGATCTTGATATCAGGGAAACTCCGCGACTTGTCTCGGCGGCATACAGGCAAGACAGCGCTGCGAAGCTGCTCGTGATAAAGGGGGCTGTTGATTATATCGCCAGGGATGGGGAGATCATGGCGACCATAGACAAGCCTGACGTGCCGGCGTTGGAGGCGGTGGGGGGCACAGGCGACACGATTACCGGCCTCGTCTCAGCCCTGGTCTACTCCGGCCTTGAACCGGTACAGGCTGCCGCCGTCGCGGCCAGGGTAAACCGGATGGCGGGAGAACAGGCGCAAACAACGCCGTCGACCAGCGTATGGCAGATCATCGCCGGGTTCCCGTCAGTATTCAGGAACCTGGCAGATTTTCCCTCCAGCTCGGGCACGGCACGGATTAGTGTTGACCTGATGGAGCAGAAGGAGGAAAATCAAGTGATAAAGGTTGATGCACGAGGGTTTTCCTGTCCGATACCCGTGGTCAAGACCAAGAGCGCTATTGAAAAGAATCCGGGCCAACCAATTTCGGTGCTCGTGGAGACCGCCACTTCGAAGGAGAACGTGTCAAGGCTGGCCAGAAGCAAGGGCTATTCCGTTGCGGAAGAAGTAATGGAGGACGGTTTTCGCCTCCTCCTGGAGCCCGGTCGGGGTGACTAGTGGAAGGTTTGCATGCGGGGGAGCTTGCGCGCTCCCGTCCTGTAGTTCTTGTATCGAGTGACCGGCTGGGGACGGGTGATCGGAGACTCGGCAGGATTCTCATGAAATCGTTCCTGAATACGGTATGGGACACCGAAAACAGACCGGAGCGTATTATTTTCCTGAACAGCGCGGTAAGGTTGACGACTGAGGGCTCAGATGTTCTCGACGCTCTTGCCCTGCTTGAACGCGATGGGGTTGAATTGCTTTCGTGCGGGACTTGTCTCGAGTATTATGGGATCAAAGACCGGTTGAAAGCCGGGCGGGTTACGAACATGCGAGAAATCGCAGACACACTGTTCACCGCCTCACGGGTAATCAGGGTTTGAAGGACAGCCAGATATGACCGAGAAAAAGAAGCCTCGTCTTACCGAGACGGTCCACGGCGCGGGTTGAGCCTGCAAGATAGGTCCGGCGGACCTTGCCAGCGCTCTCCGTGACCTTCCCCTTGTGTCCGATCCTAACCTGATAACGGGAATAGAGAGGGCCGAGGACGCGGGTGTGTACAGGCTGCGGGAAGATCTGGCCATTGTACAAACACTGGACTTCTTCACCCCGATAGTGGATGATCCTTACACGTTCGGGCAGGTCGCGACGGCAAACGCCCTCAGCGATATATACGCCAAAGGGGGCAGGCCGCTCACGGCGATGAACATAGTCTGTTTTCCCGTCAAGACCATGGAGCTCTCGGTTCTCCGCGATATACTCCTGGGAGGTCTGGACAAACTTCGCGAAGCCGGTGTAACACTGGTAGGCGGGCACAGCGTAGAAGACGCGGAGCTCAAATACGGCCTGTCAGTCACCGGGCTCATTCACCCCGACAGGGTGGTGCTGAACTCGGGCGGAGAGCCCGGCGACCGGGTCATATTGACGAAACCTCTGGGCACCGGAATAGTCAACACTGCTGTCAAGGGCGGAGTCGCGGATGAAGCTGCTGTGTCTAGAGTAATCGAGTCCATGACGGCCCTCAACAGGAAAGCCTCTGAGCTAATGCTTACTGTGGACGTCCATGCCTGCACGGACGTTACGGGCTTTGGGTTCCTCGGTCATGCCTGCGAGATGATGGACGGAACGGATGCCGGCATGATTGTCCACTCGGCAAAGGTCCCCTTCTTCCCCGAGGCGAGGAAGCTGGCTGAAATGGGAATGCTTCCCGGAGGCCTGCACCGCAACAGGGAGTTCAGGGAAGGTATGGTTGATTTCGACAAGGGGGTCCCCGAGTTCCTCCAGGACCTGCTGTTCGACCCTCAGACATCAGGCGGGCTGCTTATCGCGGTGCCGCAGGAACAGGCGGACCGGCTGGTCATGCGAATGCATGAAGAAGGTGTTCCGGACGCAGTGGTTGTCGGTGAGTTAGTGTCTGAGCCGAAGTGCCGCATAGTTGTCAGATGATCGTGCCCGCACTCTCTTACCGGACCGATACGAAGAACTTCCGGACGTGCAGGTCCTGTTCTTCATCCGCAGAAGGCTCAACAAGGTCCTGAATCTCCCCTGAAACCTCAAAACCTGGCAGGCATTCGAGCACATCGACTACGGGCATGGTCGCCGGCACATCCATTCTTACCCTGATGCCCTTCCCCGCTGAGCCTTTCAGGTCAAGGACTTTCACCCCGCATGTCTTGGACAGGTGCTTATGCAGTCTGAATATCTGGTGAAGAGGAACGGGGCCTGGAATGACCAGTTCGGCCAGGCTCCGGTTGGTGACTGAATCTCTAACCGTTGGACGACACTCGACGGGAGTCTGTAGATGGGCGGCAGCGTTGTCGGCCTGGAGTGTCTGTGCTCTGTTCCCATCTTTCTCGGCTGAAGCGCCGTTTGTTCCGGTCGCTTTTTCCTGCGCCTCGACCAGCATCTGCAGGGCGCTTCGCTCGGCCTGTGCAAGAATCCCTCGGGCTCGTTCCTCAGCCTCGGCCACGATCGAATGAGCCCTGGTTCGCGCCGCTTCTTCGGCCTCCGTTCTTATCCTTGCGGCCTGCCTGTCAGCTTCGATAACGGCCAGTTCAGCGAGCTTCTTGAGCGCATCGACATGTTTGAGCCTGTTGGAAAGGTCGTGGTTCTCAGCCGTCAGGTCATTAATCGAGGTCAAGACCTGGCCCTTTTCCAGCCCATACTGTGAAGGCGGGGATATTTGGGCCTGAAATATCTTGACCTGTCCATTTGTTCTCGCCATAATTTTAACAGAACCTCCCGGTAAGCTCTTTTGCCTCTGGTTGGAATTCTATTACTCTCCTCAGCGGGGACAATGGTAATTTGGTCCGCACCATAGCAGGACTTTTTATCTATTTGACAATGCCCGCGGACTCAAAGGAGAGCCAGGTTGAGAATACTCCTTGTCTACCCGGAATACCCGGACACGTTCTGGAGCTTCAGGCATGCCCTGAGGATCGCCTCGAAGCGGGCCTCTCTTCCGCCTCTGGGACTTCTAACGGTGGCCGCGATGCTTCCCCGAAACTGGGAAGTGAAGCTTGTGGACATGAATGTGGGGAGGCTTAAAGACAAGGACATCGAGCGGGCCGATTATGTCTTCTTAAGCGCGATGGCTGTGCAGAGACGGTCAGTTCGAGACGTTATCGGGCGCTGCCGGAGACTCGGCACCAGGATTGTGGCGGGCGGACCTCTCTTCACAGCCGAGAGAGAGGCATTCGCGGATGTGGACCATCTTGTGCTCGGCGAGGCCGAGAATACCGTGCCTCATCTCGTGGAAGATTTGCAGTCGGGCCGGGCCAAACCGCTTTACGACGATGCCGGACATCCTGATATCAGCAGGACGCCTGTCCCGGAGTGGTCGCTGATCGACCTGAAGGACTACACGTCGCTGAGCCTTCAATACTCGCGAGGTTGTCCCTATGACTGCGAGTTCTGCGATGTGGTCGTACTGAACGGTCGGGAACCCCGGCTGAAGAGCAGGGAACAGGTACTGAACGAACTGGAGGCGATCTATCGGGCCGGATGGCGGGACGGGGTCTTCATCGTGGATGACAACTTCATCGGTAACAGGCGGAAGCTGAAGGAGGACATCCTGCCGGCCGTTGCCGCATGGCAGGGGGAGAGAAAGAACCCGTTTATGTTCTTCACAGAGGCTTCCATAAACCTGGCCGACGATGATGAACTGATGCGCCTGATGGTTGCGGCCGGGTTCAACTCAGTGTTCATAGGGATCGAGTCGCCTCATGAGGAGAGCCTGGTCGAGTGCAATAAGAGCCAGAACAGAGGACGGGACCTGATCGCATCTGTGAAGAGGATACAGGAGAACGGGTTCCAGGTGCAGGGAGGCTTCGTCCTGGGTTTCGACAGCGACCCGGCGAACATATTTGAAAGGCAGGTCAATTTCATACAGCGTACGGGAATAGTCACCGCCATGGTCAGCCTGCTCAACGCCCCGCGCGGCACGCGGCTCTATGAACGCCTGCGGAAAGAAAACAGGCTCCTTGAAAATTTTTCGGGAGACAATACCGATTGCTCAATTAATTTCGTCCCGCGCATGGACCGCGAAGCTCTGCTAAATGGGTACAGGCAAGTACTGACGACCATATACTCATCCCGGCATTACTATGACCGCGTGAGGACCTTCCTGGAGCACTGCCGCTCGCAGAGGAAGAAGCTTCCGCGCCTGCAATTATGGCATGTGCGTGCGCTCCTCAGGTCGATATGGTTTCTGGGAGTCAAGGACCGGGACAGATTGCTTTACTGGCACATGGTCCTGTCCAGCCTCTTCCGGCGGCCCCGTACTTTCCCGCTCGTTGTAGCCTTCGCCATTTACGGCTTTCACTTTCGGACCGTGGTGCGCAAGTACACGAGCCAAAGGTTGGGATGAGGGTTGACCATGGGAAATGAAAATGGGGCGCCGTCAAGGCGCCCCATTCAGACTGTCTGACGCAGATCAGCCGTTCTTCGGCTCTCCGTATTGCTCTCTCAGTACCCGCTTGAGTATTTTGCCTGTTGAAGTTCGCGGCAGCTCGTCAATGAAGCATACGTAGCGGGGGCGTTTGAAACTTGACAACCTCTGGCGGCAGAACTCCATGACCTCGTCCGGAGAACAGGTCTCGCCTTTCTTGAGTACAACGACCGCTTTTGGCTCCTGTCCCCATTCAGGGTCCGCGACCCCGATGACGGCGCATTCCTCGATCTTGGGGAAGGCGTACAGGATGTTCTCGACCTCCTCGGGCGAAATGTTCTCGCCGCCTCTTATGATCATATCGTCCCCGCGACCGGCCAGGTAGATATAGCCTTCGTCATCCGTGTATCCTTTGTCCCCGGTATGCAGCCACCCATCGGGTGTCAACGCTTTGGCGGTCTTCTCCGCATCCTTCCAGTAACCGCTCATTACTCTTGGTCCCTTGGCGAGGATCTCACCGACCTCACCCACCGGCAGCTCCTTGCCCTGTTCGTCCACTATCTTGATCTGGACGTCGTCCATGGGCCTGCCGATGGAACATTGAAGCCTCTTGAGTTTCCTGGCCTTCTCTTCTTCCGTACCTGTAATGACATGGTCTTCAGGGCCCAGGCTCGTTATGGTCGAAGCCGTCTCAGTCTGGCCGAAGGCATTGATAAACATGACGCCGGGGAAGACATCGATCGCCTTCTTAATGACCTCGAACGGCATCGGGGCTGCGCCGTATGTAATGACCTTGAGGCTGGAGAGGTCGTAGTTGTTGAAGTCAGGGTCATCGATGACGCGCTTGAGCATAGTGGGCACAAGCATGGCCCTGTTAGCTTTTTCCTGCTGCACTGTCTTCATCCACTCCTTTACCTCGAACTGTTTCATCATGGCCAGAGTACGGCCTCCGTACATCGCGGCCATGACTGCCTGTATTCCCGCGACATGGTAAAGAGGGACGGTGAGGAGGTTTGTCTCCTCGATTTCCGGGTCCACCGGGCTCACATTGGTAAGCACGTATGTCGAGAAGCTGTTGTGGGTAAGCGGTACGCCCTTGGGCCTGCCGGTCGTACCTGCCGTATACATCAGGATGGTAATGTCATTATCATCTATTTCGGCGAATACCTCGTCCGGTGAAGCTGAAGCGATCAGGGGCTCGTATTCCAGCGTCCCGTCCTGCTTGCCCTCGATGCAAATACATTCCTGGAGCATGGGGAGATTTTTCCGGATGGAATTCACCATGTCAGCGTAGCGTTCTCCAACGAACAGGACTTTCGCCTCGCAATTGCTGATCATGTACTCCAGCTCATCGCTCTTGGCGCGGAAATTGAGCGGCACAAAGACGGCACCCAGCTTCGCGACCGCGAAGTACACTTCCACGTACTGGCTGCAATTGACCTGCAAGATCGCCACCATATCACCCTTCTGCACTCCAAGACCGGCGAGGGCATTCGCGAGCCTGTTCACGCGATCGCTCATCTCTTCGTATGTGATCTTCTTTCCGTCGAACGCGATAGCCGGCCGGTCGGGCGCAATCGCACTGGTGATCATCAGGAATTCCGTTGTGTTCATCCGGTTTACCCTCCTATTTCTTCATACTGGACCGAGTCTTCGCTTGAGACCGGCGACGACCTGCTCCATAACGGGGCCGGCCTTCCCCCAGATTCGTACGTGGGCCATCCCGTCGAGGTCGGTTTCCCCCTCGTTTATAATCACAAGCTTCGCCCCGGAATTGTGAGCGTATTGAGGCATGAGCGCAGCGGGATAAACGACCAGGGAGGAACCTATGACTACGCAAAGATCGCACTCTTTCGAGCGTCTCTCGGCTTCCATGGTTTCCAGCACCGGCATGGCCTCGCCGAAGAAAACACCCTCGGGTTTCAGCATACCGCCGCATTGCACGCAGTCGGGCACCTCCACACCCTGCTCGAGCCATCGCTCGACTTCTTCGAACCGGTAGCGTGAGCCGCAGGTAAGACACTTCGCCCACTGCATATTTCCATGCAACTGTATTACTTTTTCTTCGGAGTTTCCCGCTTTCTGATGGAGCCCGTCGACATTTTGTGTGATCACGCAGTCGATCTTGCCCAGCTTCTCCAGTTCCGCTATGGCGATGTGGGCGGCGTTTGGCTGGAAATCGCGCCAGCTGAAACCGATGGTCTCGCGCATATGCCAGATTCTCTTTCGGGCTTCTCTGTCGGAGATGAACTTCTGGTACGTGAAGTCCATAGGATCGTACTTTGTCCAGAGACCGCCCGGGCTCCTGAAATCAGGAATGCCGGATTCGGTGCTGACTCCCGCGCCGGTGAAGACCACGGTGCGTTTGGAGTCTACAAGGAGGTCGACAAGTTCGTTGACAAGGTCTTCGCGGGACTTCTCCACCATGGCACCTATTTTACTCAATTTAGCAAATTAGTAAACAAAGTACTGAGGCACTCTCACTCCAGGGAGGATCGCCGTGCCGCAGCGGCGAAGAGCCTGCTTTCAAGATTGAGGCCCTGCTCAATGGTGAGGTCCAATCCGCGATGAATGGCTTCTTTGGCCAGACGGACCGCATAACGGTCATGAGAAAGGACCTTTCGCGCCAGTTCCTCGGCTGCGGTGTAAAGCTCCGCTCGAGGCACGGTCCTGTTGAGCAGGCCTGCACGCAATGCTTCCTGCGCGTTCAGGATCTCTCCGGTCATGATGTAATGCGCAGCCAGTCCCTGCGGAATAACGCGCGGCATAGTCTGGCTGCCTCCGGCGGTAGGTATCATGCCGATCCCGACCTCCGGGAGGCCCACTCTCGCGTCTTCGCTTGCTATCCTGATATCGCAGCACATAGCCATCTCGATACCTGCGCCCAGGGCAAACCCGTGGATGGCGGCGATTAAAGGCTTCGAGATGCCCAGGAACCTGCCCCAGAGGTCTCTTTCCCACCTTATGCTCCGTCCGATAACCGGCGAGGGAACCGTGCCGAACTCGCTGATGTCGGCCCCTGCCGAGAACGCCCTCTCTCCCGCACCCTTCACTATGCCCACGCCCACTTCGGGATCATCATCAATCGCAGGAAGCACTTCGTACAGCTCGTCCCTCATGCGGGTATTGACGGCGT
Source organism: Dehalococcoidia bacterium (assembly GCA_014859215.1). Lineage (GTDB taxonomy): Bacteria > Chloroflexota > Dehalococcoidia > SZUA-161 > SZUA-161 > Kmv37. The sequence goes on along the minus strand of JACUUS010000022.1, from coordinate 7,483 downwards.
TCAGGGCAGCCGGGCGGTTAAGAGTAATATATGCGATGCCGTCCCTCTTCTCATAGATAAGTGTCTCGAAGTCTTTCACCGGCTATTCACCCCTGAACTCCGGCTTTCGCTTATCCAGGAAGGCCCTTATTCCCTCCGACCTGTCGGCGGTGGTCTGCAGAATGAACGAGAGGTCGGCTTCCAGTCTCAGTCCCTGTCTCAGGGTCATGTCCATGCCCATGCGGACGGCTTCCTTGGCGAACCTGAGAGCAATGGGAGCTCGGGCAAGTAGCTGCCTGGTGATCGTTTCGGCGTCCTCGATTAGGCTCTCGCCCGGCGTCACCCGGCTGACGAGGCCGATGCGGTGGGCCTCGCGGGCGTCAATGGGAGCGGCAAGGAGCACCATTTCGAGAGCCTTGCCCCGGCCGACAATCCTGGGGAGCCGCTGCGTGCCTCCTCCACCCGGTATGAGGCCCCGAGAGGTCTCGGGGAAGCAGAACCGCGCATCTTCGGAGCATATCCTGATATCGCAGGCCAGGGCCAGTTCGAGGCCCGCCCCCGATGCCTCCCCGTTGATCGCGGCCAGCACGGGACAGTTGACGCCAGAGACCGCTTCTGAAGCTACGCTTGCCGGATTAACCTTCCTCATGTCACGGGCGGCCACGGCTGCGATGCCGCTTAAGTCGCTGCCCGAGCAGAACACGCTGCCTTTTCCCGTGATGACGGCGGCCCTGACGTCTTCGTCCTGGTTTATCTCGCGGCAGGCGTCGGCCAGTTCATCGGCCGTTTCCAGGTCAATAAGGTTTCCCCTGTCAGGGCGGTTGAGTGTCAGTCTCACAAGGTGATCTTGCTTCTCGTAAACCAGTGTACGGTAGGCCATGATGCTGTACTCCGTTCCAGGCAAATGCTAAATGACACGTTCGACCGTGTCAAGGCATAACGCTTGCAGCCGCGCCGCTTGCGCTCATGATACTCGAACGGTATACTTTTTGCGATGGGTAACGAAGCTGCCCTGGCGAAGGCGCTCGAAGAGATGAAGGGAATCGTCCCCTATGCAGTCGCCTCGAAGAGCGGGTGTGAATACGATGGGAAGAATTTCCGTGTCCCTTTCTTCAACAGGGTGTTCATGGTACAGCACCCGGAAATCAGGATATTCGAAGAAGGCAGTACGGCGCGCGCGCCCCAGTACCTGGAGATAATCCTGCTGCACTACCTCCTTCAAGCCCGGGGGACTCCGGTGGCCGACCAGTGGATCGCGTACAGACAGCTTCCCGGCTCGGCGCTGTTCGGGAAAAGGTTCCAGCAGATGGCGGTCGGTCCGCTGCTTGCAGCCTTCGGAAACGATGTTGAGTCTCTCCGGAAGGCCGGGGAGACCGTTGGGGGTATCCCTATCAGCCGCACCGGAGATGCCGCTTTCAAATTCAAGGCTCTCCCCAGGATAAACTTGGCCGTCATCTACTTCCAGGGTGAAGAAGGAATACCGGCCTCGGTGAATATCCTTTTTGATGCCGCGGCCCCCGATTACCTGCCGACGGAAGACCTTTCCCTCCTGGGCGTCTACCTGGTTGGAGCGCTCAAGAAGGCGAAACCAGGATAACCGCGCGCCGGAAGCCGGCCGTTATCTTTCCTGAGCCAGTCTCCGCAGGATATCCCAGAAGGCGCCCCTGTACCCTTTCCGGATAGCTTCGCACAGCACCGAGTTGTCATTGTAGTTGTAGTTCCTGTCCTCGCCGGCCGAAGGCCCGAAAAAGAAGAAGCGTTCATCGCCGTCGATGAGGCGTTCAAGGTCGCCGAAGGGATCATCGCCAAGCGCGGCGGAGACGTAGTAGACCGGGAAGAAGAAGCCCCCGTTGCCGTCAACGTACCCACGCAGGTTGGGGTTCAGGGCCGGGAGGCCCTCCTGCCGGACCAGCTCCGCAATCCTTGTGTCCGGGAATACGCGAATGCCCAGCGAAGCTCCCACCCGGTGAGGAGAAATCATCTTCATGACCTCGATGGTCTGTCGGAGAGTCTCGGGAGTTTCGTCGGGACCGCCCAGGAGCAGGTCGAACATGACCACTATACCCGCCCGCCGGCACGCGTCAGCCGCGCTGAACAGGTCTTCCTGCCTGAAGTCGCGGCCCAGCCTCTTCAGTATCCTGTCCGAGCCACTGTCGACGCCGAAGTTGATTCCGACGCACCCTGCTCTCCTGAGAAGCCCGGCAAGCTCTGCCGAGAAGCCCGCCGGGGTGGCATATGTATACCACCGGACCTTCCCGCCCAGGCCTCGCGCGATCAGCTCGAGGCATACTTCACGAGCGTGCTCCGGTGGGATATTGAATTCCGAATCACATAAGTGGACATAGTCGATTCCCTGTCCGAGCAGGGCTTGAAATTCGCCGGCGACGCTGCGGGGTGAACGCAACCTCAGCTTCCTGCCCTTCCCGACAGGGTCCACGCAGTAAATACAGCTCCTGGGGCATCCGCGCTTGGTCTCTATTCCGGCCATCCCGCCTTCCAGGAAATACCTCCTGTTATCGATCGCGGTCCGCCGGGGATTGAAATCCGCGAGGTCGAGGTGGACGGGCATATTCTGCCTGAATACATTCCCGTCTCTCCAGAGAAGGCCGGGAACAAAGCCGTATCTAGCCTTTGTATCCAGGTTCCTAATAAGCAGCGGCAGGGTTATCTCGCCTTCCCCCCAGATGCCGAGTTCGAGGCCGTAGTAGTCGAGAACAGCGCGAGGCATGACCGAGAATCCCGAACCGCCCAGCACTATGGGGGCTCCGGTATGATTCTTGACGCGCTCGACGACTTCCCTGTACCTGTCGAGGCAGAAGTCCTGTGTGACAAAGAAGGTGTCGTCCGCGTTGCGGAGCGTCACGGCCACTGCCATGACTTCGTTTTTGGCGAAGTAGTCGGCGATAGCGCGGGCGAAATCAGGGACGAAACACAGGTCCAGGATATCGACAATGAAGCCGTTCTCTTCGAGCGCGTAGGCAAGGTAATCAAGCGCGAGCGGTCCGACCGGCGGCTTCACCTGGTTGGGGTTCACGAGCAGGACCTTACGCTTGTCTGTGGAACCGTTGGTGGACATTATTCTTTCCCGGAAGGACCGGCGACTCTCTTCAGCCAGGCCAGGGCGGTATTCATGGCGGGCTCGTTGGTCCTGAGCCTGTGCCCGGCCCCATCGATAATGGCGATCTCTTTCGGCTCTCCCGCCTTCTCATACAGCATCCACGCATGGCGCGGCGGGACAGTCTCGTCCCTGTCTCCGTGGACTATCAGGATCGGACGCGGCGCGATCCTGTCTATCCATTGGAGGGCGTTGAGCCTGTCGAAATCGGAGGCCCATTTCTCGACTGACGGCGGGAAACCCGGGTCCCGGATGATCCCTATGCGGCGGCAGTGCTCCAGGAACTCTTCGATCCGGCTGAAATCCTCTATGTCGAAGAAACGGGCCGGACAGGCACAGGAGACCACTGCGGCTATCCGCCTGTCATTGGCGGCGCAGTAAACGGTGGCTACCGCCCCTCCGCTGAAGCCCATGAGAGACAGCCTTGTACGGTCTACATCGTCGCGGGTGTGGAGATAGTCCACAGCCGCCTTCAGGTCCCGGGTCCAGCCCAGCATGTCGAAATTGCCTTCGCTTTCCCCCGCGCCCCGGAAATTGAATATGAGGACGGCGAACCCGCCGGCGGCATACTTCTCGGCAAGCGCAGGGTAGCCCCTGTCGGATGGGTCCGGAGTCCTTCCAGCGGGCACCCCGTGGCACATGCACACCGCCGGCCAGGGTGGAGGCGCTTCCGGCCGGTACAGCTGGGCGGCCAGCCTGAGCCCGTCGGCTTTCAGGTGAAAATTCTCCGCGCGCACAGGGCTACTCATCTTCAAGCACTTCCCTGGCCGTAACCATGCCCTTGAAGCAGTCCATGGCGTGCTGGCAGGCTGCAAAGGCTTCCTGCCTGTGCACGGCGCTAACGGCTACCACGGCCGTCACTTCCCCGGCCTCTACGGGACCGGTGCGGTAGCTGAACGCGATCTTCCCCAGCGGCCACGTTCCCCTCATCTCGCGCACGACCGACTGGAGAAGCTTTCCGGCAGCCTCGGGGCCGGCATCGTGTTCGAGTGTGGCAACGCGCCGGCCTTCCGAGACTCCGCGTACTTTGCCGATGAAGACAGCGACCGCGCCCCCGTCGTCATCCATGACCCTTGAGATAATCGCGGCAGGATTCAGCGCGGCGCTCGTAACCTCGAGCAGGTCTTTATCTGTCAAACCATCCCCTCCTGAACAACAGCATCCAGATGATTATAGTCGATTGAGTGGGCTTGAGTCGACTACGTCCACGATAACCTTGACGATAGTAGGGGAAGAGAATAGAATTCCTGCATGCCTGTTAAGGAGGGAGCATGGACGATCTGGCCTTGATGAAGCAGAAACTGGCGGAAATCGACCAATTGAGGGATGCGCTGCGGTTGGGGGGCGGCTCGGAGGCTGTCGAGAAGCAGCACCAGCGGGGAAAGATGACGGCAAGGGAAAGGATTGGCAGGCTTCTCGACCCGGGCAGCTTCCAGGAGCTGGATATCTGGGGCACACCCCTGGCTACCGGATTCGCCATTGACCGGGAGGAGAGCCCGGCTGACGGCGTCGCCGTGGGTTTCGGTGAGATTGGAGGACGTCCTGTCTACCTGTGGGCCCAGGACGCCACCGTGCTGGGCGGCACTCTTGCAAACATCCACGCCCGCAAGATATCCATGGTCATGGAGAAGGCCATTCACGCGAGGGTGCCAATCATCGGCATTGTCGACTCGGAAGGCACGCGGATTGAAGATGCCGTCCAGTATTACCGATTCTACTCTCCGGAAGCAATGGCTTACTTCCAGACGATGGCCTCAGGGGTCATCCCCCGGATTACGCTGATCATGGGCCCCTGCAAGGGGGAGATGGCAATATCCGCGATGCTGTCGGACTTCGTGTTCATGGTCCGCAAGGCAAGCTACATGCATGTGGGGCCTGTGCCCGAGGGCAAGACCGCGGAAGAACTTGGAGAATCGTCTGTACATGCGAGGAAAACCGGCTGCTGCGATCTGCTCGCCAAGGACGAGGAAGAGTGCCTGCAGCGGTGCCGGGAGCTTGTCGCCTTTCTACCCTCGAACAATAAGGAGAAGCCCCCGCTGGTGGACACGGGAGACGACCCCGACCGCCGGGAGGAGGAGCTTCTCCAGCTCGTGCCCTTTGACGCCATGAAGCCGTACAGCATGCAGAAGCTCATATCGCTCATAGCGGACAGGGGCGAGTTCTTCGAAATCAAGAGGCAGTGGTCGAACAACCTTATCACCGGGTTCATGCGGCTGGCCGGACAGACCGTCGGAGTTGTGGCGAACAATCCGCAGGCCATGGGCGGGTCCCTGACACTGGACGCCGCGGACAAGATGGCCGGCTTCGTCCGCTTCTGCGATGCTTTCAATATTCCACTCGTATGGATGGCCGATACTCCCGCCTTCCTGCCCGCGGTGGACGAAGAGACCAGGGGGCTTATCCGCCACGGGTGCAAGCTGGTCTTTTCCAATGTCGAGGCAACCGTCCCGCAGATCACGATCGCGATCCGCAAGCTGTACGGCGGCGGCCAGCTCGGGATGCCGGGCACCACTCTCGGCGGCGACCTGGACGTGGCCTGGCCGACTGTGCAGCGCGGGCTTATGGGGGCCGAGGGGGCCGTATCAATCATCTACAAGAGGGAATTCCAGGCCATCCAGGACGATGCGGCCAAACAGGCTAAACAGGCCCAGCGCACAGCAGAGATGCAGCAGAAGTTCCAGGCGCTCGAACGTGAATGGGCACAGGAGTTCATAGACCCCCGGGATACCAGGCCTTTCCTCATCAAGGCCCTGAAAACGCTGTCCCAGCGGCACGAGGACAGGCCCGGTCGCAAGCACGAAAACATACGGCTATAACCGGAGGAGATTTGATGGCAGATATGAAAGAGCTGATCCAGGAGCTTGACGAACGCAGAAAGAAGCTGGAACCCGGGGGCGGCAAGGCGGATATCGAGAAGCAGCATGGCCGCGGCAAGCTCACGGCCTGGGAGCGAATTCAGAAGCTGTTCGACCCGGGCACGTTCCAGGAAATAGGCATCTGGACGAAGCCCATGAAGACGGGCTTCGATATCGACGAGCGGGAGCTTCCGCGTGATTCCGTAATCGTTGGCTTCGGGAAGGTGAACGGGCGCGATATTTACTCCTATGCGCATGATTTCACGGTCCTTGCGGGGACTCAGTCGACCATCCAGAACAGCAAGGTCGCGCGCGCCATGGAGCAGGCGATGGAGGAGGGCATCCCCCTGGTGGGCATGGTCGACTCCGGCGCTATAAGAATACATGACCTCTTCGGAAGGGCAGGTTTCAAGGTGCCCGTGAGGGGCAGCCCGGTCGGCGGCGGCGGCGGATTCATGTACTACCCGCCGATTATGTCCGGCGTAGTGCCGCATATCAGCCTCATGCTGGGTCCCTGCTATGCCGGCTCCGCGTACTCGCCGATCATGGCCGATTTTGTCATTATGCGCCGCAACATCGCTTTCATGTCCGTGGCCTCGCCTCCCATACTGAAGGCGGTCACCTTTGTGGACGTAACGGAGGAGGAGATCGGAGGCGCGCTGCTGCACTCGGAGGTCACCGGTTCGAACGACCTCCTGGTGGAAAGCGACGAGGAGGCGATCGCGGCCTGCCGCGAGCTCCTGGGCTTCCTGCCCTCCAACTGGAAAGAGAAGCCGCCTTTTGTTGATACCGGCGACAGCCCGGACCGTACGGACGAGAAGCTGGCAAAGATCGTCCCTGTGGATGTCTCTCAGCCCTACGATATGCACGAGGTAATCAGGTCAATTGTCGACGACAGCCGTTTCTTCGAGCTGCAGGCGCTGTACGCGCCCAACATGATCATCGGGTTCGGCCGTCTTTCCGGGCAGACAGTGGGCTTTGTGGCGAATAACCCGGCCGTGTCTGAGGGGTGCCTGAATGTGAACAGCTCGGACAAGCAGGCCCGGTTCATCAGGTTCTGCGACTGCTATAACATACCGATGGTCTACCTGGTGGATACGCCGGGATTTCTGCCGAGCGTGGAGCAGGAGCAGAGCAGGGACGGCCTGGAGAGGAACGCCGCGAAGCCGGTGTTCGCGATTTGCGAGTCCACCGTTCCGCGGATTACAGTTTACATAAGAAAATGCTACGGCGCGGCAAGGCTCATGATGGGTACGGAACGAATGGGCTGCGACGCGGTCTACGCCTGGCCCACGGCGGACGTGCGCCCGGATGGATTCGAACGTGCCGCGGAGGCGATCTACGGTGCAGAAATCGCGAAGGCGGCGAACCCGGACGAGGCGCGGCGCGAGCTCATGGAGAAGATTCGTCGCGAGTACGCGTCGCCCTATCAGCTCGGCGCGATACAGGGCACCGATGACATAATCGACCCGCGAAAGACCAGGCCGATCCTGATCAATACCCTGCACCGCCTCTCCAGGAAGCTGGAACCGTC
>JACUUS010000223.1 GCA_014859215.1 Dehalococcoidia bacterium | reverse complement strand
ACTGGGCGGCGCCGACCTGAAGGCGAACATACAGGAGATGGTTCGGGCTGCGATCAGCGAAGCTGTCCGCGGACACCTGCGCGACGAACACGGTGATGATTGGGATGTTGACGGGCTGATCGCCGCGGTGGGTCGAATCATGCCGCTTGCGGCGGAAATGACCAGAGAGACGCTGTCCCGGATGAGCCGCAAGGAAATCGACGACATGCTCCTCCGTCAAGCGGACGAACTCTACGAAGCGCGCGAGAATGAGATCAGCGCGGCCAACATGCGAATACTTGAGCGGCTGGTTATGCTGCGCGCCATCGATACGCGCTGGATCGATCACCTCACATCTATGGAGAACATGCGGCAGGGAGTCGGACTCCAGGCCCTTGCCCAGAGAGACCCGCTGGTCGCCTATAAAAGGCTGGGGCACGAGATGTTCCAGGAGCTTATGGACGGCGTTCAGCAGGACATAGTGCACACAATTTTCCGCGTGGGCATTGTCAAGCACGAGAAGCCGAGAGAGCAGGAACGGGGCAAGGTGGCGGCAGGAGCTCGAACGGGGCGAAACGACCCGTGCCCCTGCGGGAGCGGCAGGAAGTACAAGAAGTGCTGCGGGAAATAGGCGGGGAGCTGAACCCGTGAGGGAACAGGAGAGAATGGCGATCGAGGACACGGAGAGGGAAATGACCCTGCACAGGGCCGAAAAGATAGTCGCTGAGAAGATTGGCTTCTATCGCCACCTCGCGGCATTCGTTGCAGTCAACGCCGTGCTAATCGCCGTCAACATGGTTTTCTCCAGGGAATTCTACTGGTTCGTTCTCATCCTGGCAGCCTGGGGACTGGTACTGTTCGCCCATTTTGTAAGCGTGTTCGCCTTCCGCGGAAAGGGATTCGAGCGCTGGAGACGTGAACAGGTCGACAAGGAGACGGAGAAACTGCGTAGAACGGGTTAGCGTTCACGTGCAGCCGGGGTTTTTGTAAATGTCAGGCGGAGATCAAACAAGTGATTCCGGAGCTCTCGAGAATGCCGAGGCGGTAATTCATCTCAGGCAGTCTGTAGCCGCGGGCCGGCCGTGGCACATTTCTTTGCTGGAAGCCATAGGCCTGTGGACCTGTCCGGAAGAGCGCCGCAACGGGGAACGCTATTGCTACCTGATCGGCGGAGAGGCTTTCGACTGGGTGCTTCTGGCCGAGAGGCTTGCCGGCGAAATAGCCGGAAGCATCCCCGAGGACCAGCTTAGCAACTTACTCTTCTATGGCAGGCTGCCGGAAGACATTACGGAGGACCGGTTCAAGGCGCTGATCGGTCAGGTCAAGTATTCAGCCTACCTGAACTACTTTTATGGAGTCACCGTCGAGAGGTTCATAATTCTCGCGGTCGAGGAAGAAATTGAGAAGGAACGTCAGGCGCACGTGTTCTCGGCCAGGGAGCCGGGCTTCGAGGACAGCTATCGAAGGGTTTACGGCGCCACCCTGGAGGTCCTCCTCGGGCGTTTCAGGGAAGACCGCGGCTACGGGCACGATGAGCGAATCTATATCCGGGAGTTGCAGGAGTTCACTTACTGGCTATTCAAGTACAGGGTCAACAACTGCGATAAGGAACGTGTGGCCAGCGATACCAGAAAAGGCGTGGAATGCCTCAGGCGAAAGCTGGCGGGAAGGGCGATTCCGACCCGGCAGGAAGAGCCTGACGGAAAACTAATGGGGCTGGGTCCGGGCTGGCAGCCGCAGGAATCGTTGTAAGTTCCCCTTGACTCCGCTATAATTGGCCTCGCGCCGTCGCATGCGTTTTGGAACCGTGATGACGGCGCAGGAGGCTTGCAGCGATGTTATTTGCTGTCGATATCGGCAATACCTCTACTGTTGTCGGCGTACTCGATGGTGAGAGCCTGCGCGCTTCATGGAGATTCGGAACGGATGTCCACAAGCTGGCCGATGAATATGCGGCGGCCCTGCTCAATCTTTTCTCTTTGAAAGGACTGGCTTTCGCAGACATCGACCGCGCTATTATCTCAAGCTCAGTGCCGCCTGTAGTCACGACATTTGAAGAGCTCTGCCGGCAGTACTTTTCTACATCTCCCCTCGTAGTGGGGCCGGGGATCAAGACCGGCGTGCGCGTGGCCATAGACAATCCACGGGAGGTAGGCGCGGACAGGGTGGTCAACGCGGCTGCCGGGCACAGGCTCTACGGCGGACCGCTTGTAGTCATCGACCTGGGGACGGCTACCACGTTCGACGCCGTCTCGGAAGAAGGTGACTACCTCGGCGGCGCGATTGCGCCGGGAATAGGAATCTCGGCGGAGGCCCTTTTTGAGCATACGGCAAAGCTGCCGCGCGTCGAACTGGTCAGGCCAAAGAAGGCAATCGGCAGGAGTAGTGTCTCGGCTATGCAGTCGGGGATCATTTTCGGGTATGTCGGGCTCATAGAAGGAATCGTTGCCCGGATGCGCAGGGAGCTTGGCGGGAAGGCGAAGGTAATTGTGACCGGGGGCCTGGCCGGCGTAATAGCCAGTGAAACTGATATAATCGACGCCATAGAGCCCGATCTGGCGATGATCGGGCTGGGCATAATCCATGAGCTTAATGCTGAGCGTTAGCGGAAGAAAGGGAAGCTGTTGAAGGGTAAGAACGTAGTTCTCGGTGTCACCGGCAGCATCGCAGTCTACAAAGCCGTGGACCTGGCGAGCAAGCTGACCCAGAAGGGGCTCGAGGTAGATGTGGTCATGACCGCGGCGGCAACCGAGTTCGTTACGGAGCTGTCCTTTCGCAGTATTACTCACAGGCCGGTTGTCAGCAGCATGTGGGGACCGGTTGCCGAATATGAAATCGAGCACATCTCTCTGGCCGAACGCGCCGACGTGATCGTGGTCGCGCCTGCTACCGCCAACACCATTGCCAGGATAGCGGCGGGGCTGGCCGACGATATGCTGAGCTGCGTTGTGCTGGCTAGCAGGGCTGCTGTCATAATTGCGCCGGCTATGGATGCCGGCATGTACGCAAATCCTGTGACGCAGGAGAATATCGCCAGAATCCGCTCGCGCGGGTACATAATCGTCGGCCCGGGATACGGCAGGCTGGCGTCGGGCCTTGTCGGAATGGGCCGCCTCATCGACAACGAAGAGATACTGGGCGCGATCTACCATGTGCTGGGCAGGAAGGGAGACCTGGCGGA
>JACUUS010000222.1 GCA_014859215.1 Dehalococcoidia bacterium | reverse complement strand
TTGAAGAGCATCCTCAATTTCACTCAGTCCTACGTGGCGCTTGCCGTCGCTGGAAGGGAAGGTCGCCGAACCTGCCATTTCAAGAGCGTTCAGCGCTACCCTGGCGTCTCCGTTTGACATAATAATCAGGAAGTCGAGAGCTTTTTCGGCAAGCTCGATGTTCATCTCGCCGAGACCCCGGTCCTGATCGGCCAGAGCCTGGTTGACGATAAGCCCGACCTCCTCCGCAGAGAGAGCGCGCAGGGCGAAAACGCGGCAACGGGACAGCAGCGGGCCGATTACCTCGAAGGAAGGATTCTCTGTGGTGGCGCCGATCAGGGTTATGGTCCCGTCCTCGACGTATGGCAGAACAGCGTCCTGTTGCGCCTTATTGAAGCGGTGTATTTCGTCAATGAAGAGAATCGTCCGCTGTCCGGTCCTGCGCCGCTCTCTGGCTTCCTGCACGATGCGGCGCAAGTCCGCCACACCGGCTGCCACAGCCGATATCGGGCTGAAATGTGAGCGCGTGACCCGGGCGATAATGTTGGCCAGGGTGGTCTTGCCGCTACCGGGCGGTCCCCAGAAGATAATGGAGGGTAGCTGGTCGGCCTCGATGCTACTTCTGAGGACGCGGCCCTTGCCTATGATGTGTTGCTGGCCGGTGAACTCGTCGAAACTGCGCGGCCTCATTCTGGCAGCCAGAGGCGCTTCCCGGTCAGGTTCATTTCCTGCGGGGCTTTCAAAAAGGCCCGGTCCTTTTCCTGCTCTCTTCATTGTCTGGCTCATTTTCGGCTTGAAGACTTCTGCTCCCTGCCTAGTGGTACCGTTTCACCTCGAACTGGTACAACTTGACGGGCTCATCCGGATAGATGCCCGCCTTCTGCCGGCAGATGTCGATCTGTTTCTCTACCGTGTCCACGCCCTGTATATCCGGAAGCAAAAGACCGCGCAAGCCGCGGCATTCTACGATTATGCCGTGCATTTTTGGGTCAAGCTGCTCCTTGTTCTCTACCGGGACAGGTGTTGAGAGCACGTCCACGCTGTATGTCAGGTCCGGAAGTTCGTCAACCGACACGGGCGGGAAGCGGGGGTCACGGGTAGCTGAACTCACTGCGTTGTTAATGACCTCCTCGGCAACATCAGGCTGTGTAGGCTCAAATGTACCTATGCAGCCCCTGAGCTCCCCGTGCTTCCTGATAGTTACAAAAACCCCCGCTCTCTCACGCATTTCGGGAGTGTATTCTACCGGGCGGGGTATTCGCCGGCCGTTTACAAAGCATTCAACGGCATTTCTCGCCAGCTTGACAAGAGGGTGTGCTACATCGTTCTTCACCTAACCCCCCTTGGCTGCGGTATGATGATTCCCGCATAGCCCACCACGCTCGTGTAGTCGCCGATTACATCTCCGCTGGTCTGGTATTTCACGAGCCTTGCCTCTGCTGCGCCCAGGCGCCTCGCGGCTGAAATCAGAGCGATGACCGGCCCGTAGCCGCACATGGTTATGTTGAGGCCCTGAACCCGGGCTATGAGCTCATCTCCGTCCATTCCGAGTATGGCCTGGATCGCCTGGGCATCTTTCGCCTTTGCCGGGTCATGAGGTTCGTAGTGAGTCATGTCGGTGCTTGCAGCGATGACGACCTCCGCGGGAGATTCCTTCACTGCGCCGGCAATCTCCAGGCCGATTTCCTTGAAGACCGCCGGAGGTGCCTGCCCGAGGACGATCGGCACTATGCGGACATCCGGCTTGAAGTACTGCAGGAAAGGAAGCTGGACCTCAATCGAGTGCTCGAAAAGGTGCGCTACGATATCGTCTTCCAGGTGACGTGATCCCGCAACGATCTTCCCGGCAAGTTCCGAATTGATCTTGACCTCACCCAGCGGGGTTTTCCATGAGCCTTCCGTCATTATGCTGAAGGGCCTCCCACGGCCGGAATGATTAGGCCCGAGAATGATGAAGGTATCCTTCAAATCTATGGCTGAGATGACCGCACCAGCGACCCCTCCCGAATACAGGTATCCCGCGTGAGGCAGAATCGCGCCGATTACTTCTTCCCTGGGCCCGCCTTCGCCTGTGAAGCCCCTGATTTCTGCCTGGAGTGCGCGGGGTGACGAGGAATAAAATTGCCCGGCCACGAAAGGTTCTCTGATCGTCATTGCTCCCCCTTCCGCGCACCATGAATGCGCCGTTTACCCCTTTCTTCTGAGGGTAAGCGAAAGTCTACCACATCGCAAGTATCCGGCACAACATTGCTTCATTCTCTGCTGGAAATGCGGATTTTCTCGCTCTCATGCATTGCCAAAAAGTTTGCGACGTCATAGAATAGCTTTTGGAAGCGCCGCCCGGGATGAGAAAGATGGGAGGGGACTGAGATGGCGAGGAAATCGCGCAGAACAGCCGCAAGGTACTCGGAGATCAGCAAGGAGCGGAAGAAGAAGCAGCGAGGCCGAGCGCCCCTGCTGGAGGATACCGCGTCCGAACCGATCACTGTCGCGGTTCCCGAACAGGCGCAGACACGGTATGCCCCTTACAGGACTGCGCCTGCGGCGCGAAGCGACACGAAGGAAGCTGCTGCTGAGTACAGTCACGTCAAGGAAGACCTGCGGGTTGTGGGCATAATTTCTGGGGCGATGCTGACACTTCTTATCGTGCTTTCGTTCGTGCTCGGCTAGCTCTTACTCTTCCTCTTCTTCGGGTTCAGGCTCCACTTCACGCATCGCAGGAACAGTAGCGCGCATCCGCGCTCGAACCTTCCTTGTTCGTGGAAGTCTGCGAACGGTTTCTCTTACCTGCGAAATTCTCTCCTCGGGGTTCTTACCTGGCAGTTCGAGGATCAATCCGCGTACCCCGATAGACCACAAGCTTTCGACATCGTCCAGGGGCGCAACCGCGGGGAATTCAGCCAGCAGATACTTGCCGGTTAGTCCCGCGATGCGCTCCAGCAGCATCAGGTCCTGTATGAATAAAGGTGTTGCTTCTCTTTTTCGTTCCTGGACTATCAGGACGGCGTCCACGGGCAGTCTCTGGATGGTCCTTGCCAGGTCCTCGGCAAGTCCAGAATCGATGCGGAGTACTTTGCCTGGTTTTTCTTCGTTCAAGACTGAAGCAGGGGTACTCTCGGGGGGAAATACTATGAAGTCCGCTCCCGCTTCGGCCAACTGCCCGAGATCTTGTCTGCTGAAAAA
>JACUUS010000221.1 GCA_014859215.1 Dehalococcoidia bacterium | reverse complement strand
TAGACCTCTCGCCGTCGCAGGTGGAAGAGCTGATCGGGAATATGGGCGAGCCCTCTTACAGGGCGGACCAGCTTCTCAACTGGGTCTACCGCCGGCTGGCCACCTCTTTTGACGAGATGAGCGATCTGCCGCTGGCCTTTCGGGAGAAGCTGGCTGCAACCATATCCCTGCACAGCATCGAGGTTGCCGCTGAGCGGGTTTCCGACAACGAGCAGACGCGGAAGGCCCTCTTCCGGCTCGATGACCTGAGGACGGTCGAATCCGGTCTCATGCTCTATGCGCAAAGGGCGACCAGCCGCGAACGGCGCACGGTGTGCGTGTCCACCCAGGTTGGCTGCCCCATCGGCTGTCCCTTCTGCGCTACCGGCCAGCAGGGGTTTGAGCGGAACCTCAGGGCGGGCGAGATCGTCGACCAGGTCCTCTATTTCATGCGTACCGTGCAAGCCGAACGGGCCGGGAACGCGACGGGACCGTCCAGGCCTCCGGTTACGAACGTGGTATTCATGGGAATGGGCGAACCCCTCGCGAACTACGAGGCCGTCAAGAAGTGCATCGAGATTCTCAATTCGCAGCGCGGCGCCGGCCTGGGCGCGAGGAATATCACCCTTTCGACCGCCGGCCTGGTCCCGCAGATACGGCGCCTCGCGCGGGAGCCGGTACACGTGGAGCTTGCCGTGTCCCTGCACGCACCCAACGATCGACTGAGGGACAGGCTCGTGCCCGTGAATAAGCGGTACCCTTTGAGGCGGGTCTTGGAGGCCTGTGCTGATTACCTGGAGAGGACCGGCAGGGCGCCGAGCTTCGAGTACGCCCTTTTCGGGGGCGTTAACGACTCCGCCGGGAATGCCCGCGAGCTGGCCGATTTGCTCAAAGGCATGAATACGCACGTCAATCTGATCGCGGGCAATCCGACCGCGGACCGCACCTTTTCCCCGCCGTCAGCGCCGCGAATTGCCGGGTTCGAGAAAGTCCTGAGGGCATGCGGAATATCGGTCAGCCTCAGGGTCTCGCGGGGAAAGGACATAGAGGCCGGGTGCGGACAGCTCCGCAGCCGTTACAGGAGGTCAACTGCTTCCCGGTGACCGGTGAGCTCCGCCGGTAGCGGGCCTTGCCTCGATCACGATATCCTCGCCGCTCCTGCGGACCCCGGTGAAAGTGAGCCCAAGCGCGTCCCTGACTTCGAGAATGCCCAGGTCATGCACGGCCTCTATCCCTTTGCCGAGGATCTTCGGCGCCAGGATGACCACGAACCTGTCTGCCAGTCCCCGGCGAATGAAAGAGGTGATCACCGTCGCCCCACCCTCCACGAGGACCGACGAGATTCCCTTTTCACCAGCCTTTCGCAGCATGTCGTCGAGGTGGACAAGGCCGGCCTGGTCCTCCCGCACTGTCATAAGCTCCAGGCCCCTTCCGGCCAATTGCGCCGCCTTTTCCGCATCCGCTCCCGGTGTGCTCACAATCAGCGTCTTCGCGGTTTCCTGCTCATCCAGTACTCGGGCATCGACGGGAATCCTCAGCCTGCTGTCGAGGACGAATCGCACAGGGCTCCGCCCTCTCACCAGGCGGACGGTAAGCCGCGGGTCATCGGCAAGGATTGTCCCCGCGCCCACCAGGACCGCGTCGTGCAGGCTCCTCAGCCGGTGCGCCAGCTTCAGTGAGGCCGGGGAGCTTATCCAGCGCGAGGCGGAAGCAGCCGTCGCTATCCTGCCGTCCAGGGTGGCGGCATACTTGATGGTGACAAATGGCATGCGGGTGCGGATGTATTTGAAGTAGACCTCGTTCAGACGGCGGCATTCTTTTTCCAGGACGCCGGTTGCCGTTTCGATGCCGTGATCGCGGAGAGCCTTTGCGCTTCTGCCGCTGACGGCCGGGTTGGGATCGATTGTGCCGATAACGACCCTTCTGAGGTCATGGCGGAGCAGGGTATCCAGGCAGGGCGGAGTCTTCTTGCCCAGGTGGCAGCACGGCTCAAGCGTGACGAAGAGTGTAGCCCCGGAAGTATCCCCACCTGCGTCGGCGATTGCCTCTATCTCCGCGTGAGGTCCGCCGAAACGCCGGTGATAGCCTTCACCGATCACGCGTCCATCTCTGACCAGCACCGCGCCGACCATGGGGTTAGGGCTTGTCCTGCCCAGTCCCCTGCGGGCAAGGCTCAAGGCCCTGCGCATGAATCTCTCGTCTTCAGAAGTCAAGTGCTCGCTCATACGCAAAATCGCAAGGAAATCCATCCCAGTATAGCCGCTGGAAGGGCGGGCGACAACTGAGAAATGGGGTTTCGTGCGGCACGCAAGGGCTGAGATTGAGCAGGGGAGAGAGAGCCTGTATCAGGTATCAGGGCGGCTCCTGGACCGGGGCGCGCCCGAGACCTGCTTCGGGAAAATCTACTGTGAGGGAATCGAGGGCCTGGCCTGCTCGCGCTGCTGGTGCTCTAGAGGCAGGTCCATTTGCCGCCTCGGCTTGATGGTAGTCTTGTGGCAGGCGCGACAGTAATAGCGCTGTCGGGGGCCTTCCTTGACATAAATAGTCCCAGACTTGTGCAACCTGAGCGCGTTGCAGTGAGGGCATTTTCCGTATTCGGGATGCTCGTGCTTCATACTCAGCTAGTTCTCAAGCCGGTAGTTGCGTTTCGAAAGCAGTGTAGGGATATGGAACTTGCTCTTTACGTTCGACCATTCGTCCGCTGAGTCCGGCGGTATAATGCGATCGGGCACGTACTTGCCCACGTTTGAAACAACCGCTGACACCTTCCTGGAGCTTGCAACCGAGTCGGGAACATAGTCGTCCGCCGCCGAGATCAGGGATGCCCTCACTCTAGCCGGCAATTTGTCCAGCCCGTAGATGACGCCCTTAATCGCCTTTGGCGGTACATGCTTGTCAAGCGTATTTACCAGCAAGAGCAGCAGCTTGTCAGGTACCACCGTATCGACCATTCTCACCTCAAATGAGATCACGGTCTTCGAGACGAACTTCGCGGATGGCTCGAGTATCGATCGTCTCCGCTTCGTGTCCATGCCATTCCCTCCCCCCGAATGCTACAATGGACGCTAAGAGCCACTGCGGCCACTATAGCGTTTATGGCTTCTTGTGTCAAGTCCTTTCCGCCGCCACCTGGGGAATGCGCTGGAACCATCCTATTCCAAAAATGATGAACAAGTCATAAAAAAGAGGCCCGAAAACATAAAATACTTATCACAATTTGAGGATTGAGATT